>JAEKMC010000086.1 GCA_019508115.1 Sphingomonas sp.
AGGCAGTCTTCAAGGACTGGACGCTGTCGCTCGACACCAAGGCGGCCTTCACCATGAAGCTGCTGCTCCCTCATTTCCTGGATCAGGTCGAACAGACACCGTCCAACACCTGCGCGCCCTTCCCCGTGATGGTGGACGCTGTGTTCGACCACCTGACCTACTGATAGAAAGAACAATCATGGAACCCCAACACATCCACGAAGACGTCCCCGGCGGCGTGCCACTGAAGATGTGGACGCAAGGCGTGCCAGTCGAAGACTCGGCCAAGCGCCAGCTGCAGAACGCGGCCCGCCTGCCCATCGTCTTCAAGCACATCGCCGCGATGCCCGACGTGCACTTCGGCATCGGCGCCACCGTCGGCTCGGTCATCCCCACCGTCAAGGCCATCATCCCGGCTGCGGTCGGTGTGGACATCGGCTGTTCTTCCGACATCCACTTGTAACCCCATCCCGAAGCATGTAGGCTCCGCCCCCGAACAACGGGAACGAGTAGCCCCAGCCTCTTTTAGAGGCGAGTAGCCCTCCGCCCCACCGAGCAGGAGGAAGGGTGGCCATTCAGCGCAGATCGTTCGGAGTTGCCGTATTGGAGCGGCTGCGGGCCACCGCATGCACCACGGCCTTCGGGCGGTTGGATGGCCACTTCAAGCGCGATTCAACGTTCATCCCAACAAAGGACCCCAACACTGAGCGGTGGCACTGTTCCACCTCAAAGGGTGAGTGCGAGCTGCTGGTCAATGGCCCAAAGTGGTACGACACCAGAACCCGGGAGGGTGGAGGTGGCTCGATTGATCTAGCGATGCAGTTGTACCGACTCGACTTCGTCGATGCGGTGAACCTCTTGGTGGGCAGGGGCCTATGAACCTCTACTTCAGCACCAAGGACTTTGCAGTCGACGGTCAGCACTACGAAGGCTTCCCGATTCTCGTGGACGCCTCGGGTGCAGTTGTTGAGGTCGCCCTGCTCTTCTTCGTGGACGACCTCCTCAACCGCGGTGGCGCGCGAGACCTGAAAACGTGGGCTGCCTATGGCCGGCACATGTACGACTACTTCGGCTACCTGGAGCAGCGTCTGGCCTGGGATCACATCCCAGCTGAGGGTAGTGGACAGCTCTCACCACTAGCTGCCTACGTGCGATGGTGCGACACCGACGTCCGCAATGCTCCTGGCTACGTCAACGACAAGCGCGCGACCATCGAGCGCTTCTACGAATGGGCAAAGCGGGTCGGGCGCATTGATGAGCTGCCCTTCACCCGAAGTGAAGTCATTTCATCTAGCGCTGATGGGGTGCTTGCGCACGCCTCGGCAACTCGAGGCCGACGGTCGGCGTCCAACCTGCATCTGCCTGAGAACGACGACGACGTGCCAGACATGGTGCTGTCGCGTGGCCAGATCGACGCAGCGTTTGAACACGCGACGAATCCAACGCACCGTGCCGTCCTGCACCTGAGCCTGAATGCCGGGCTGAGAGCGGAGGAGCTCGCGACGTTCCCGATGAAGTACGTCGTCGACACCAGCAGGCTATCGCCCAAGGTGAAGACGGTGCCCGTGACCCTTGATCCGAAGGACATGCACACCAAGAACGACAAGAAGCGAACAGTGCGACTGTCGGTGCGGTGCATGAACCTGCTCTGGCAGTATCGAGAGGCCGTTAGGCCACGACTGAGGGCTCGGGCGAAGGGAGGCCCCGCCGACAGCGGAGTGCTGCTCCTGACCCGGTTTGGCGTGCCATTCGTCGCCGACGGCTTCGTGTCACCCATGGCGCGCCTAGGGAAGCGTGCTGGATTCCACATCCACCCGCACATGCTCAGGCATACGTTTGCCACCCATACGCTAGCCTCCCTCGAGGACTTGAAGCGTGCCGGCAGGCTCAGGAGCTCGCCGCTCGTGGTTCTCAAGCGTCTTCTGGGCCATTCGAAGACAACCAACACAGAACGCTACCTGCATCTGCTGGATTCAATCGAGGACGTCTACGGCACCCGCTACCAAGCGGAGATTGACGAGTTGGCGCTGGGGTATCTGAACGAGGCAGAGAAGAAGTAGATGGCGAAGAAGAAGGACTTCGGGGTCGGAGGGCCGCCACCGAAGCCGGTGATCCCCATTTTCCCGACGAGTAGGACGCTCGAACGTGCGGCCGTGAGCGCTCTCGTGATCCCGCTACCTCATGGCGTCGACGCGGAGTTCGATTGGTGGGAGTACCTCGGGCATGGGTTCGATGACACGGTGTCGGCTATCACGTTGGAGATGCGCGCCATGGTTGCGCGCGGCAGACCGAAGCCCTTGGCCTTGAAAACCATCGCCAACGGCGGCGTGATTCACTGGTTCAGGTTCTGCGTTGAGCGCGCCTCTGCGGGCACACCACCGACGTTGGACAGCATCAACGCCGAGACGATTGAGGTCTTTGCCGGTTGGCTCGCGACCCGTTTGAAGCCCGACGGCGAGCTGTGGTCGTTGAACACTGCGCGGACGGTCTACCAGAAGGTCAAGACCGTGCTGGAGGCACTTGCAGATCGCAAACTGCTGCCAAGGGATGGGCTGTTTCCTAAGAACCCTTTCCCGGGGGCCACTGACATCAACCGGCGCCGCAACCACATACTGCCTCTGTCTGATGGCGAACGAGAGCGCATCCTCCGCCCGCTGGCGATGCAGGTTGCCCAGGTGTACGACGGCACCCACCCCGGCACACCGTCGACGCAATTGGGGCTGTGCGTCTTTGCCATCTTCTTGAAGACCGGCGTCAACCCCACCCCGTTCCTCGAAATCCCTCGGGACCTGCAGAAGTGCTTCATGAGTCATCCGCGCGTGAACACGAGGATTCTGGTGACCTTCAAGCGCCGGGCGAACAAGCGCACCAAGACGCCGCTGGAGCCTGAGTCTCGGGTGGTGTCGCTGGACGTCTATAAGCTCTGTGAGCGCGTTCTGGGCCTCACCGAGGGTGCGGCCAAGCTGGCGGTTGGCACGAAGCTGGAGGGCTTGCTGTGGGTCTACGAGCTCGATGGTGCACCCCGTGGCATGACGACCGAGACGCTGAGCGCCGTCGCCAACGCATTCACGTCGCGTCACGCCCTTGTGCGCGACGACGGCACCCGCCTGAAGATGAGCAGCCAGCTCTTCCGCAACACCAAGCTCAATCGCGTCTGGCGAGCGTCCAAGGGCGACCTGCTCGCAACGGCGCGAAGCGGATCGAACACGCCGACTGCCGCTCAGCGATACCTCGCAGTCACTCCCGACATGCTCGACGAACATCGCATGGCAGGCGAGGTGCTGGTGGACACCCTGTCGGCTGCCGGCCCGAGGGACAACACGCCGCACAGCGGCTGCAAGGATGCCTTCAACGGCGAGTTCGCGCCGAAGGACGGCTCGCCTTGTGTCGACTTCCTCTCGTGCTTCCGATGCAAGTCTCAGGTCATCATCCAGGACGACCTCTACAAGCTGTTCTCGTTCTATTGGGCGCTGTTTTCGCAGCGGAGCCACATTGGCCAAGACAACTGGCGCAAGCTCTTCGGCTGGGTCACGAGGGTGATTGACCGCGACATCGCGCCGAAGTTCGATGCGACGGTCGTGGAACGAGAGAGGGCTCGCGCCCGCTCCGAACCACACCCGATGTGGCGGTCTCCGTCGGTCTTAGCTGCACTGAGGTCCATCCAATGAGCGCTGCCCTGGCCTATGAGCTACATGCGGCTGCGTTGGAGCTGTCGCCGGCGGAGCGAGACGACCTCGTCATCTCGTACGTTCAGCTGGCGGGCGGCGAGCGCATTCCGCTCTCTCGCTACGGTGACCCCGTCTGGAACTACACGCCATTCTTCCCCGGCGCAGCCCGCGGCAAGCAGGACAAGGAGATTGTCTGGGCCAAGACTCCTGACGAGTGGGTTCCGTCGATGCGAAGCGCAGCCGCTGCGCTCACATACCGCAAAGCTCCTGGCGGTGTCCGACTGGACCCGTCGACGATCCCCAAACGGCACGTCATCCTGAATGCCTTCGCGAAGTGGGCCAGCTCAGAAGGCATCAGGCGCTTCGGCGACGTCCGCGCTGCCGACTTGACCAGGTACATCCAGAAGCTTCGCGACGACGGTCTCTACGACCGTAGCCTGGCCAGCCACATTGCCATCCTGCGCAAGGTACACGAGCTTCGGGGAGCAATGCTCGACAGCTTGACCGACGAAGCTGCGACCGCGCTGCGGTTTGACCAGCTCGGCGCGCTCTGGGAGCCTGACGCGGTCAACGACCGCCGTACTGAGCTCATCCCGCTCGCTGAGGCGTCAGCATTGTTCGTGGCCGCCAGAGAGCACCTGACCAGGGCACCAACCCTACTGCGTCTGCGTGACGACCTGGCTGAACAGTGGGAGGCCGCAAAGGTCACCTGGGACCGGAGGGTATGGGGTGACGACGTCAAGAAGCCGGCGGTGCGAGCTGCTGGCTTCCGAGACGCCCTTGAGTTCGAGTCCGCCGTCAGTGACATCCGGACTGCGGCCTACATCGTCCTCGGCATCACCACGGGTTGCCGCGTCCATGAGCTTGGCGAGGCGGAGGTGGGCTGCGTCTATCCGGACACGGTCGACGGTGAGACGTATTGGTGGCTGAAGGCCGCGACGCGCAAGATCGGCGACGGACCGATGCGTTGGCTGGCACCTGAAGTGGCCAAAGAGGCCTCCGACGCCCTCGAATGGCACTCTGCCCCCTTGCGAGCCCGCATCGCCGCTGAGCTGCCTGTCATGCGAGAGCAGTTCACAACCGCAACCACAGAAGCGGAAAGAGCCAGGCTGGCGGCGCATATTCTTGAGCTTGAGCGCAATGCCGACCGCTTGTTCCTGAGCGAGTCGACGCGGGGCGTTGTCTCAACCGACACCAAGTCGCACAACAAGCAACTAAAGGCCTTCGCTGCACGCAAGGGCATCAAGCTCGGCGTGCCGCTTGCCACCCACCGGTTCCGCCGCACCTACGCCGTTATCGTCGTGCATCTGAACAAGGGGCCGCGCATCGACATGGTGACGCTGCAGCGCCACTTCAAGCACGCGAGCGTGCTCATGACGGAGTGGTACGCCGAGCTGTCCGAGACCGACAGGGAGCTCTACGAGCTCATCGAGACGGAGACAGGCTTCTTCGACATGGCGCTGGTCGACCACTGGCTGGATGGATCGACGCCGCTGGCCGGCGGCCTGGGTGCCCGAATCAAGGCGTACGCAGGCAAGCATCACCAGCCCATCTTCTTCAAGACCCGGCGCGAGTTCGTTGACAGCATCCGGGAGGGCATCAACATCCGGAGCACAGGGCACAGCTGGTGCCTGGCAGAGGCGAAGGACTGTGGCGGGCAAGGGCTTTTCGATGCTCCCCAGTGCGGCAGTTGCGGCAACGGCGTCATCGACGACAACTTCCGAGAGGTGTGGCAGAACCTTCGTCAGGACCACGAGGACTTGTCCAAGCTCGACGACATTGGGCCTGGCGGCAGGGCAAAGGCGGCGAAGGGCCTCGCAGCGGCCGAAGCCGTCCTCGCACAGCTTGAACAACCTGACGACGAGACCGCCGATGTCTGAAGAGCTCACCACCCGGAAGAAGCTGACCCTGGCGTTCGCCAGGCTAAAGCGAGATGCCGCCAAGGCCGGGAAGCCTGGCCCGTCTATCAGCGCCGTTGCTCGCGAAGCCGGCGTCAGTCACACCCTCGTTCACACCAAGTACCCGGACATCGCTGACCAAATTCGCGAGGTGAGCGGCCGTGGGCCCAAACAACAGCTAGAAAAGCAGCGCACCGCGGCGAAGCGGTCCGAGGACCGAGCTGCGGAACTGCGCGCGGAGCTTGCGGACCTGAAGGTCCAAAACCGAGGACTCGCAAGTGAGAACGCGCGCCTCCTTCTGCTCGTACAAAGCCTAGAACAAAAAGTCACTGCCCTTCAGTCTGGCTCCAAGGTTGTGCAGTTGAAGCCGATGCGCCGTCCAAATTAGGTGCAGATGTCGCGCCAATGACCAAGCCGTTCCAAGCAATGATCGACCGTGGTTTTGAGGTCCTATGCGTATCCCATGCCGCGCCCGACTAGCTCGCTCGGCTCAAGGCGAGCCGATTACCGGCTCAGCGCCTGCGACGGTGCTGGTCCTGCGATGGAAACCGGAGTGGGTGGCGCCGCAATCGCGATGTGGCTGGTGCTCGGCAACTTGACAGCAGTCTCCGGCTCAACTTCTTCGAAGCCGAACAGGCCCTGCGGGATGCTGCGTTTGCTGAGTGGGTTGATAACCGCATCGGGGAACGCCATCGGCGCCTGCAGGAAGTGCTGATCGACCACCTTCCGCAATGAAGGGTCCTTGACCAAGCCGACCAGGTGGTCGATGTCAGCGGCGTAAAGCACCTCGATGAAGTAGCCCTTCCCAGCCGCCCGCTCCTGGGCCACTGCAACCATGGCCCTGGCTTCCGTGCTCAACTCGCCGGTCACCCAGAGTTCGAATCGAAGGTCGAGCTTGGACAGCTCGTTGTTCTTGCGTGTCTGTGAGAGGACGACCGGCAGGCGCTTGTTCAGCCATTTGTCGACCTCGTCGTCGCTGAGCAGGTTGCCAGGCACTAGGCCCTTGCACTCGATGAACCGGATGTAGCGGTTCTTGACGATGACCCGTACATCGACCTCCGCCACGTCCTTGCCGCCCTCACGATAAATCTTATTGAGGGTGATGTCCGCCGGCGGCTCAAGTACGCGAACGACTTCCGCCACGACGAACTCGAAGAGGGCCCCTCGCAGGGTGCCCGCCGCACCTTCCGCCTTGCCCAAGCGCTCGAACAGCTGGCTGAACAGGACCGGGTCGACAGCCTTTTCCGCCGCCTGACTCAGGGTCCTGAGCAACTCCAGCAGAGCCTTGGCCACGTCGGTCCCAAACAGAGATTCGGGCGTCGCTGGAACGATGCCCGCCCTACGGATGAGGTCCAGCGCACCTGGCGAATAGCGGTTGGCGACGAAGAACTGCAAGCAACGGCCCATCCCACGGAACTGCCGCAGCGTGGCGCACTTGTAGAGAAACGGGCTGACGTCGTCGACACCCACCACCTCGGTCATGAGCACGTCGATGACAAGGAAGCCGGGCTTAGGCTTCGCCGAGCTTGACCAGTCAGCCAGCGGGCCGAGGAAGGATGGCGCGGACAAGTCCCAGCTGAACGCGCCGACCAACGGGGCCGTCCCCGTCCTGTCAGCCCTCAGCTTGAACGAGTTGAAGCTGCCGAGTCCGAGCTTGGCTGCCCACTCCTGGATCGACTGCAAGAGCACCCTCTCGGCGATGAGCCGAGCACGAACTGCGGGATAGCGGTCGTCAAGGTATGAATCGCCACGGGCGAATGCCACGCAGGGCCCGACGCCGGGCATCTCAACCATTTGCAGCAACTCCGCATCCACGAGCCGCTTGACGACTTCATCGCTGGAAATCTGCCGCTGCCCATCTGATGTGCCTGCAGCCGCCGAGAAGTGCATGGCCGGAACGATCCCGCCCCGGGCAGTGAGCGCCTTGATGGCACGGGCATACGCACCGTTTCCATCCATCAGGGCCGCGGCCAGGCGATCCCAGAACTTCGGGCTGCCGTACTGGCTTTCGAGGTACAGGAACTGGGCGCCACGCGGAAGCACCAGATTCACTGCACGGACCGACAACGTGCGTCGCTCGATGCGCTTGCGAGCAGCCGCGGGCGTGATGTTCAGCTTGGCTGCCAACGCTGCGGCCAGAGAACCACTGGTCATCGGACCATTGGCGGCTAAGAGGGCTGCTATCTCGACGCTCACATGTCCACCTTGCCGGATGTCACACAGCGCTATTTATAACCGGTACTGATATATGCCTCGGCACGTTTTTTTCGCCAAGGCAGAGAAGCGCCTTAACAAAATCAACAACTTAGCAGATGGCAACGGACCTCGGATGACATGCCCGATGTCACACTCGTCGTCGGGAGACGTTCCGTATCGTACTGATCTGTACTGAGCACGATACGAATACAGTATCAAACGGGCTTGCTTGCGATGCCGGCCGGCCAGTCTGGACCGGCACCCTGTCGACGCTTTAGTTCAGGTTGAAAGCCGCATCATCAGTTGGCCCAGTCGGACCGCCGCCCTCAGGCTCACGGTCGATGCCGCACAGGAGAGCCGGACAAGCGTGTCGTCTCCGCACCGACCGAAGTCCTTCCCGGGCGTCAGCGCGACCCTGGCAGGGGCAGGCCGATGCGCTCAAGACCAGCGAGCACCAGCTCCCGGCGGGCCGCGAACTCCTCTCGTCTAACTGCCATTGCCCAATCGCAGCGGATGGTCGGCGGGTAGCGCTGCAACACACGTTGCGAGCTTGCCCTCTAGCTCGGCGACCAGCGGCTCCAGGTGCGCTACGACCAGTTGGGGAGAGTTCAGCACTTCTGGGAAGACCCACGATGACGCCGCCCGGGACATGTAGTCGGCTTCGAACGGGTAGACGCCCCTGAAAGCCTTCAGGATGGTGTTTTCCGCGAGCTTGATGACGGCATCGCCCGAGTATCCAAATTCCCCGACATCAGGCCGTAAGCCGTGCTCGATGCGGAGGGACTTCGGAAGCTCCCAGTAGGTGGCTCTGCATTTCTGCGCCCGGTCATTGAGCTCGGCGAGCCGCATGGCGATGACCTCGGCGCTCGCCGCGGCTTCAGACTCGGCCAGGGACTGCAGATGGACGTTGGTGAGCGCTGCGGCCTCCTTCGCACCGATCTGGAAGCCACTCTCGGACAGCAGCATGCCCCGGTCAGCGCCGGTGTCGGCGACTATCTCGCGCAGGGCGAGTACGTGTAGCTTGTTCACCGGGCTCTGCCAGCACTTGCACTCGACGATCCAGGTCACCTCGAAGCCCACATGGTGCGACTTCACGAGCACGTCGACGTCGTGCTTCGTTCTGGCGCCCTGCACCGTAACGTCAGTTTGTGCATCCATCCCCAGCGACCGAAAGAAGGCCGCAGCTTCCTCTTGATAGTCCTGCCACGCAGCAGCCATGTGTCGCCCTCAAGCTGTATAGAACCGGATGCTACGAGACCGCCTGCTAGAGTCAGCCTTGAAGCCGGCGTTGCCGGCTTTCCTGCTTTTCCTCCCTGAGCAGGAGCTTCGGCTCGATGACAGCGACGAGGCTTTGCCGCCCCGGCATGTCCGGGGCGTTCTTTTTGGCCGACGCGCGGCCCGAGAAGCTGGCCTCCGCATGCCGCTTAACAGCCGTGTTACATTTTTCCTAGGGGGGAGAAAATTGGTATACGTCGACGATGCCGATGTGCCTAAATACGGTCGTGGCTGGTGCCATTTGACGGCGGACAGCCTTGGTGAGCTTCATGCCTTCGCAGCTCGCATTGGCCTACCTGCCCGCGCCTTCCATCGCGGCGCGCGCCACCCCCACTACGACATCACAGCCGACCAGCGGCTGAACGCCCTGCGCAGCGGAGCGCATCCCGTCAGCCCTCGAGAGGTCGTGCGCATCGCCAGGCAGGTTTTCGTTCCCCCGCCAGCCGTCGCAAGTTCTCCCAGCGACGCGCAGCTTGCCCTGTTCGCCTAGGGCTTCAGCGCATCGTGTACGTCCGCGCCGACTCCCTGGATGACCTTCTGGCCAAGGTTTATCGGCAGCTTCTGGCACGCGGCACGCGCATCGAACCCACGAAGGGCCCGGCTCGCGAAATCTACGGCGCGCTGCTGAAGCTGTCAGCCCCGCGCCTTCGCCTCAGCCGCACCGAGTCTCGCGGCATCCTTTTCAGCGCGCTTGGCGAACTGCTGTGGATGCTGGCCGGAAGCAACGAGCTCGACTTCATCGAGCACTACATCGCCGAGTACAAGAACCTATCCGACGATGGCCTGACCATCTACGGCGCGTACGGACCCAGGATGTTTGGCAAGCGCCCGAACGATCAGTTGGCGCGCGTCATTTCGTCGCTGAAGGGTAAGTCCGACTCGCGCCAGGCGGTGATCCAGCTGTTCGACCGCCGTGACACGCTCGAGTACCACAGGGACATCCCCTGCACCTGCACGATGCAGTTCGTCATACGGGATCGACGGCTGCACATGCTGACCTCCATGCGGTCCAACGACGCCTGGCTCGGTCTACCGCACGACGTGTTCGCGTTCACCATGATCCAGGAGCTGGTAGCGCGCTCGCTGGGCGTCGAATTGGGGGAGTACCGGCACTCCGTCGGTAGCCTGCATCTGTACGAGCGAGACGACAAGAAGGCCATTCGGTATCTCGACGAAGGGTGGCAGCCCAGGAGGCCTATGCCGCCAATGCCCCAGGGCGACCCTTGGCCTTCCATTGGGAGATTGCTGGAATTCGAGGAGGCCGTGCGGAATGGCGATGCAAGCGCTTTGGACCCACGGGAGTCCATGGAGCCCTACTGGGCCGACCTAGCTACCTTGCTGGCTATCTACAAGGCAGGCAAGACGACGGGCAACCAGAACGAAATCAAACGGCTGAAGCGGCGCCTGACGGACGAGGTCTACGCCATGTACATCAACAAACGCTACGGGATGGTGCCTTCGGTCAAGGACCAGGCCACGATCTTCGACGGCGGCACCGACGCATCAAAGGCTGCGGCATGAACGCGCAACAGAAGGAACAGCGGGCGCTCGCCCTGGAAGCCCAGCTTCTCGCCTTTCACCAGAACAACATGCCGCTGAACGGCGTCGCATCGCCCGAGAACATGCTTGCCTTCGTCTGGCAACTCATCGACAGCATTCAACGGGTGTCGTATGTGACGGCCGTCCGCGCCCGTGCCGTCAGCGCTGAGCGATCCGATCCGCGCAGCCCCTCCTTTGACCCCATCAGGGCCGCCGTGGCTGCAGGGCAAACTGAGGAGGCCTTCTGGCTCGTCTTCCTGGCCACACACTGCGGGTACAACCTTCGGACCAAGTGGCTGCTTTCAGCTGAGCTCTATGGCGCTTCTGAAGCCGCGCCGTGGACATGGGTGCGCGTCCTGAATGATCCCGAAGCCTATGCTGACTGGGTCGAAGACAACTACGACACGTTCACCGGCAAGTTCGGCAACCACCGCAAGTACGAGTCGCTCAAGCCCGGCCCCAAGGGGACGGGCGCCGTAGTCCGCAGCTATGTCGACTGGATCACTGGCTTCGGCTCGCACGCGGCAATGGTTGCTCAAGCGCAGGCGCGAGCGAACGGGAATGCACGTCGCGCCTTCAACGTGCTCTATGAGCAGATGCGCGCGGTCATGCGCTTCGGCCGCACGGGCCGCTTCGACTACCTCACCATGCTCAGCAAGGTCGGGCTCGCCAACATCGAAGCGGACTCGACATACATGAACGAGGCGACCGGGCCGAAGCGCGGCGCACGGCTGCTGTTTGACGGCCAGATCGACTCCAACACCGGCGCCCGCGTCTTGGAGGCGCGCGTGGCCGCCCTTGAGCAGCATCTCGGCGTCGGCATGCAAGTGATGGAAGACGCCATGTGCAACTGGCAGAAGAGCCCGAACCTCTACCAGGCCTTCCGAGGCTAGGCCTACTCAGCCCAGGAATAACGCTTCTTGAGGAAGTTCAGCTTGTCCTGACGTACCAGCCCGCGATGCTGAAGCTGTCCGACCACGATGCCGGGCGAGATGGAGAGGTTCTTCGCGAACCGCATGATGTTCCGGTACTCATGGGGTAGCGCCCGCAGGGCCGCCTCTTCCGACGGCGGGATGAGCACTTGGCCAGCGAACTTGTTCGCTTCGGCTTCTTCGTGGCTATCCAGCTCACGCCGGTCGGACCACTCAAGGAACAGACGGTCCTAATGCAGCACCAGGTGGCCGGCTTCGTGGAAGAACGTGAACCAGAAGCTGTCGTCGCGTAGGTAGCGAACGCTGAGCTGCAAGATTGCCTTGCCATTCTTGACGCGGGTCGCGCCGCTGGCAGGACAGCCCTTCGGCGCACGCACGATGACAACTGCGACGCCACAAGCAGCGCACTGCTCTTGGAGCTGAGGGATGAACTCGGCAGGCTCGCGGACACGGGTCAGCGACTTCAAGGACGGCAACAAGCGTTCAAAGCACTCGCGCGACCAGGTGCCCACCGACAGCTCCGCCGCAGCCAGTTCGCCCTGTCTGAGCCAAGCAGCGACCGACGCTGATTGCGCCGTGAATACGGGCGAGGTGCGATATGCGGTAAGGCCGGCTCGATCCGAGAGCCAGTTGTCGCGCCACTCGTCAACGGTGCTGACTTCGAAGAACTCCAGGGCATGCCGTAGCTTCTCGCCCGTCGAGGTTGCTGTCTTCAACCACCCGTACCTGGCCATGTCCGCAAACGGAAGGCTTGAGACCCATTGCCTGCTGTCGTCCTGCAGCGCCTGGACGTCACGCCTGTATTGCGCCTCGCGTGCCAGCCAGAAACGCACGCTGGCCCCAACGACACCAGCCAAGCCTTTGGCACGAGCCGCAGTGATCGGCAGTTCGCCGTTGAAGAGCTGCGTCAAGTCCTCTGGGGGCAGCCCAACCGCCTGCGCGAGGTCGTCAGACCGAAGGTTCTTCTTGGCGGCCAGCTGCCGGACAGTCTCGCCCGGTGGGGACGCCCATGCTGGGGAGAACTCGGCAGAGCGCGTCACAGGTCGCCTCCAATGTGGATGACCTTCAGCCTCGAGACCTTCGTCCAGTCGACGGCTTCACCGCTCATCGGCACATGCTGGTGGTTCACTTCGCAGTAGAGGTGTCGCCCTTCACTTAGCCCAAACCGTATCAGTCCCACCTTCGACCCGCAATTCTCGAATTCCAGCCCCATCTCCACCAGCTCAGCGACCGTTTCAACGGCCTCCAGGTCGGCGAGATACCTACGCAATGCGGCGGCGGCACTTTCCCCAAGCTCACGCTTGGCCCTCGCGGGGCTCTCACATGTCGAACGCAACTCTTTTGACCGGAACGCGACCTCAAGCCCCATGGGGCGATTGTCGACGAACAGCGAGGTGCTCGACGGATAGCAGCCGCGCCTCAGAACAGCTTGCTGTTGATGTCACTGACCATGTTCAACCCGCCGCGATGGTCACTGCCAGTCTTCGGAAAGGCGAAGGTGTACCGTGGGTCGCCCTGGAAGACGGCCTTCCAGTGCTTGCCGTCATCCGACAGGTCGAAGCCCAGCCGCGTGAGCGCCGTTTTTGTCTTGCCGTCCATGCTCCGGTAGTCCCGCAGTAGTCCCTTCAACTCCTCGCGCATCTTTTCGGCTTCGCCGCCCGGCTCATTCGCCTCAAGTAGGTCTCGCAGGACATGATCGCGACGGCTGCCGGGCTGCGCCACACGGTCGAGTGCGTCTTTGAGCGCCGCCGAGACGATGTCTCGCACCTCGCCGTCGTAGAGGTCGGCTTCGTCGCCGTGTTTCAGCAGGCCTGCCTCGCTGGACTGCTCAATGCTGCGCAGCCGGCGTAGATCGGCCTTCAGCCGCTCAATCTCCTGCCCGCGCTCGGTGATGACGAGTTCCTTGGCCTTGCTCTCATCGTCGAACGCGGAGATGAACTTGTCCACCTCGGTCGATCCTGCCAGCTTCAGCTGCTCGTACGTGTTCTTGGCCACGGCCTCCTTGAGGTGGGCCCAGGTGCAATCGGAGCTTTGTCGTCGGTTGGAAAGGGCAACGCGGATGTCCTTGGCGACGTCAATGGCCAAGGCCCTAGACGCCCGGTCGCTGTCACCGTCGTCCGAGAAATAGCTGTTTCGTCGGTCCGAGTTCGGCCAGTACACGCCTACCGTTCCGCCAAACACGTTCCTGGACTTCGTGAGGCGCTTGACCCCGTAGGAGAAGGCCCGGCTCGGCTCCACGACCACATGAGCCAGGCCGCCGACGTAGCGTGCTAGCTCGTCAGGGTCGACCATCGGTTGATCGTCTACCCCCGCGCTGACGTACACGATGGGCAGCGAATTGCGCGCCGTTCCGAGGATCAGGCTGGCTGCCACGTTCTCTTCACCGGCAGATAGCTTGAAGGGACGGTCCGTCACGGGGACTTCTCCGTCGTCCCCACCGCCAAGCTCGGTAAGAGCCTGCTTGATGAAGTAGGGCTTCTTCGGCGGAGGCAAGCGAACCTGCGTTGTCAGCGCCTCGCACACCACCTCCATGCGCAAGAGGTGATGCCCATCGGTCTTCAACGACACGATGGAGGTTGTCCAAGCCAGCCCGTCCTCGGTGCGTTCGTAGCGAAGGCCTCCAATCTCTCCGGCAGCCGTCGTGGCATGAGCCAGCACGACGTGCTCAACGCCCGCATTGACCGTCAACTCGCCGTTGCTGGGGAAGGTATCGAGGGCGTCGCTGGCGAACGCTGTGTGTGGACTACCGGTAATCCATCGACAGGCCAGCCGAGCAACATCAGCGACCGCCCATTTGGGGTTGACGGGAAACTCAGCGGCGAAATTGGCCATGTGTCCTCCTCTCCTCGGCCTTCTCTGTGCCGCGGTCGTTTGGGGTTGGTGTCAGCGCCGATTCTCTGGGCGCTGGTCGGTGTGGTGCAAGCAGGCACAGCCGATGGGCGGGATTGCCAGTGTGTAGCGTCACGAAGTCTTGAGCGGTCCACCCGGCATGCTCGCTTCCTTGCCGTCGTCCAGGTCCTCGCCGGTGGCCGCCTTGAACATACGTCGAAACAGCTCCCGCTCGATGTCCGCAAGCGGTTTGCAGTCGTGGACCTTGGCGAACGCTGCCAGGAAGCCGCTCGCTGCGTGAGAAACCGCGGTCAAGATGTCGATCACCTGGGCTGCGGTGCCGGCTCGAAAGGCCTCAACGCTCTTGTCGCCCTGGTTGTACGCGCTCATGAAGTAGCTCATGCCGTAGACGGACCCGTGGATGATTTCCGAGGAGACGGCATACACAAGTGCGTAGGCGCCAAGCAGCGCTCCACCGGCCCTTCCTGCAACCTTCCCGATGCGGTTGATCTTCGAAGGCGCATCCAGCGTGCTCCACGAGTCCTGACCCTTTCCTGCGAAGTCAGGGAACAGCGTTGCCGCAGCTGCCTTGTGGTCTGGTCCACTGCTTAGCCTGAAAGCGAAGTCGCCATTGCCGATGGCCCGATTGCTGTGCTTCCAAGCCGCGTAGTCCTTGTGTTTCATCGCGCGCTCAGACACCTCGACGGGCTGGGTGACAAAGAAGGCCGCGTTGATGAACCCTTCGACCACTGCTCTTGCGATGGGATAGAGGTCGCGAACTGGGATGCCCACCGCGGCGGCCCCAGCCAAGATCGTGTTGATGGACTGCCCCGCTCCAAGCGATGTGGCGCATGCGGCCCGGACCTGGTCTCGAGCCAGGATGCAAGATAGGTTCTGGCCGGCAAAGTCGGTAGGCCCTTCCGACATCACCCACAGCGTCAGACGAAGCAACTCCTGCTGCGCGCCAATGATTGCGCGAAGTTCCTCGATGACGTCGCTGGTTGTGCCGGCCATGGTCGATCCAGTATCAAGCCGGATGAGCCGCTAACGCTTGACCTTCGGCGTCATCCCCGAGTGGCTAGGTCATACCGAGAGGCGTGGTCCCATGCCCGACACTTGGGTGGTAAGAACCCCCGGGGCGAGGCATGAGCGAGGAGCGGAACTACCTGGCGCTGACCGTTGAAGACCCCCTGTCCGCGCTTAAGGACGGGTTTGAGCTCCGGTTTCGCGCCTTCCACGCAGAAGTGAGCGAGGACGCCCTACTTGCAGCCCATAGCGACTGGACTTTGCTGAACGGCGTCATGCTATCCGTGGGCTTCGGAAACCACGAGCACACCCAGGTCTTGGGCTCCGCTGTGATGGTGGCGCCGGGCATCGCGATCTGCGCTTGGCATGTGTTGGAGCATGGCATGCCCAAGGATGGCCCCCCAACTGATTGGCTGGTGTGCATGGCTGTCGCCGGCGCCACCCTTCGCATGTGGGAGGTCCACCACTACACACGGGTGGGCACAACAGACCTGGTGCTACTGTCGATTCGCCTGAAGACTGCTATCCAGGAGGGTGACAGCTTTCATCAAGCAGTGGTCACCTCACGCATACCTGCGATTGGCGAAATGGTGACCGTCATCGGGACCACCGCGGCTCACGACAAGTTCTTCGATTCGATGGGCGCTACGCCAGAAACCACGGTGCCGATGCACATCGCGCTGCACATCGCCAAGGGGCCCGTCACGCAACGCTTCTTGCCGCAGCGAGACAGCGCGCTGCTGCCGTGGCCTTGCATTGAAGTGAACTGTCCGGCGCAAGGTGGGATGTGGAGGCCCTGTCTTTGACCAAGCGGGGGCGCTGGTTGGCGTGGTTTGCAGCTCCATACAGACCGAGACCGGTACTGGGCCAACCTACGTGTCGTTGGTGTACCCCGCACTCGTCGCGATCTACCAAGGCGGGTGGCCAGCAGAGCTGTTTCAAGGAACGCAGCTATTGCTCAAGAACCCATACTGCGTGGTCGAAGGCCGCGAGGCTTTCGAGCCCATTGTGGAAGCGACCGCGCCCGGCGAAACCAGCCAGTACAACTTCCGGTACTCGTAGGCCAAGGTCGACCAACCTAGTTCCGATAGCGTGCACCACAGGCTTGGATGGCGAAGCGGTCTAACCTCACGGACGCTGGGAGGCAAAGCAAGAGCGTCGAACGCCGGGCTACACGACGGAATGGGCGGCGGCCAGGGCGTGATCCTAGAAAAGCTCAGCGCTATTTCTCAACCGTCTTGTCGCACTTTCCTCAAAGCCTGCAGGGGCGTCAGGCTGCTGCGCGTTGTTCGTATCTGAGCGCCTCAGTTCTCGTCCGTTGCTTGCTGCCGAATCTGTCGCCATCGGGTGCGATAGGCGTCACTGGCCAGCCAGCCGAGGAAACCGGCGCTGAGCATGTTGATAAACACCTCAAGGAGTTCCATGGGTTGCTGAGGGACCTCCTCCGCTTTCGACTTTTCCAAAAAACGGATCAACGGCAGGTAGTCGAACTCATCCGGCTGAGTTTCCGGCCTGTGAGCGAGCTTGTTGCGCAATGCGTTTATGTGACGCACCGCTGCAATGACCTCGTCGCCATTGGGAAATAGGGCGTGAGGAAACAAGGCAGCCTTCTGGCTGAACGTCAGTCTGGGTCCATCCCATGTCAGGTCTGGCGCGCGGCTCTCCAAGAACTCGTCTAGGTAGTGTTCGATCAGAAGATGGCAAGCCAATAGGTAGCCCATGAACGCGAAGTCGACGTTTTTGTGGGGCACCAACTGAAGGAAGTTGCTCTCGTCCACTGTTCCTATGCGCGGGGGTAGCGATGGCATATGTGCTTGCTTTGACTAGACGGTTGAATCGTAGGACGGCGGCCGACCACTGTCGCAGGTCTGCGGTTCGCATTGACGGACTCTGTCGACCTAGTCTTCTTCAATTCTTTTCGCGACGAGGTCTTCGGGACCGTCGGTAGCTGCCCGAGTGGCCTCCCGGCCGACGCGCCTCGAGAGCGCCAGGTCAACAATGCTTTCGACATGAACATGAGCTGTGGCATCGGTGAGCTGCATAGGGATCGCAACGTCATCGTCGGGCACGTCGACAGGTGCAGCACCCACACCGATGGCGATCCGCTGCATCACCCACCGAAGCTCAGATGCGTCGAGGTCCCAGCCTTTGGTGGCGACGGCCCCACGCATGCGACGCAGCAACTCGCCCATAGGCCGGTCGGGGTGCTTAGCCTGCTTCTGCAGCGTGTATGCAGTTAGCTCTGTGACCAGGTCCCGGCATGCCTCGTAGCGGGCGTCCAGCTCTTCCGCGGTCTCGCCGGCGACGAACTTGCCGTCCATCAGCCGCACTCCGATCTTGGGATGAGCACCGGCCAGCGCGCTTTCGCTGCGCCGCGGGAAATCTGCCGGTATGTGGCTCGTCATTCGCGTGGCCAAGCGTGCTTGCCAGCATGCCTATTGGCTCCGGTCGGGTGGGAAGCCCTAGTTCCCTGGCGGCAGGCGCCCATCAGAACGGCGCCATCATGTTGGACCGTGAATTGCACCTTGCCGCCCGCCTTGAGGGCGAGACAAAGGCGCAGCTCAGCCGGCAGTGTGATACGGCCGCGAGGCCCAACGATGGCAACCTTCAAAACGGACCCAGACAGGCAAACATTGACCAAGCGGCGAACGGCGCTCGCGTCACGATACGACCTCAGCGCGGAGAACCCTGGTGCCGCGCCCCGTCTGAATCAGGCAGCGAAGTCGCTGGCCAACGGACAGGCTCTGCCAGCGGACTCCAGGGGTGTCCTCGCCCAAGCTGAGAGTGATGCCACCGTGGTCGGTCTCGGCATGTACCAGCTGAAAATCGGGCAGCAAGAGCGTGACAGCGGCATCCACTTCGAAGACTTTTTCTTCAACAACAGGCGTCCACGGGTGAACCGCCTCGACCCTTACTCGCAGCGCCACCGCATCGGCGAAGGCATGGTGCTGCGAAATGCCCATCGTGGCGCCAAGCGCGTGCCAGCACGATGCGGCCGCATTCTTCCCATCGGCATCGTCGAGCAAGTAGCTCACATTGGCTGGGATCAGCCGCGCCCGAGGCGGCCTCTCCATGCGTTGAAGCAGTTGCTCGATGAGAAAGTAGTCAGCGCTGAAGTCGTAGTGCACTTCCAGTTCGTCGGCGCCCAGCTGGTCGAGCCATGCCAACAGCTGAGCAGGCAGGTCTGACCAGGGCACGCCGTCAAAGCGGTTGAACTGCACTAGCACATGCCGGCGCACGAAGTCGTTGTCGTGCTGCGCAAGCACGGCCTTGGCGTCAACCAGCGAGCGTTCTGAGTAGAGCTGGTCGCCCGCGTCCGACACGATGCCAAGGCTCAGGAAGTCGAACCCGCTGGACGTCTGGATGAACTCGGTGTCGATGAACAGTCGCATTTGCCGTTCCGCACGCCGCTACGCGATGGCCGGCGCGGTCGGCGCTGGCGCACTACTCACTTGCGCGGCTTCAGCCAACTTTTTAGTCGCTAGGTGGTGGACGGTCACCGCAAGCGACGCCAGTGGCTCGGGCTGGCTGGGACGCTGCCTGGCGACTAGACCGGCAACGCGCGCGAGGCTCGTGACCGAAGAAACTGCGAGACCAGGCGAATCCGGACAAAACTCGACGCCATCCACACCGCGAACCACGACTACCGCGGTGGCCCCAACGCTGCCGATGTGAACACTGAGCAGGTCTCGAATGTCCCAACCCTCCGCGTAGGGGACGGCGCACAACATGTGCACAGGCAGCCCTCCGCTTGCAAGGAGGTGCGCTGCGAACTCAGTGCCGCTGTGCGCCTGGCAGGTCTGGAGATGGGAATCAGGGCCAGCATCCATAAGCATGGTCGCTACGAGCCAAGGCTTGGTTGTCGCGGGCCAGCTCACCGCGTTGGTCGGGATTCTGCAAGGGCAGTTCTTGCCGCGAATTTGCAGTCCCTTCGGGGCGGCCTTGGGGTGACCCAGGAGAAGCTTGCCGAGATGGCCGGGTTCCACCGAACCTACATCAGCCACGTCGAGACACAGCGCGCGAACGTCACGTTGGACAACCTTGAGCAGTTAGCCGCGGTCCTCGATGTCCGGGTGTTCGAACTGTTGGTGGAGCACTGAGGTCGGCAGAGCGGCGGGCCGCCCCCATAACTGTTACCCCCAGCAGCCCTCCCGAAAAACTGTTACCCCCTTGCGTGAGGCTTGTTTCCCAGGGAACTCGCACGAGGTAACAGTTACCATGTAGTAAGAGCGGCTGCGGCATGATGGCCTGCAAGACGACGCTGACGGCCGAGGACCTGCCCGACAACCTCGGCCCGCTGCGTGCGGCCATCGAGCGCGCCGTACCGCACGGCCGCCAACCCGGCAACCGCGACCCGGGTGCCTGGCAGAAGCCGCCCGGCTCGGTCAACACGGCCTGGGCGCAGCTGGAGCCCGAGTTCACCGAGCTCTGTCGCGACTATCCCAAGCTGGCCAAGAC
This sequence comes from Sphingomonas sp., assembly GCA_019508115.1. Classification (GTDB taxonomy): domain Bacteria; phylum Pseudomonadota; class Alphaproteobacteria; order Sphingomonadales; family Sphingomonadaceae; genus Sphingomonas_I. The sequence continues at coordinate 19,801 of JAEKMC010000086.1, forward strand.
CAACCACATCCAGCACCTGGGCACGCTGGGCTCGGGCAACCACTTCATCGAGGTCTGCCTGGATGAAGCCGGCGCGGTGTGGTTCATGCTGCACTCGGGCTCGCGCGGCGTGGGCAACTTCATCGGCACGATGTTCATCGAGCTGGCCAAGCAGGACGCGATGCGCCACCAGGCGAACCTGCCGGACCGTGACCTGGCCTACTTCGAGGAGGGCAGCCGCTACTTCGGCGACTACGTGCGCGCCGTAGGCTGGGCGCAGAAGTTCGCGGCCACCAACCGCGAGGTGATGATGAAGCGCGTGATCGAGGCGGCGAAGACGGTAATCCACAAGAACTTCCAGGCCCACACCGAGGCGGTGAACTGCCACCACAACTATGTGCAGAAGGAAACGCACTTCGGGCAGGAGGTCTGGCTGACCCGCAAGGGCGCGGTGAGCGCCAAGGCGGGGCAGCTGGGCATCATCCCCGGCAGCATGGGCGCGCGCAGCTACATCGTGCGCGGCAAGGGCAATGCAGACAGCTTCGAGAGCTGCTCGCACGGCGCCGGCCGCGTGATGAGCCGCGGCGATGCCAAGCGCCAGTTCACGCTGGCCGACCACCGCGCCGCGACCGAGGGCGTCGAGTGCCGCAAGGACAAGGACGTCATCGACGAGACGCCCGCGGCCTCGGGCCTGTTCACGCCACGGCAGTGGGTCGCGAAGGCCGTCCGCCAGGGGGCAATCAAGGCGCAGCGCGCCGCCCGCACTCGTGTGCGGGCAAGCGCTGCAACGCCGAGTGGCCCCTGGCGGACGGCCTTCCCTTCGGGTTGTGGCCAGAAAGCCCGCGCGCGGCGTTGCAATGCTCGCCGGGTGTCCAACCCGGCTCCGATTTGCGCCTTACTGGCGGGCTTTCTGGCCACAACGCGACCCACTGCCGTGGCGTGAACAGGCCCCAGGACATCGACGCTGTGATGGCTGCCCAGCGCGAGCTGGTGGACGTGGTGCACACCCTCAAGCAGGTGGTCTGCGTGAAGGGTTAGCCAGGCAAAGCGCACCGCTTCAGGGCGCCCAACTCCGGTTGGGCGCCCTTTCTTTTGTCCCTGCAAAAGCGGTCAACGGCGAGCGAGCAGGCAAGCCCATCGACACAAGCCGGCACTACCATTGCCGACCGTTACGAGGTCGCCATGAAACTGCTCGTCAAATTCAATCTGGTCTATCTGCTGGTGATGAGCCTGGGCATCGCCGTCAGCGGCTACATCGCCCGCAGCCTGCTGCAGGACAACGCGAAGCAGGAGGTCGTCAGCAGCGCGCAGATGCTGATGGAGAAGGCACTGGCTGTTCGCGCCTACACCAACACGCAGATCAAGCCGCTGTTGGTCTCGCAGATGGCCAACGAGTTCCTGCCGCAGACGGTGCCCAGTTATTCGGCCACCGAGGTGCTGGGCACGCTGCTGGCCAAGCATCCCGAGTTCGCCTACAAGGAGGCGACGCTCAATCCCACCAACCCGCGCGACCGCGCGACGAGCTGGGAGGCCGACATCGTCGGGCAGTTCCGCAGCCAGGCCGAGCTGAAGGAAACCAAGGGCGAGCGCGATACCCCTGCCGGCCCATCGCTGTACATCGCCCGGCCGCTGCGCATCACGGACCCGGCCTGCCTGGCCTGCCACAGCAGCGTGGACGCCGCGCCCGCCACCATGGTCGCCAAGTACGGCCCCGCCAACGGCTTCGGCTGGAACCTGAACGAGGTCATCGGCGCGCAGATCGTGTCGGTGCCGCTGGGCGTGCCGCTGCAGCGCGCCAACGAGGTGTTCAAGGTCTTCATCACGTCGCTGGTCGGCGTGTTTGTCGTCGTCGGCATCGTGCTCAACCTGATGGTGTGGATGCTGGTCGTGCGCCCGGTCACGCGCCTGTCGGCGCTGGCCGACCGCGTCAGCCAGGGCGACCTGGAGGCGCCCGAGTTCAGGACCGGCGGCCGCGACGAGATCGCCACGCTGTCCGACTCCTTCTCGCGCATGCGCGCCAGCGTCGTGCAGGCCATGAAGCTGCTGGACGCATGAGTCATTTCACGGCATGAGTGACCCCAAGAAGCACCCGACGCAGCTCGGCAAGTACCGCATCACCGAAGTGCTCGGTGAGGGCGCGATGGGCGTCGTCTACAAGGGCTTTGACCCCGACATCCAGCGCACCGTCGCGCTGAAGACCATCCGCCAGCAGATCGACGCCGACGACGACAGCCCGGGCGGCGCCGCCTCGCGCTTTCGCAACGAAGCCCAGGCCGCCGGCCGGCTGGGCCACCCGGGCATCGTCGCCGTCTACGACTTCGGCCGCGACCAGCAGATCGCCTACATCGCGATGGAGTTCGTCGAGGGCCGGTCGCTGGCGAGTTATCTCAGCGCCAAGCTGCGCTTCACCGACACCGACATCCCCGGCATCATGAGCCAGCTGCTCGATGCGCTGGGGCATGCGCACGAGAACGGCGTCTGGCACCGAGACGTCAAGCCCAGCAACATCATCATGACGGCCAGCGGCCGCCTGAAGGTCGCCGACTTCGGCATCGCGCGCATCGAGAGCACCAGCCTCACGCAGACCCACTACATGGTCGGCACGCCCAGCCACATGGCGCCCGAGCAATTCCTCGGCAAGCCCATGGACCGGCGCGTGGACATCTATGGCGCCGGCGTCGTGCTCTACCAGCTGCTGACCGGCCGCGCGCCGTTTGCCGGCACGACCGAGGCGCTGATGTACAAGGTCGTCAACGAAGACCCCATGCCGCCGTCCATGGTCGAAGGCGCCGACCGCCCCGGCTGGTTCGACGCCATCATCCGCCGGGCACTCGCCAAGCGCGCGACCGACCGCTTCGCCACCGCCTACGAGTTCAAGCAGGCCCTCGTCACCGGCGCCGGACGCAGCATCGACGACAGCAGCTGGGAACGCACCCTCATGATGGCTCCGCCGCGGGCCGCGCAGCCGCCGCAGTCGCCTCCCACCTTCGCGCCGCCATCCACGGCCGGGGGATCCAGCGGTGCACCGCCTGCCACGCACTGGGACAAGGCCCAACTCACGCAGGCCGAGCAGACGCTGGCCAAGCATGTCGGGCCACTCGCCAGCGTCCTCGTGCGCCGCGCCGCACGCGAATGCCAGGACTTGAACGAGCTCTACAGCAAGCTGGCCGAACAGGTCAGCGACCCACGGGCGCGCGACGCCTTCTTGGGTCAGGCCAGCTTGGTCACCGGCGGCAGCGTGAAGACGGCGGGCAGCACCGCCGGTGCGGCGCCCGGCTCCAAGGGCACGAAAGGCTCGGCGGGTTCGGCCGGTTCAGCCTCGGCCACCGCCATCGGCGGGCCGCTGAACGAGGCGGTCATGGACAAGGCCCAGGTGTTGCTGGCCCAGCATGTCGGGCCCATCGCCAAGGTGCTGGTCAAGCGCGCAGCGGCCGGGACGGACAGCCGGGCGGTGTTCTTCAATCGGCTGGCGGAGGCGGTGAGCGATGCGAAGGCGAGGGAGAAGCTACTGAAGGAGCTCGGCCGATTGCCCTGAGATTCCGGCGGGTTCTCCGGCGCGCTCATCGCCCTTGCCGATGGGGAATAGGACCACGCGAGTCCCCGGCGAATCCGTGAGGACGCCACGCAAGGGCAGGCTGCGGCGTTGTCACGACGCCAAGCGAAGCATGGAAGGCGGCGGCAGTTCTTACCATCGCGCCCCGTTCCTGTTTCCTGATTCGCACGATGTTCCGTCCCAGCGTTTTTGTCTGTCTCGCAACTTGCAGCCTGTCTGCCGCCCTCTTGTCCGCCTGCGGAGGCGGTGGAGATGGAGGCAGCCCAACACCCCTCGATACGGCCGGCGCCTGGTTTGCGGACGAGACGGCGAGCGGCGGCTCCGCCGGCATGCTGCTCACCGTGGGGGACACAGCCTATGGCTTTGAAACGCAAGGCTCCGCCGTACGCTACTTCAAGGGTGCCGGCTACAGCTCCGACGGCGAGAACTACACCTTCGGCGCCAGCCGGTATGACGAGGTCAACACCGGCGGGGCGATCACGACCGTCCAGGGAAAGCTGGAAGGCAAGTTCATCCCTGGCACATCACCGAGCAAGCTGTTCATCACCTTCGGGGCCATGGGCGGCGTAGCGAACCAGTTCTCGCCCTTGAGGGCAGACCCGGCCACAGCCAACGTCGCGGCAGTGGCCGATCTGCGGGACTTCGCCGTCCGCTTCCCGTTGACGGCCGGCAGTCTCACCCTGACGGCGCAGTCCGCCACGGCGGCAACGCTGAGCGGGACCGGCGTGAATGGCTGCACCATCAGCGGCACACTGAGCCAGCCGCGCGTCGACCGCAACATTTGGGCGGTCAAGTTGAATCAGACCGTTTGCAGCGATGCGACCCGCAACGGCATCGCCACGACGGGCCTAGCCGTTCTTTACAAGTCCGGCGCCAAGCTCAACCTCCTCATCCTGGGTGAGGACGGTCGCGCCTGGACCCTGGTGTCATCGTCCTACTGAGCATTCGAGCTGCCCTCAGAGCCGCTCAAGCCGCAGCCACGAAATCCCACCGATAGCTGGGCGGCGTCATGCCGCTACCGCACCGGGTGCGCGCACAGGCGACGCCGCAGCCGAACTTGTTGCCATCAGACGCAGGATGGACAGAAGAATTGCGCCGGCGCCATCAACGCCGGGCTACTTCTCGTCGTCCTCCGTGAGCCAGGGACCGTAGCCGTTAACTCGTTTGGGGGTGGCCGGCCTGCGAATCGCGATGCGGCCGGCTCGGGAAGCTGCCAATCCAGTAGACGACCAACGGCCCGATCACGGGATCACGCAGGCCAGTTGGGATCGGGGGCGGGTCATGTGACTTCCAGACCCGAAATCTCAGCAGTTCTCCCATAGATCAACACCTTGAGGCCGCGGTCCTCCGACACATCCCCAAACGCCGCCGGATTCGCCACCCGCTCGACAAAGCTCAGCTCCGGCGCGTTTTCCGCCACCACGTCGCGCAAGAACTCCAACCCCAACTTCGGCGTGTTCAAACACAGCAGCGCCATCCCACCCGGCGCCAGCAGCGACGGCAGCCGCCGCGCCAGCCGCGCGTAGTCCTTGGTCGCGACAAAGCTGCCCTTCTGGAAGCTGGGCGGGTCGCAGATGACGAGGTCGTAAGGCCCGCCGCGGGTCAGCTTGCCCCAAGAGTTGAAGATGTCGTGGGGCAGGAATTTCGCGCCGCGCTCGACACCGTTGAGCGCGTGGTTGCGTCGGCCGATGGCCAGCGCGCCGTCACTCATGTCCACGTTGACGACCTCGGCTGCGCCGGCCTGCAGCGCCACCACGGAGAAGGCGCAGGTGTAGGCGAACAGGTTCAGCACCTTGGCGCCCGGCTGCACGTGCTCGCGCACCCAGCGCCGGCCCTCGGCCATGTCGAGGAACAGCCCGTGGTTCTGGCCGCGCAGCAGGTGCACAAGGTAGCGCGTGCCGGCCTCGGTAACGATGTGCGGCTCGGGTACCGCACCGGCCATCAGCCGCGTGTCGGTGCGGCCGCCTTCCTGGCGGCATTGGTAGACCCAGTTCAGCGGCTCGCCTTCCGACGCGATCTCGCGCCACCGCGTTTCGAGCGCGGCACCGAGGGCAGCCAACGCCTCATCGGCCAGCGGCTCGAAGCTGGTCAGCAGCAGCACGGGCGGGTAGGCGTCCAGCGCCAGGTGCTCACAGCCGGGGAAGCGGCCGCCGCGGCCATGGAAGAGGCGCTGGGCGTCGGTCGGGACCTCTGCCAGCGAGGCCATCGTGTCGAGCAGGGCTTGCATGGCCGCGATTGTCCCGGGGCCAGAATGTCCGGCATGGACTTTCAAACCATCCTCGACGAGATCAACACCGAGCTGCGCCCGCTGCTGGGCACGGGCGGCAAGGTGGCGAGCTACATCCCGGCACTGGCGCGCGTGTCGCCGCTGCAGTTCGGCATCGCGCTGCGCACCTGCGCGGGCCAGACGGCGCAGGCCGGCGACAGCGCGACGCCGTTCTCCATCCAGAGCATGTCCAAGATGTTCTCGCTGACGCTGGCCATCCGCGCTTTGGGCGAGGCGATGTGGGACCGCATCGGCCGCGAGCCCTCGGGCAGTCCGTTCAACTCGCTGGTGCAACTGGAGTCGGAGCGCGGCATCCCGCGCAACCCCTTCATCAATGCCGGCGCCATCGCGGTGGCGGACCGGCTGGTGTCGCAGGGCGATGCCAAGGTCGAGCTGCTGGCGCTGCTGGGCCGGCTGTGCGGCGAGCCCATCCACATCGACGCGGAGGTCGCGCGGTCCGAAGCCGACACCGGCTTTCGCAACACGGCGCTGGCCAACTTCATGAAGGGCTTCGGCACGCTGGACAACGACGTGGCCACGGTGCTGGACGTCTACTTCAACCAGTGCGCCATCGCGATGAGCTGCGAGCAGGTGGCCTGCGCCGCCGGCTACCTGTGCCGCGACGGCCGCCATCCGCTGGCCGGCACACCCGTGCTCAGCGCGGCGCAGGCGCGGCGCGTCAACGCGCTGATGCTGACCTGCGGCACCTACGACGCGGCGGGCGAGTTCGCCTTCCGCATCGGCCTGCCGTGCAAGAGCGGCGTGGGCGGCGGCATCGTCGCCGTGGTGCCGGACCGGCTCAGCCTGTGCGTCTGGTCGCCCGGGCTCGATGGCACCGGCAATTCGTGGCTGGGGCGGCAGGCGCTGGAGCTGTTCGTGGCGAAGACGGGGTTGTCCGTCTTCTGAGATCAGCTGGCGTACTTGACCGAACAACCGTAAGGCCGCGTCGACGCCTTCTCCACCTTGCGCCCCGCCGCCACGGCGGCCAGGGCCTCGGCGACATAGGGCTCGGCCTTGCTGATGTCCGCCTTGTCGGTCGTCGCGAGGCTGTCGATGCCGCCCTTGTAGACCAGCGTGCCGTCGGCCTTGATGACGTACATGTGCGGCGTCGTCTGCGCGCCGTAGAGGCGGCCGAGGTCGCCCTTGGGGTCGAGCAGCGTCGCGGTGGGCGCGGCGCCGCGCTCGGCGTTGAGCCTGGCGGCCGCGGCGCCGTCGACATAGCCCTGCTGGCCCGGTGCCGACGAGATCACCTGCAGCCAGACGACGCCCTTGGCCGTCGCGGCCTTCTGCTGGCTTTGCATGTTGCCGCTGCCGTAGTGCTTCTTCACGTAGGGGCAGTCGTGGTTGGTCCACTCCAGCACGACGGTCCTGCCCTTGAAGTCGGCCAGCGAGATGGTCTTGCCGTCGGCCGTCGTGGCCGTGAAGGCGGGAGCCGGCGCGTCCACCGTGGCGGCGGCGTGGGCCAGGGCCGGCGCGATCAGCAAGGCGAGCAGGATGCGGCGAATGATCTTCATGACGAACTCCTGGGCGTGGCCGAAACGGCCTCGACGAGAAGGCCGGGGGTGAGGATCTGCGGCAGCACCTGCGCCTCGGTGGCGCCCGGCGCGTAGAACAGGTAGAGCGGCACGCCGGAGCGGCCGTTGGCTTTGAGCACCGCAGTGATCCTGGGGTCTTCGCGGGTCCAGTCGCCCTTCAGGTAGACGACGCCGGCCTTGGCGAAGGCCTCGGTCACTTCGGGCCGCGACAGCGCCACGCGTTCGTTGACGAGGCAGGAGATGCACCAGGCCGCCGTCAGGTTGACGAACACCGGCTTGTTCTGCGCGCGCAGATCGGCCAGGCGCTCGGCGCTGTAGGGCTCGATGGCGGACTCGCCGGCCACCGCGTGCGCCTCGGCCGTGGCGGGCTTGATCCAGGCCGCCGCGCCCAGCGCCAGCACGACGCTGACGACGGCCGCAGCCGTGCCCAGCAGGCTCGCGCCGCTGGCATTGCGCCACCACAGGCCGAAGGTCATCAACACCAGGCCGCCGAGCGCCAGCGCCACGCCGTCCGGCCCGGCCTGCTGAGCCAGCACCCACAGCAGCCAGACGACGGCCGCGTACATCGGAAAGGCCAGGGCCTGCTTGAACTTGTCCATCCACGCACCCGGGCGCGGCAGCCAGCGCTGCGCGGCCGGCCAGAACGCGAGGATCAGGAAGGGCAGCGCCAGACCCAGGCCCAGCGCCAGGAACACGGCCAGCATGACCGCCGCCGGCTGCGCCAGCGCGAACGCCAGCGCTGCGCCCATGAAGGGCGCCGTGCACGGCGTGGCGACCACCGCCGCCAGCACGCCGGTGGCCACGACCAGCACGAACACCGGCGAATGGAACTGGAAGCCCCAGCCCACCTGCTGGCCGCCGGCGCGCAGCGCGATCAGCACGGCCGCCAGCACCGCGAAACTGGCCAGCACGCCGGCCGTGTAGGCCAGGCCTTCGGCCTTGTGGTTGCCCTTGTTCACCAGCGCCAGCGCCTTGATGGACAGCACCGGGAAGACGCAGGGCATCAGGTTCAGGATCAGGCCGCCGACCAGCGCCAGCGCCAGGGCCGGCAGCAGGCCGAGGTCGCTCTCGGGCGCAGGGGTCGGCGCTGCGGCGTCGGCCGCCGGCGCGTTCAGGTCGGCCGGGCCGGGGCCCTTGCCGGCGCCCTCCGGCATGGGCGCGGAGACGTTCCAGGCCTGCTCGCCGGCGGCGGTCGTCAGCACGATGACGCCGGACAGTGGCTTGCCGGCGGCCAGTGGTTCATCGCCGGCCGGCAACTCCAGCGCCCAGCCCGCGCCGTCGGCCTTCAGCGCCTGCGGCGCGCTGTGGGCGACAGCGCCCCAGGTGTCGGCGAAGAAATAGGCCTTGGTGACGCCGGCAGTCGGGCCGCCGAGCCTCACGCCCTGAGCCACGGGCTTGAGCGTCACCGCGAACGGCGCGGGCTTGGGGATGGCGCCGCGCCACTCTTCGATCTGGGCCGCATCGGCGCCAGCCTTGGCTTCGGCGGCCGAACCCACAACAGGCAGATCCAGCCCCAGCGACACCTGCTCGGGGATGCAGACGTCCTTGCAGACCAGCCATTTCACCTCGGCCGTCGGCTTGAAGCGGCCGCCGGGCTTGGCGTCCGCCGGCACGGTCAGGTCGACGAGCAGGGCCGCGCGGCCCTCGTAGCCGTAGTTGACGATGGGGCCGATGGCCTGGATGGCGGGCGTCGGCCACTGCAGCGGGCCGGCCTGGGCGCCCGCCCAGTCGATGCTGGTCGCCTGGCCGGAGTCGCCGGGGTTTTGCCAGTAGGTGTGCCAGTGCGGCTTGATGTTCTGCTCCAGCGCCACCGTGAAGCGCTGGCCCGGCGCGACCACGGCCTGGCTGGACACGAGGCGGGCCTGCACATGCTCGGTCGACGCCTGCGGAGATGCGGCGAAAGCAGCCAGCGGAACAGCCAGCAGGGCGAGAAAAACAGGGCGCAGGAGCGAGAGCATCCTGAAATGCTAGGGCAAAGCGCTTTCACCCCGATTAGTCACCCCGTTTAGTCACCCCGTCGCGACAGGCCGGTCCGGACGAATTCGTCAAAGGCCGCCCACAGCGGCGCGAAGCGTTCCGGCGCGCCTTCCAACAAGGCCAGCGCGTGCAGTCCGGCCTCCAGCGTCGACAGCTGGCCGGGGCGGTGGGCACGGCGCAGTGCATAGCGCGACGGCTGCTCGGGCAGGGCCAGGCGCGGCAGCCCGGCCAGCCAGGGGTTCGCGGCCAGCAGGCGGCGGCTCTGGCGCCAGCTGCCGTCGAGCAGGATCAGGCGAGTGACATTCGTCGGCGGCGCGGCTGAGACCTCGCCGGGGTAGAGCAGCGCCGTGCCGGGGCCGGCCAGGGCGGCGTCGAAGGCCTCGCCGCGGAGCAACTGCGCGGCCGGGCTCAGGCCCAGCGTCAGGAAGGTGGCCGTGTTCTTCGCGTGTCCGGCTTCGGCAGGGTGCTGCAGGATCAGCAGCCCGGTGCGCACGGCCACGGGCGCCGGCAGCGCCGCGCACAGGCAGGTGGGCGCCGGGCGCTCGCAGCGCGGGCAGACCGCGCGCGGCATGGCTCAGTGCACGCTGGGCGGCGCGATGGTGTGCGGCCCGATGGTCGACACGGTGCTGTCGGCGCCGGCATCCGCCTGCGGCGCATCCTCACCGGGGCGGCGGCGCGAGCGCGAGGTGGGCAGGCCAACCTGGCGCCTCTTGGCCAGCGCGCCAGCAACCCAGACGCCGCCGATCACGCCAAAGATGTTCATGGCGCCGAACAGCGGCGCTGCGTTGGATGACAGCAGCATGCTCTGCAGCGGCGCCGAGTAGGACCGCGGCTTCAATGCGAAGCTGAAGGCGCCGAAGATCAGCCAACCCGCCCAGGCCACGCCGATGCCCGCCATCATCCACGCGACGTAAGGGCGGTGGCGGCGGCGCTGCGGGCGCAGCGTCAGATAGCCCCAAATGGCCGCGGCGACGAAAAGCAGCGCCGCGATGGCGACGGCCTCGCCCAGCATGACGGGCAGGCTGCTGCGCCCGCCCAGCGAGGTATAGACCTGGCGCGGCAGCCCGGTGTTGGCGTACTTCATGGCCGCGCCAGCGCCAAAGCAGTACAGCAGGACGCCGGAGAAGAAGGCGACGGAACGGCGGGCAGCTTTCATGGGGGCGCATTTTCGGCCCCAGCCGGTGCGTCGACCGTCACAGGATCCCCGGCGGCGCGACGGAGTCCACGCTCGGGAACAAAACAAAGCCCGCCGTCCGGAGGCCGGGTGGCGGGCTGGTGAGGGGGTTGCGACTCGGTCATCCGGCCTGCAAGCCGGATGGATGTCGCGGCGCGCGGCTCAGCGCTTGCGGTCGAATCGCATCGCGCGGGCCAGGCCGCGGCGCTCGCCGCTGTAGAAACCGGTGTCGAAGGCTTCGTGCTTGCGGCCCTTGTCCGCGCTCCAGTCCAGGCCCATCTCGGGCACGGGGAGGCGGCGGTGCTGCGGTTCGGTACGGGGATGGATCTTCATCATGGCTGTCTGCCTGTCTCGCGACCGGAAGGCGGCGCGATTGGGGGCACAACGCAGCCCGTTTCGGGCTGGTTGACAAGCCAGATCACATTTCTTTGCCTGCGTCTTACCGACAATGCCGGCTTTCGAACCGCCCGGGACCCCCTGCGATGACCGTCCAACTGAAGAAAACCCTGCCGGCCAAGGCCGTTCCCATCACTGTCGTGGACCGCGCGGCCTTCCAGGCGCTGGCCCCCGGCCTGCCCGAGGCCACGCGGCACTGGCTGGCCACCGTCGGCTTTGTCGGCGCTGCAGACTCTTACGCCTTGTTGCCGGATGCCGATGGCCGCCTGGCCGGTGTCTGGGCCGGCCCACGCCGCCCACCCCTTCGCGCTGAGCCACCTGCCGCTGGCGCTGCCGGACGGCGTCTACAAGCTGGACGAGGCCGGCCTGGCGCTGCTGCCCGAAGCGGCATCGCTGTCCTGGGAGCTGGGCGGCTACCGCTTCGACCTCTACAAGCCCGCCAAGCGCGCGCCGGCAACGCTGGTGCTCAAAGGCGGCGCCGATGCCGAGCGGGGTGTCGCCTTGGCGACAGCCATGGCCGCGACGCGCGACCTCGTCAACACGCCAGCCGAACACATGGGCCCGGCCGAGCTGGCCGCCGCCGCCAAGGCGCTGGCCAAGCAGTACGGCGCGAGCTACAGCGAAATCGTCGGCGACGCACTGCTGAAGAAGAACTTCCCGAGCATCCACGCCGTCGGCCGCGCGAGCACGCGTTCACCCCGCCTGATCGAGGTGAATTGGGGCAACCCGAAGCACCCGAGGCTGAGCCTGGTCGGCAAGGGCGTCTGCTTCGACAGCGGCGGCCTGAACATCAAGCCGGGCGAAGGCATGCGCCAGATGAAGAAGGACATGGGCGGCGCGGCCAATGCGCTGGGCCTGGCCGGCTTGATCATGGCTTTCAAGCTGCCCGTGCGGCTGCAACTGCTGATCCCGGCCGTCGAGAACTCGATCGCGGGCAACGCCTACCGGCCGGGCGACGTCATCAAGACGCGCAAGGGGCTGCACATCGAGATCGGCAACACCGACGCCGAAGGCCGCGTCATTTTGTGCGACGCGCTGGCCTATGCGGCCGAGAGCCAGCCCGACCTGGTCATCGACCTGGCGACGCTGACCGGCGCCGCGCGCGTGGCCCTGGGCGCGCAGCTGCCGGCGCTGTTCGCCAAGCACATGGACACGGCGCGCGACCTGGTCGACCTGAGCCTGAAGCTGGACGACCCGCTGTGGCACATGCCGCTGTGGGCGCCGTATCACGCCGGCATCGAAAGCACGATCGGCGACATCGTCAACACCGGCAAGAGCCCGCTGGCCGGCGCGATCAACGCGGCGCTGTTCCTGGAAGACTTCCTGCCACCGCAGCAGGACTGGCTGCACGTCGACCTGTTCGCCTGGAACGATTCGCCCCGCCCCGGCCGGCCGGTGGGCGGCGAGGCGCAGACGATCCGCACGCTGCTCGCCTACCTCGAGCAGCGCTATTCGGCCTGATCAGTCGGAAGCCTGATCCTTGGCCGGCGGCGCATCGGCGGCCGGCTCGGCCTTGCCGGCCCGGGTGGCGGCCTGCAGGGCCTGAGCCATCTGAGACGGCGCGGCTTGCTCGGGAGGCTGAGGGGCCGGCTTGCGGGCCGGCTGCGGCGCACGGCCGCCATCACGGCCTCCCTCACGGCGCTCGCTGCGAGGCGCGTCGCGCCGGCCGGCCGTGCGGTGATCGGGGCGACGCTCGCCGCGGCCCTCCGGCCGGCCGCCACCCGGGCGACGGTCATCACGGCGCGCCTCACGGGGCGGTTCTGGCGGTGCCTCGGCGCGCTCCCTGCGCGCGATCTCGAGCAGGCCCGGCAGTTCCTCGGGCACGACGCCCTTGAGCACGCAGAAGTTGGCCTCGGTCAGCGTCGTGCGCTCGAAGTCCCACAGCAGCTGGGCGCGGTTGCGGCGCTGCTGCACCTCGAGCTGCTGGCGCTCCTGCTGCACGCCCTTGCGGCGGGCCAGCTCTTCCTTGGCGACGTTGAGGTGCTCCTCGCTGATCTCGCCGGCCGGATTGCCGTCGAGGTCGAAACGGGTCTTCGCCTGCGTCAGCGCGATCAGATAGCCCGTGCCACCGGTGTGGCGGCGCAGGAAGGCGCTGAGCTGGGCCTTGCTGAACCTGCCGGGCGCACGCTCCTGGATGTCGGACTGGATGCGCAGCTTGACGGGCTTGGGCCGGCCGGAGAAAAGGGCCGGGAACAAGGCTTTCAGCTCGGCCGTGACGTCGCGCGTGGCGCCGCCTTCGCTCGCTTCAGCAGGCGCTGCGACAGGCGCCGCAGCGGCGGTGACGGCTTCGGGTGCATCGGCCACCGTGGTTGCTGCCGCGTCGGACGTGGCCTCGGGCGGCGCGACGGCCGCCGGTTCTTGCGCGGCAGACTCGGCTGCGGCGGGCGGGGTGACGGCGTCGGGAAAATCGGAATTCATCGCAAAGCAGGCCTAGAGCAAGGGCCGGGATTGTCGTTCACATGGGCGATCAACCCCAGACCATTCAAGGGATGGGGCCAGCCGGCCGCTGCGGGTGATCATCGGCGGCTCGTTCCACCTCCCCGCGGAGCACCCCAATGCATCTCGAAGGTTCCTGCCACTGCGGCAGCGTCAGGTTCTCCGTCGAGGCCGATTCGCCCGTGCCTTTCATGCGCTGCTACTGCTCCATCTGCCGCAAGACGGCCGGTGGCGGCGGCTATGCCATCAACCTCGGCGCGCTGACGCACACGATGAAGGTCAAGGGCAAGCGCCATCTGCGCATCTACCGTGCGCCGCTGCCCAACAAGGAAGGCTCAGGCACGCACACCAGCAGCGGGCGGCGCTACTTCTGCAAGCGCTGCGGCAGCGCGCTGTGGCTGTGGGACCCGACCTGGCCTGAGCTCGTGCACCCGCACGCCAGCGCCATCGACACGCCGCTGCCGATGCCGCCGGACAACGTGCATTGCATGGTGGGCTCCAAGGCGCCCTGGGTGGCCGTGGAGGGCAGGCTGCGGGACCCGCGCTTCGACGAGTACCCGGACATGTCGCTGGCCGAGTGGCACGAGGCGCACGGCCTCAGGCCGAAGGCCTAGCCCAGGCCGCCGAAGACCTTTTTCAGGATGGCGCTGCCGGTGCCGACCGGGTCCCGGCGGATCTTCTTTTCTTCCTCGCCGATCACTTTGTAGAGCCCGTCCAGCGCCCGCGCGGTCACGTACTGCTGGATGTTGGCGTCGTCGCCCTTCACAAGGCCGAAGCCCGAGGCCTTCTTCGCCACGGCGTTGTACTTGTCGGCCAGCGACACCCTCTCGGTGGCCTTGGTGACGATGGGCAGGAACTGCTGGCCCAGCGGCTCGCGCGTCTTCACGGCGAAGAACTGAGTCACCGAGTCGTCGCCACCCTTCAGGATCTTCAGGCCGTCCTCGACGCTCATGCTCTTCACCGCGTTGACCAGCAGCGGCCTGGCGGCCGGCACGGCGGCTTCGGCGGCGCGGTTCATCGCCGTGACCAGCTCGTCCAGCCTGCCGCCCTGGCCGGTCGCCCTGAGCAGCTTGGCCGCGTCCTTCAGGTAACCCGGCAGCTCGATCCTGACGAGGGGGTTGCGGAGGAAGCCATCCTGGCGGCCCAGCAGGGCCACCGCGGAGTTGGCGCCGCGTTCCAGCGCCGTGCGGATGCCGGCATTGGCGTCGCCCTCGGTCAGGCTCAGTGCCCAGGCGGGGCGCAGCAGCAGTGCGGGCGAGCAGGCAAGGACGAGGCGGCGTTGCATGGCGGGTTCCGGTCGTGGCGGGAAGCCCATCTTGCCATCGCCGCGTGATGGCTCCGGCCAGGCTCGGGCGCTCATCATGAATGGCGGCGCAAGCGGCTCATGCCCGGTTGCGCTGGATCAAGCGCCGGCCGCGCCGGGCTGCCTAGCATGGGCGTCGCAGAGACAAGACCATGCTGCCCGCCTACATCAGCCACCCCGATTGCGCCCGCCATGAGATGGGCGCCGGCCATCCGGAATGCCCCGAACGGCTGGCCGCCATCGGCGATTCGCTGCTCGCGCGCGGCCTGCTCGACTACATGCTGCCCTTTGACGCCCCGCTGGCCACCGTGGCCCAGCTGGAGCGGGCACACACGGCCCTGCACGTACGACGCCTGCTCGCCGGCTCGCCCGCAAGCGGCTATGCGCAGGTGGACCCGGACACCTGGATGAATCCGCACACCGTGAACGCCGCGCTGCGGGCCGCCGGCGCCGCCGTACTGGCGACCGACCTGGTGCTCGGCGGCGACGCGTCGGCCGCCTTCTGCGCCGTGCGTCCGCCCGGCCACCATGCCGAGCGCGCCGCGGCCATGGGCTTTTGCTTCTTCAACAATGTCGCCGTCGGCATCCGCCACGCGCTGGACGTGCACGGCCTGGCGCGCGTGGCGCTGGTCGACTTCGACGTGCACCACGGCAATGGCAGCGAGGACATCCTGGCCGGCGACGAGCGCGTGCTGATGTGCAGCACCTTCGAGACCGGCCTCTATCCCTTCAATGGCGAGGACACCCGCTCGCTGAAGGACGCCGCCAACATGGTCAACGTCGGCCTGGCGCCGCGCAGCGGCAGCGAGTCCTTCCGCGCCGCGGTCACCGGGCACTGGCCGCCCGCACTGGAGCGTTTCCGGCCCGAGCTGATCTACATCAGCGCCGGCTTCGACGCCCACCGCGACGACGACATGGGCAACCTCGGCCTCGTGGACGCCGACTACGAGTGGGTCACGCGACAGTTGATGGACCTGGCCTCGCGGCATTGCCGCGGCCGCGTCATCTCCTGCCTGGAAGGCGGCTACGTGCTGGACCCGCTCGCGCGCAGCGTCGCGGCCCATGTGAAGGTGCTGATCGGTGCCGACTAGAGTGCATTGAATGGACAAGCATTTCCTGACGCCGCTGTTCCTGCCTCGGTCGGTCGTCGTCTTCGCCGGCTCGGACGACCCGGCGGGCCAGACGCGGCAGGCGCGTGCGCTGCGCGCGGCGCTGCAGGCCGCCCCCGGCGCCAACCCGCCGCAGTTCCTGCACGGCGACACGACGGGCACACTGGGCGAGCTGGCGCGCTCGCGGGCCGACCTGGCCATCATCGCCCTGCCCCCCGAGCAGATCGCCGCGGCGCTGGAGGTGGCGGGGCGCATCGCCTGCCGCTCGGCGCTGATCGTCAGCGAGGGCGTCGAGCCCGAGCAGGCCACGCTGCTCAAGCGCATCGCGCGGCGCGAGGGCATGCACCTGCTGGGCCCCAACTGCCTGGGCTTCCAACGCCCGCACCTCAAGCTCAACGCGAGCGCCGCCGGCCCGCTGGCGGCCGAGGGGTCGCTGGCGCTGGTGTCGCAGTCCGGCGCACTCACGTCGGCCATGCTGGACTGGGCGCAGCAGAACCACGTCGGCTTCAGCCAGGTCGTGTCGCTGGGGCCGAGCGCCGCGGTGGACCTGGCCCAGGTGCTGGACTTCCTGGCCAGCGACGCGCGCACGCAAAGCATCGTCGTCTACCTGGAGGGCATCTCCAGCGCCCGTCGCTTCATGAGCGCGCTGCGCTCGGCGGCGCATGCCAAGCCGGTCGTCGTGCTGAAGGCCGGCCGGCGCAGCGCCGGCAACGAGGCGGCGCTGACGCATTGCCGCGCCATCGTCGGCAGCGACGATGTCTTCGACGCCGCCTTGCGCCGCGCCGGCGCGGTGCGCGTGCGCAGCTTCGTGGAACTGTTCTCGGCCGCCAAATGCCTGGCCGCGCGCTACCGGCCCGTGGGCAAGCGCCTGGCCATCGTGACCAACGGCGGCGGGCCTGGCGTGCTGGCGGCGGACTGGGTCAGCGAGATCGGCCTGCAGCTCGCGCGCCTGTCACCCGACACGGCGCGCGCACTGACCCCGAAGCTGCCGCCGCGAGCCTCGCTGACCGAACTGGTCGACCTCTCGGCCGAGGCCACGCCCGAGCATTTCCGCACCGCCATCGAAGCCGCCGCCGCCGACCCGACGGTCGACGGCATGCTGGCCGTCTACGCGCCGCAGCTGGGTTCCGATGCGACCGAGGTGGCGCGCGCCGTCGTCGCGGCGCGGGCCGCCACCGCCAAGCCGCTGCTGGGCTGCTGGATGGGCGACGCCTCCGTGCAGGAAGCGCGCCGCGTGCTGAACGACGGCGGCATCGCCAATTTCCGCACGCCCGAAGCCGCGGTGGGCGCGTTCGGCAACATCGCGTCGTTCTACGCCAACCAGCAGTTGCTGCTGCAGACGCCGCCGCCGATGTCCAGCCTCGCCCAGCCCGACGTCGAGGCAGCGCGCCTGCTGATCGAGAGCGTGCTGGCCGAGCGCCGCCGCACGCTGACCGAGATGGAAAGCAAGGCGCTGCTGGCGGCCTTCCACATTCCCGTCACGCAGACGGTGCTGGCGCGCAGCGCCAACGAGGCCATGATGCTGGCAACCCAGCTGGGCTTTCCCGTCGCGCTGAAGATCGACTCGCCCGACATCGCCCACAAGAGCGACGTGCAGGGCGTGGCGCTGAACATCCAGAGCGGCGCGGCCGCGCGCGACACCTTCAACGAGATGGTGGCGCGCGTGAAGCGGCTGCTGCCGCAGGCACGCATCAACGGCGTGACCGTGCAGAAGATGGCTGCCGCACGCCGTGGCCGCGAGGTCTGCGTGGGCCTGGTGACGGACGAGGCCGTCGGGCCGACCATCGTCTTCAGCGCGGGCGGCACGATGATCGAGCTGATCGCCGACCGCGCGATGGAGCTGCCGCCGCTGAACCAGTTCCTCGCCCGCCGCCTCATCGAGCGCGCGCGCATCGCCGAGACGCTGGCCGGGGGCTGGCAGGGCGGCGCACCGGCCGACCTGGAGGCGCTGGAGCGGGTGTTGCTGCGCGTCAGCGAGATGGTCTGCGAATTCCCGCAGCTGCGCGAGATGGACATCAACCCGCTAATCGTCGACGAGCACGGCGCCGTGGCGGTGGATGCACGCATCGTGCTGCAGCCGGGCCAGCAGGCCGCCAGCCCGCGCGCCTTCGACTACCCGCACCTGGCCATCCTGCCCTACCCGGCCCGCTTCGAGCAGGTCTGGCCGCTGTCCGGCGGCGGCGAGGTGACCGTGCGCCCGGTGCGGCCGGACGACGCGCAGATGCTGCAGGACCTGGTGCGCGGCCTGAAGCCCGAGAGCCGCTACTTCCGCTTCGCCAGCGCGATCCAGGAGCTGCCGCCGGGCCTGCTCGCCCGCCTGACGCTGATCGACTACGACCGCGAGATGGCGCTGGTGGCCGTCTACACCGAGCGCACCGCGCGCGACGACGGCGGCTTCGACGAGGCGGAGCGCATCGTCGGCGTGTCGCGCATCATCACCAACCCCGACCAGACCAGCTGCGAATTCAGCCTGCTCGTCGCCGATGACTTCGGCGGCAAGGGCCTGGGCTCCCGGCTGATGGAAGGCATCACGGACGCGGCGCGCGAGAAAGGGCTGTCGGACATCGAAGGCCTCGTGCTGACCCACAACGCCGACATGCTCAAGCTGATGCGCGGCCTCGGGTTCACGGTGAAACCCTTTCCCGAAGAGCCGGATTTCCGGCTCGTGTCGCGCTCACTGCAGGGTTGATTCAGCCCAGTCTGGAAAGTCGCTCGGTCAGCAGCGCGAAGAAGCCGTCCGAGTCGACATGGCGCAGCACCTGCGCGTTGGCCGGCAGGCCGGTCACGGCCCACCAGTCGACGACGCTCATGCCCCGCGTCAGCTCGCTCGCCGTCTCGATACGCACGTTGCAATCGCGGCCGCTGAACAGCGCCGGGCGCAGCAGCCAGGCGATGACGCAGGGGTCATGCAGCGGGCCGCCGTCCTGGCCGTATTTCTCCTCGTCGTAGCGCTCGAAGAATTCCATCCACGCAGCGACGACCGGGCCGACGCGGTTGCCGATGGCGCGGATGGCCTCGATGCGCGCGGCCGTCGTCAGCGCTTCGTGGGTGACGTCCAGCGGTGCCATCGTGATCGGCACGCCGCTCGTGAACACCTCGTGCGCGGCGCGCGGGTCGACGTAGAAGTTGAACTCCGCCGCCGGCGTCACGTTGCCGCCCTCGAAGAAACCGCCGCCCATCAGCACGATGCGGCGGATGCGCGGTGCGATGTCGGGCGCCTGGCGCAGCGCCAGCGCGATATTGGTCAACGGGCCCAGCGGGCACAGCGTCACGGTGCCAGCCTCGCGCTCGCGCAGCGTCTGGATGATGAAGTCAACCGCGTGGCGCGGGTCCACCGCCAGCGTGGGCTCGGGCAGCTGCACGCCGTTCAGGCCGGTGTCGCCGTGCACGTGCTCGGCGGTCACCAGCGGCACGTCCAGCGGCCGGTCGGCGCCGGCGCAGATGGGCACGTCGCGCCGGCCGGCCAGTTCCATGACCTTGCACGCGTTCAGCGTCGTCAGTGCGAGTGGCACGTTGCCGGCCACGGTCGTCACGCCCAGCAGTTCCAGCTCCGGGCTGGCCGCCGCGAGCAGCAGTGCGACGGCGTCGTCCTGGCCGGGGTCGGTGTCGATGATGATGGAGAGGGCGCTCATGCGGGCTGGCTTCCGAGGTCGAGGTCGATGGCGCCGAACAGGCTGGCGCCGTCGGCGGATTTGAGGTCGAGATGCAGGCTGTCGCCGGGCGCGAGCGCCAGGTCGAGTGCGCCCAAGGCGGCACCGGCAAGCTGGCCGG
>JAEKMC010000087.1 GCA_019508115.1 Sphingomonas sp.
GGCGGCCTCTCCGCCGCGTCCGCCGCCGCGATGATCGCGGAGCGTTCGGTCGAACTCTCCGCATCCGATCTGCAGGTGCTGGCTGCCGACGCCCAGGCGCAGCTGACCGAAGTCAGCGAGATCGTTTCGATTTCACGTGAGCTCGCCGCCATCCTTGGCAAGGCTGGTGGCGACGAACTTGATGACCTCGTCGCCGATCTGGTGGCCGTATTTGTCGTTGAAATTCTTGAAATGATCGATGTCGCAGATCGCGATGGCGAATGGACGCCCGGTTTCACGCGCGGTCTCGACCGCCGCGGCAAGCCGCGTGTCGAGCGCCCGGCGGTTGGGGAGGCCGGTCAACGCGTCGTGGTTCGCCGCGTCCTGCGCGTCGGCGAGGCTGTCGCGCAACGTGCGGATCTCCTCGCAGGCGATGCGAAGCTGTTCCTCGACGCCGCGCGTGCGGTCGATCATCGAATGGGTCAGGCCCATCAAAGCGCCGACGACGGTGACGGGCGACGCGCCGGCTTCGAGCTCGGCGGCGTTGGTCGCGAGCGCTTCACCATAATCGGCGGCGACCTCACGTGAAATCGAAACGATCTCGCTGACTTCGGTCAGCCGCGCCTGGGCGTCGGCAACCATCACCTGCAGATCGGATGCGGAGAGTTCGACCGAACGCTCCGCGATCATCGCGGCGGCGGACGCGGCGGAGAGGCCGCCCTGCTGCATCGCGCGCTCGATCGAGCCATTGAAGGCGCGATCCTGCGCGGTCAGATAGCGATGCGCCATCGCATAGTTGGTGGGCGTCGGCTCGAGACGGTTGTCGAGCAAAACACGGGCGATACCGTCGTAAAGACGCCGCCAAGGATCTTCGCAGGCTACCTCGCTCATGACCATTCGTCTTAGAGAAGAGGTGTTAATGAAACATCCACTATGCGGAAATTCGTGGCGGATGGGCGCTACTTTCTCCAGCGGCCATGTTCCATCCAGAAAAGCAATGGCTTGAGCGGCGCGATCCAGACCATTCCGGCCACGCAATAGACGAACGCCTGCGCCGGCCAGGGCAAAAGCGCGATATTCTGCGCCTGCGTGCCCACCAGTCCGGCCCAGAACAGGATCAGCACCAGGATCAGTCCCATGCCCGCGGGCTTGCGCCAGGTCGGCTTCATATCCGCACGAACTCCTTTTCGGTCACGACCGCGTGCAACGATACGTCCCATGGGTCGCGCGGCACCTGCTCGACCTCCTGCATCGCCCAGGCGAAGCCGATGCGGTGCGCGCCGGGGTAACGCTGGAAGGCGCGGTCATAATGGCCCGCGCCATAGCCGATCCGGCCACCACGGCGATCGAATCCGGTCAGGGGTGTCACGATCAGATCGGGGGCGAGCTCGGGCGCGGAAGGTGAAGGCTGGCGCAGGTTCATCGGCCCGTGCTCGATCGCGTCGCCTGGAGCCCAGGCGAGGAAGCGCATCGTGGTGCGGTCGATCAATGTCGGCAGCGCAATCTCATGGCCGCGCGCATGGAGCGCGTCGAGCAAGGGCGCTGGGTCGAGTTCGTCATGCATCGCGAGATAGAGTGAAACGGTCGCGCCTTCGGGAATGTGCGGCAGCAAAAGATCCGCCGCGGCCTGTGCGGCCGCCTTCGCCGCTTGCGCACCGATCGCGGCGACATGCGCTGCCCGCTGCGCGCGCAGCAAGGCGCGCAGCGCGACCTTGGCTGGATCGGGGGAGGGTGGTGGGACCGCCATGGCCGTTTTCCTGAAATCCACTGACGCCAAAAACGTCAGGTGGGAACCATGTGCACCGGGCCAGGGCCCGAACAGGGACAGCTCCCTTGGATGATGAATCGCCTCAGGGATGTTCGTGGATCGTACCGGGCAGTTCCCACCACGAACCTATCTAGGAGTTCGCGACCCCATGCTCAAGGCGTTCGGCAAGAGATTCCATCCGGCCCGCCAATTGTTCGAGCGTGCGCGCCATCGCGGCCTTGCCGGGATCGGGAGCGCCCGCGCGCAAATCGCTCAGCTCATCCGCGAGCAGAAGCCCCGCGAGCAGCAGCTGGCGAGCCTCATTGGCGCTGCCTACGACCTGCTCGGCCTCGCGTGCTTTCGAGTCGAGCATGCCCGCGAGCATCTCCAGCCGCGGCTCCTGGCCGTCGGGGCAGGCGAGATCGTAGCTGCGGTTGCCGACGCTGAGTTTGACCTGGGCCATCAGCGCTGTTCCTCATGCCCGATCAGATTGTCCAGCCGCGCGATGGTTTCCTGGACGCGGGCGCGTAGCGTCTCGTGCCGCTCTTCGAGCAGGGCATAAGCTTCGGCGACGCCATTGCCGGCGGATTCGCGCGCGCCGGCGGCACGCTCGATGCGGCCGAGGGCGCGTTCCAGCCGGACCATTGCAGAGTTGAGAGCCTCTTCCGACATTAAGCTTGCATTAGGGGGCCGGCCGGGGACTGGCAACGGCTCTGATCGCACGCCCGCCACGTCTGGTGGGACGCGGAGCGGCTATATCCCGGCCTAGATTATATGCATGCGCTTCAGGCCGGGGCGCGGTTGACGGTTGAAGCCGCACCCGACAAAGGGAGCGCGCGGTTCATCAGCACTATCTTCAAGGAGCTTTCGACATGGCGGTACGGGTTGCGATCAACGGCTTCGGACGTATCGGCCGGCTGGTCGCCCGCGCGATCCTTTCGCGCCCGGATTGCGGACTGGAGCTGGTGGCGATCAACGATCTGGCCGATGCGCCCTCGAACGCGCTGCTGTTCAAGCGCGATAGCGTGCACGGCACCTGGAATGGCGACGTCCATGCCGACGGCAACGACCTGATCATCGATGGCAAGCGCATCAAGGTCACCGCCGAACGCGATCCGGCCAAGCTGCCGCATGCCGAAGACAAGATCGATATCGCACTGGAGTGCACCGGCTTCTTCGCCGACCGCGAAAGCGCGGGCAAGCATCTGGAGGCAGGCGCCAAGACGGTGCTGGTCTCCGCGCCGGCCAAGGGCGTCGACCTGACCGTGGTGTTCGGCGTCAACCACGACAAGCTGACCGCCGATCACAAGATCGTCTCCAACGCCTCGTGCACCACCAATTGCCTGGCGCCGATCGCCAAGGTGCTGAACGATGCGATCGGGATCGAGCGCGGCCTGATGACGACCGTGCACAGCTATACCAACGACCAGAAGATCCTCGACCAGATCCACAAGGATATGCGCCGCGCGCGTGCCGCCGCGATGTCGATGATCCCGACCACGACCGGCGCCGCCCGCGCCGTCGGCGAGGTGCTGCCCGAACTCAAGGGCCGTCTCGACGGCTCGGCTATTCGCGTGCCGACCCCCAACGTCTCCGTGATCGACCTGACCTTCCAGCCCAAGAAGGATACGAGTGTCGAGGAAGTGAACGGCGCGCTCAAGGCAGCGTCGGAGAGCGGCCCGCTAAAGGGTATCCTCCAGTACGTGACCGAACCGCTCGTCTCGATCGACTTCAACGGGGATCAGCATAGCTCTTCGGTCGACAGCCTCGAAACCGCCGTGCTCGAAGGCAAGCTCGTGCGCGTGCTCAGCTGGTACGACAATGAATGGGGCTTCTCGAACCGGATGGTCGACACCGCCGGCGCGATGGGCAAGCTTCTTTAAGAGCGGGAGGTGGCGATTCTCCTCGGCATCGCGCGCCATGACCGGCCGCGCGGGACGATGGAGGCGCTCGACCATGCCGATGTCACTGTCGAGCAGGGGCTGCAGGGCGATTTCCGCGGCAGCCTCAAGCCGGGACGCAACCGGCGACAGGTGACGGTGTTGGCTGCCGAAGGCTGGCGCGAAGCATTGCGTGAGCTGGACGCCGCGATTCCGTGGGAGCAGCGCCGCGCGAACCTGCTGGTCGAGGGACTGTCGCTCGAACAGTCGGAAGGCGCGCGGATCCTGTTCGATTCGGGCCTCGTGCTGGAAGTGACCGGCGAGTGCGATCCGTGCAGCCGCATGGAAGAGGTTGCTCCGGGACTGAAGGCGGTGCTGCTGCCGCATTGGCGGGGCGGGGTGACGACCATAGTGATCGAGAGTGGCCCGATCCGGGTCGGCGACAAAGTGAGGATCGAGCGGTGAGCTTCAAGACGCTGGACGACATAAGC
This sequence comes from Sphingomonas sp., assembly GCA_019508115.1. GTDB lineage: Bacteria > Pseudomonadota > Alphaproteobacteria > Sphingomonadales > Sphingomonadaceae > Sphingomonas_I. The sequence goes on from JAEKMC010000087.1 coordinate 4,098, forward strand.
GACGTTTCAGGCAAACGCGTGCTGGTGCGCGAGGATCTCAACGTGCCGATGGATGGCGCGCGCGTCACCGACGACACCCGCCTGCGTGCCGCGGCGCCCACCATTGCCGAGCTTTCGGACAAAGGTGCGATCGTGCTGGTGCTCGCGCACTTCGGCCGCCCCAAGGGCGAACGCAATCCTGACATGAGCCTCGCGCTCGTCACCAAGCCGTTGAGCGAGGTGCTTGGCCGCGAAGTGCGTTTCGTCGACGATTGCGTGGGCGAGGCGGCCGAGAGAGCGGTGGCCGACCTTCAGCCGGGCGATATCGCGATCCTGGAGAATACGCGCTTCCACAAGGGCGAGGAAAAGAACGATCCCGAGCTTGCGCAAGCGATGGCCAAGCTGGGCGACCTTTACGTCAATGATGCATTCTCGGCCGCGCACCGCGCGCATGCGTCGACCGAGGGGCTGGCGCATATCCTGCCTGCCTTTGCCGGCCGATCGATGCAGGCCGAGCTTGAGGCGCTGGAAAAGGCGCTGGGCAAGCCCGAACATCCGGTCGCGGCGGTGGTGGGCGGTGCCAAGGTCTCGACCAAGCTCGACGTGCTCAAGCACCTCGTCTCGAAGGTCGATCACCTGATCATCGGCGGCGGCATGGCCAACACCTTTCTCGCCGCGCGCGGGGTCGATGTCGGCAAGTCGCTGTGCGAGCATGACCTGAAGGATACCGTGCTCGAGATCCTCGAAGCAGCCGACAAGGCCGATTGCACGGTGCACCTGCCCTATGACGTGGTGGTGGCGAAGGAGTTCCGCGCCGATCCGCCGACGCGCACGATCAATGTGCACGAGGTGGCCGCTGACGAGATGATCCTCGATGTTGGCCCGGCCGCGGTCGAGGCGCTGGGCGACGCGCTCAAGACGTGTCGTACGCTGGTCTGGAACGGCCCTCTGGGTGCGTTCGAGCTTCACCCCTTCGATACCGCGACGGTCGCGCTCGCCCGCATCGCGGCGGCGCTGACCCAGTCCGGTGGGCTGGTCTCGGTCGCGGGCGGCGGCGATACGGTCGCCGCGCTCAACCACGCCGGCGTCGCCGAGAGCTTCAGCTTCGTCTCGACCGCGGGCGGAGCCTTCCTCGAATGGATGGAAGGAAAGCCGCTGCCGGGGGTCGCCGCGCTCGGCTGAATTGCAGGCTGCTTTTCGGCCGCGTGTCGTCAGATTATTGTGCGATGCAATAAATTCACTTCACAAATGTGAACTGTTGCCTCAATTTTGCACTGCACAATTGAGGAGCGCGCGATCATGGCCAAGCGTCTGACATATGCGAGCGCGGCGATCCTGGCTGGATTTCTCATTGCAGCGCCAACAGAGGCGGTGAAGGATCCCTCGGGGAAAAACCTGGCCAACGGCTCGGGCAGCACGATGAGCCTTTACGGTTCGAGTCATGCGATCAGCCACCAGTCTTCCAATGATCCGCAGAGCTTACATGACCAGGTCGGCTCCGCGATGCCGGGATGGCTGCTGATGCTGGTCGGGTTCGGAGTGCTTGGGGCGATGAGCCGGCGCGGCAGTCCGGATCCTTTGCGCGACGAACTGGGTCTGTGACGGGCTTTTCGCGGCATTGCGGTGCAAACATGCGGTGAGTGCCGAATGTGCAATTGCTAATCTGAATTAACTAGTTCATTCGGCGGTGCAGCAACGGTTTGAGCGGGGCTTTTTCCGGGGGGGAATCCGGTAAAGGGGTACACGCGATGTTGCATAAGCACATAATGCGGTTTTTAACCGCGCTCTCCGCCTTAGTGGGCTTGGCGGCAATCGCCGCTCCGGCCGCGGCGGTCGATTTCAAATTTTCGGGGACTTGTATCGACTGCTCGGGTATCGGCAGCGGCACCCTGGTTTTGAAAAACTACACGCTGGGTACTACGCTGACGACGGCGAATTTCGTCAGCTTCACCTACTCGTCCAACCTGCTCAGCTACTCCCTGAGCAGTGTGGATGATCTGACAGGCAGCCTCACCGCAGCGACCGGGCCCGCTTTCGTGGTCTTCCACGGCGGCGGATATACCTTCGACTCCCTGGTCGCCGGCCCGTTTTCGCCGTGGTGCACCGGCACGACCGGAGCCTGCTCTTCCGATTTCGGTCTGATCAGCAGCTGGTCGCAAGTCGCGGGCGTGGTGCCTGAACCCGCCATGTGGGCGGTGATGGTACTGGGCTTCGGCCTGCTCGGTGCGAGCATGCGGCGTCCGCGTCATGCGGGCTTGCTCCACGCTTGATCCATCTTCGGGACCGGCCTTCGGGCCGGTCCCCTCATGGTAGCGCAACCTCCATTGTCGCCTGCGGAATCGAAAGCTAAGCGCGGCCGCGTCGCCGATATTCATCGGCTGATTCAGCACGCGCAGGAGGATGGATGCCCGATTCTCAGATGATGGCGCAGATGCGCGACAAGCCAGGCTTCATCGCGGCACTCGACCAAAGCGGCGGATCGACGCCCAAGGCGCTCGCGGCTTACGGCATTCCGGAGGATAGTTATTCGGGCGATGCCGCGATGTTCCAGCTGGTCCATGAGATGCGCGTGCGCATCATCACGGCGCTCAGCTTCAGCGGCGGCAAGGTGCTCGCCGCGATCCTGTTCGAAAAGACGATGGATGGCGCGGCGCATGGCCAGCCGGTTCCAACCTATCTCTGGAAGGAAAGGGGCGTCGTGCCCTTCCTCAAGGTCGACAAGGGGCTGGAAGAGGAAAAAGACGGCGTCCAGCTGATGAAGCCGATCCCCGGCTTGGACGACCTACTGGCCCGCGCGGCTGGATTGAACCTGTTCGGCACGAAGATGCGATCGGTCGTGAATCGTGCCTCGCGGAGCGGAATCGCGGCGATCGCGGAACAGCAATTCGCGATCGGCGAGCAGATCGCCGCGCATGGACTGGTGCCGATCCTCGAGCCTGAAGTGTTGCTCAAGAGTCCGGACCGCGCGGCGGCCGAAGACATGCTGCTGGACGAACTCAAGAAAGGGCTCGATGCGCTGCCCGCGCATCGCAATGTGATGATCAAGCTCACCATTCCGGTGAAACCCGATTTATACGCGCCCCTTATGGCGCATCCTCGCGTGGTGCGGGTGGTGGCGCTTTCGGGGGGCTATTCGCGCGACGAAGCCTGCGCGGAACTCGCCAGGAATCACGGTATGATCGCGAGCTTCTCGCGCGCATTGGTCGAGGATCTGCGCCATCAGATGAACGAGGCGGAATTCGACGCGGCGCTGGGCGCGGCGATCGACCAGATCTACCGGGCGTCGACGGTCAAGGTTTGAGCGTGTACGGGCGGACCGCTACCGCATCGCCTGTCGCACCATCGCCTTGAGCGTCAGCGCATCGTGGATGGCCTGCGCTTCGGGATCATTGTTGAAATAGGCCCAGACGGTTCGCCCGCCCGCGGCCTGATCGCGCATCCAATCGGTCCAGCCGAGCAGGACCTCATCGGCATAACGGCCCCAATATTTGCTGATGCCGCCATGGAAGCGGACATAGGCGACCGGACCTATCGCCCAGCGTCCGCTCGCCGAGCCCGGCATGTCGTGCGCGCAAAAGGAGGCTCCGTAGCGTTCGAGCAGCGCCAGCGTTTCGGGCACATACCAGCTGCGCTCGCGAAATTCGAAAACGTGAATCAGGTCGCGCGGCAGGAGCGACAGGAATTCCTCCAGCCTCGACAGGTTGATCCGAAGGCTCGGCGGCAGCTGATAGAGGATCGGTCCGAGCACCCGGCCGAGGTGCCGCACCGGCGCCATCATCCGCGCGACCGGCTCGGCGCAATCCTTGAGCTTTTTAGCCTGCGTCAGATAACGGTTGGCCTTCACCGCATAGTCAAAACCCGGTGGCGCCTGCTCGCGCCATTTGTCGAACGTCTCGGCCTTCGGCAGGTGATAGAAGCTGTTGTTGATCTCGACCGTGTCGAACTGCTCCGCGTAGAAAGCGAACCAGCGCTTCACCGGCAGCTTTTCCGGATAAAATAGTCCTCGCCAATGGCGATAATTCCAGCCGGAACAGCCGATGCGGATCGCGCCTGGCGAGGACATGATGGCGGAACGACGGGCGCGCGCGCCCGATCCGCGCCAAAATTCAGCTTTTGTATATGGTTGGGTCTTCGGACAATATGTCCGCAAGGCTGCTGAGCCGCCGTTCCCATAGCGAACGCCGATCCCCAAGCCACGTCTGGATGCTCGCCAGGCCTTTCTGCTCGATCTGGCAGCTGCGCACGCGGCCCAGCTTCTCGGTCCGCACCAGCCCGGCTTCCTCCAGGATGCGCAGATGTTGCGCGATTGCGGTGACAGTGACGCCGAATGGAGCCGCTAAAGCGGACACCGAATGAGGGCGCTCGCTCAGCATCTCCACAATGCGCCGACGGGTAGGATCGCCGAGCGCGTGGAAGAGGCGGTCTATCGCCTCCTGCGGACCGCGTTCCGGACGTGCCATATCAGACGCTGAGAGCGAGCCGGTCGAGCAACGTTTCCCAGCCGCCCCGACGCATCACGGCGCCATCCGACCCCTCGAAAAAGGCGCCCTGGAAGGTGCAGCTCACATCGGTGCCTTCGCCGGACGGCGTGAGTTCGATCGTGACGAGGGCGACCGAGATCGGCCGGCCTGCGATTGCCATGTGTGACGAGGTGACGATCCGGCGTTCGGGCACGATATCATGATAATAGCCATCATTGGTCAGCTGCGCGCCGGGGAAGGGCGTATTCTCGCCGAAACGGTAATGAAGTTTCTCGATGCCGCCGATGCGAAAATCGCTGTCGAAGGCGGTGATCTCGTGCGTGTCGCTGGCGGCGAACCAGCTCTTCTTCTTCGCCGGATCGGCAAAAGCGGCGAAAACGCGCGCCGGCGCAACGTCATAGTGGCGATCGATCGTGAAATTGCCGTGGACGGTTGGCGACTCGGACATGGAAGGACTCCTTGCTGAAGTTTATGCTTCACTATTCCCGCTGTGACAAATGGGCAAATAAAAACTTCAGTGTTGCGACGGCTGCTTGACGCTGCGCTGGGGTGCTGGAAAGGCGCGGGGCGGAAGGACGCATCATGGGCGAATTCGAGGGCCAGGACATTCCAGACGACGAGGTCGATCTCGATCCCGGCTTTTCCGAGCGGTTCGAACGTCAGTTCCGACCGGCGTGCCAGCTTTATCTTATCTCGCCGCCCGCGATCGACGCGGGCTTCGCCGACCGGCTCGCCGCCGCAGCCGATGCAGGGCCGGTCGCGGCCTTCCAGCTTCGCCTTAAAGGGATGGACGAACATGCGATCGCGCGGGTGGCGGAGCCGCTGCAGCGTGTCTGCGCCGACCGCGAAATCACGTTCATCGTCAATGACAGTATCAGCCTGGCGAAGCGCCTCGGCGCGGATGGCGTGCATCTGGGGCAGGGCGACGGCGATCCGCGCGAGGCGCGCGACGCGCTCGGACCCAAGGCGCAGATCGGCGTGACTTGTCACGACAGCCGCCATCTCGCGATGGAGGCCGGTGAGGCGGGCGCCGACTATGTCGCCTTCGGTGCTTTCTATCCGACCAACACCAAGGAGGTGCACCACCACCCCGACCCCTCGATCCTCGGCTGGTGGACGACCCTGTTCGAACTGCCCTGCGTCGCGATTGGCGGGATCACGCCTGCTAATGCCGCGCCTCTGATACAGGCGGGCGCCGATTTCCTCGCGGTGTGCAATGCGGTGTGGAACGGGGAGGGCGGCGAAGCGGCAGCGGTGAAGGCGTTTGCGACGGTGCTTAAGGATTCCGAGCGAAACGGCTGAATCGATTGCGACGAGACGAGCGGCGCGCGCTGTTTCGAATCGTTGGTTGGTGATAAATCCGCTGCAAGGAGAGAATGTCATGCTGAGCATGTTGATCTTCGCTGCCGCGACGGCTGCCCAGCCGGTGGTGGCGCAACCCAATGCCGAGGCGCTCAAGCCCGTCTGTCGCATGAAGGGCATCGAAGTTGTCGCCCCCGATCCGAAAAAGCCGGTACGCGCGCAGAAGTTGAACGAGCTGCCGAACGCCGATGCCTTTCACACAGTACTGCGCACCGACGAGCATGGCTGTAACAAGCCGGCGATTATCGCCTACGATATTGGCAGCGCGCCCAAGCGGCAGCGCTGAGGGTTTCACCAGATGCGGACGCGTCCGGTGTCGACGTGGACGAAGCCGTCCTTGGGATAATAACCGACTCCGCCGCCGCGCATCGACAAGGCCGCAAGGTGGAGATTTTCGAGCGCGATGCCAGGCATGTGGATGTCGGTCGCCTTGCCCAGCATGTGCTGGCTCTTGCTCGCCACGCCGGTATGTTCGCCGCCCGCGGCGCGTAGCGCCGAATTGGTCTGGGGCGAACGATAGCCTGAGATCAGGTCGATCTTGGTTTGCGGCGCGACGCCCAACTTGTCGCGGATCGCGCTCAGCAGCAGCATGAGCTGCGGATCCATCACCGTGGTTTCATTGTTGCGCCAGTCGCGCAGCCCGTGGTTGAGTTCGGCCAACCCCTGATGGTCCCAACCGTCCGCGCCGAAGAAGCGCGCATCGACCGTGTCATTGGTGTGGATGTTGCGGAAGGCGATGCGTTTTTCCGGAAGCGCTGCGAAGGCCCGGCCTCCAACCAGCGAGGCGGCTCCGATCGCCAAGGCTCCACCCAGCAGGCCGCGCCGGCCCAATTGCAAATCCAACATATGTTATCCCGCTACCCGGAAAGAAAGTCGCCGCGCGGCGTTCAATCCTGCCCAAACACAAGATAAGGGCAGGCACGCGTGAAGAAAATCCAGGTTGCAGCCGTTTGTCTTGCGCTCACCACAGTCTATCCCGCTTTTTCGGCCGGCGCCGTAACCAGATCACACGGAATCGACACGGAAACCCTGACTGCACAGGTCCTACTCGACCGGCTGGGTTTCGGGCCGGGCGTGATCGATGGTCATGCCGGCGCGTCGCTGGCGAAGGCGATCAAGGGTTTTCAGGAGGCGCGGGGGCTGGATCAAAGCGGGCGGCTGGACCAGGCCACGGCTCAGGCGCTGGCGGCTTATTCTGCGACCCCGGCCACGATCGAGGTGACGCTGACCCAGGCCGATCTGGCCGGGCCGTTCGTCGGCCCGATCCCCGACGATCCGGCCAAACAGGCCGAACTTCCTGCGATGGGCTATTCCGATGCGATGGAGGAGCTGGCCGAGCGTTATCATACCACCGAACCGACGTTGATCGCGCTCAACGGTCATGCGCCGCTGGCCGCGGGCGCGACGCTCAAGGTCCCCAACGTCCGCCCCGCCGCGACCGACTATCCCGCGGCGCTGCGGCCGGACTGGAAGGCGATGCTCGTGCAATTGAGCGTTTCCTCGGACCAGCCGCAGGCGGCGAGGATCGTGGTCGACAAATCCGATGGCGTACTGCGCGTCTATGACGCTCAGGACGCGTTGGTTGCGCAATTCCCGGCCACGATGGGCAGCACGCATGATCCGCTGCCGATCGGCACATGGAAGATACAGGGCACGTCCTACCTGCCGAGCTTCCACTATAATCCCAAGCTCTTCTGGGACGCGAAACCAGGCGACACCAAGGAGACACTCAAGCCCGGGCCGAACGGCCCGGTCGGCGTGGTGTGGATGGACCTCGACAAGGACCATTATGGCATCCACGGCACCTCCACGCCCGAGACGATCGGGCGCACCACCAGCCATGGCTGCATTCGACTGACCAATTGGGATGCGGCGCGCCTGTCGCTCATGGTGAAACCAGGCACGCCGGCGGTGTTTCAGGAATGACCCGGCTCGGCTGGATATTGCTGCTGGTCTTCTTGCTCGTCATCGGCGCGTTTGCGTTGATGGTCCGGCCGGGCCGCGGTCCGGTCTCGCGGCAAGCCATGCCCGTCCCAACACGCCAACCGGCGCCGGCGCCGGCGGTGGCGGCCATGCCGGCGGGCGGCGGGCTGATCGTGCCCGTCGCGGGCGTGACGCCCGACAAGCTCGCCGACAGCTGGGGCGATGCGCGCGGCGACGGCACGCGTGCGCACCATGCCATAGACATCATGGCGCCGCGCGGTACGCCCGTGCTCGCGGCGGCCGCCGGCACGGTCGAGAAGATGTTCGAAAGCCGTGACGGCGGGCATACCGTCTATATCCGCCGCGCCGACCCGGCCTGGCAGGATTATTATGCGCATCTCGATGCTTATGCCCCTGGCCTGCGTGAAGGGGAGGCGGTGAAGCAGGGGCAACAGATCGGTCAGGTCGGCTCGACCGGCGACGCCAGCGCCGAAGCGCCGCATCTTCATTACGAGATCCACCAGATGGCGCCGGGCGATGGCTGGTGGAAAGGGATCGAGATCAACCCCTATCCGATCCTGCGCAGCCTGCACGGCTGAATCGTCCAGGATTCGCGAGATATCGCTGTACGTTACGGGTTCATAACGTAAGGATGGTGTCTCTAGGTAAGGGGACTATTCATGATCCGGACGCTTCTGATCGGCCTTTCCATGCTGACCGCCGCGCCGGCCATGGCCCAGGTCCAGCCTTCTCCTCCAGCGTTCCACACGCAGGAAATCGCGACCAACGGGACCACGATCCATGTCCGCGTCGGCGGCCATGGCCCGGCGGTGATATTGTTGCACGGCTATGGCGAAACCGGCGACATGTGGGCGCCGCTCGCGGCCGATCTGATGCGCGATCATACCGTGATCGTGCCCGATCTGCGCGGCCTCGGTCTCTCGTCCAAGCCTGCGGGCGGCTATGACAAGAAGAATCAGGGCCTGGACGTGTCCGGCGTGCTGGACGCGCTCCATGTCGGCAAGGCCGATCTGGTCACGCACGATATCGGTAATATGGTCGGCTATGCCTTCGCGGCCGAAAACCCCGGACGCGTGACCCGCTTCGTGATCATGGACGCGCCGCTGCCCGGGGTCGGGCCATGGGAAGAGATCCTCAAGAACCCGCTGCTCTGGCATTTCCGCTTCGGTGGACCCGATATGGAGCGGCTCGTCGCGGGGCGCGAGCGTATCTATCTCGATCGCTTCTGGAATGAATTTTCAGCGACACCCGCCAAGTTCAGCGAGGGCTCACGCGCGCATTATGCCGCACTTTATGCGTTGCCGGGCGGAATGCATGCTGGTTTCAGTCAGTTTGCCGCCTTCGACCAGGATGCAATCGACAATCAGGCGTTCCTCGCAAAAGGGGGCAAGCTGACCATGCCGGTGATGGCGGTCGGCGGCGACAAGAGCTTCGGACTGACAATGGCGGCGGTGATGCGTTTTACGGCGACCAACGTGACGCCGCTGGTGATCGCCGATTCCGGTCACTGGCTGATGGAGGAGCAGCCCGCCGCCACCGTGGCCGGGATCCGCGCCTTCCTCGACAAGCCGATCTGACACGGTCCGCCTTGCCGCGCGAGCGACGGCCCGCTAAGGGCCGCGCCTGCTCTTTCCAATCGCGAGACCCACATGAAGATCAGCGGCGTGGACATTCGTCCCGGCAATATCATCGAATATGAAGGCGGCATCTGGAAGGCCGTCAAGATTCAGCACACCCAGCCGGGCAAGGGTGGCGCCTATATGCAGGTCGAGATGAAGAACCTCATCGACGGCCGCAAGAACAATGTCCGCTTCCGTTCGGCCGAGACGGTCGAGCGCGTGCGTCTCGACACGACCGACTTCCAGTTTCTGTTCGCCGATGGCGAACAGCTGACCTTCATGGACAAGGCCACCTACGAGCAGATCACGCTGCCGCGCGACCTTTTGGGCGATGCCGCGGCGTTCCTGCAGGACGGCATGGACGTGGTGATGGAGCTTTACGACGAGCGCCCGATCTCGGTGCAGCTGCCCGACACGATCGAGGCGCTGATCGTCGAAGCCGATGCGGTGGTGAAGGGCCAGACGGCCTCGTCTTCCTACAAGCCGGCGGTGCTCGACAATGGCGTCCGCGTGATGGTGCCGCCGCATATCGGTGCGGGCACGCGCATCGTCGTCGACGTCTACAATCAGGAATATGTCCGCAGGGCGGACTGATCCGTGCTTCCCCTCCCGCTTGCCGGAGGGGATCAAGGGGTGGGCAAGCGCCCACCTCATATGCTTCGCTCGCGGCTTGTGCGGGCAAACCCACCCCCGACCCCTCCCGCAAGCGGGAGGGGGGAGTAAGACATGGTAGCCCATTCTGGCCTTCTCACGATCATGGAGCGCGCTGCGCGCAAGGCGGGGCCGCGGCTGCGTCGGGACTTCGGCGAAGTGCAGCAGCTCCAAGTCTCGCGCAAAGGCCCGGCCGATTTCGTGAGCCAGGCCGACGAGCGCGCCGAGCAGACGCTCTACGAGGAGCTCAAGCGTGCGCGCCCCGATTGGGGTTTCCTGGGTGAGGAAGGCGGCGCGCGCGAGGGCGATCCGAACAAGCCGCGCTGGATCGTCGATCCGCTCGACGGCACCTCCAACTTCCTTCACGGCGTGCCGCATTTCGCGATCTCGATCGCGGTCGAGGAGCCCAAGCCCAATGGGCGCGGCGAGATCACGCAGGCCTTGATCTATCAGCCCGTCACCGACGAGAGTTTCTGGGCCGAGAAGGGGCGGGGCGCCTGGCTGCACGACCGCCGCCTGCGCGTCTCCGCGCGGCGCGACCTGGCCGATGCGCTGATCGCGACCGGCACGCCTTTCCTGGGGCATGGCGACTTCGATCAATGGAGCAAGATTTTCGGCGCGATCGGCCCCAATGTGGCGGGCATCCGCCGCTTCGGTTCGGCCGCGCTCGACCTCGCCTGGGTCGCGGCCGGCCGTTTCGACGGCTATTGGGAGAGCGATCTCCAGCCTTGGGACGTGGCTGCCGGCCTGCTACTGGTCAAGGAAGCAGGCGGGTTCGTCACCGATTTTCGAGGCGGTGACCAACCGATGAAGCGGCGCGAATTCCTCGCCGGGAACGATGTGCTCCATTCCAAGTTGCACAAGCTGCTGGCGGGCGCGCTTCGGAAGTAGGTTTCCCGCGTTAGTCCGTCTCGCTGAGGGCGCTGAAAAGCCTTTAATTGCGAGTCATTCTCAATGCTCGGCGGCTTGCTTCGCAGGTGCGGCGCGCTTAGGGAAACCCCGACTTCGGAAGCGCCCTCTGCGCTTCCCCCACGGAGTATATCGGAACGATGGCGACCGTCGCCGCAGGCTATCTGCCGATCCTGATGTTTCTCGCGGTCGCGGTGGGACTTTCGACCGCGTTCGTCGTGCTGCCGATGCTGGCGTCGAAGCTGACCGGATCGTCCAAGCCGAACCCCGAAAAGTTGAGCGAATATGAGTGCGGTTTCCCCGCTTTCGAGGATAGCCGCGCGCAATTCGATGTCCGTTTCTACCTGATCGCGATCCTGTTCATCGTATTCGATCTGGAAGCGGCCTTTCTTTATCCGTGGGCGGTCGCGCTGGGTGGGATCGGCTTCGCGGGTTGGGCGGCGATGATGGTCTTCCTGATCGAACTCGCGGTCGGCTTTGCTTATGCGTGGAAGAAGGGAGCACTGGAATGGGAGTGACGCTACCGCAGTCGCTCGACCTGCACCCGCAGGAGACGCGGCTTCCCGATCCCGAATTCTTCAACAGCCTGAACAGCGAGGTCCAGGACAAGGGCTTCCTCGTCACGTCGACCGAGGATCTGTTTCAGTGGGCGCGCACCGGCTCGCTCTGGTGGATGACGTTCGGTCTCGCCTGCTGCGCGGTCGAGATGATCCATGTGAACATGCCGCGCTATGATCTTGAAAGATTTGGCGCCGCGCCGCGCGCATCTCCGCGCCAGTCGGACGTGATGATCGTCGCCGGCACGCTCTGCAACAAGATGGCGCCCGCGCTCCGCAAGGTCTACGACCAGATGTCGGAGCCGAAATACGTCATCTCGATGGGCTCGTGCGCCAATGGCGGCGGCTATTATCATTACAGCTATAGCGTCGTGCGCGGCTGCGACCGGATCGTGCCGGTCGATATTTACGTGCCGGGTTGCCCGCCGACGGCGGAAGCTTTGCTTTATGGCGTGATGCAGCTCCAGCGGAAGATCCGCCGGGTAGGGACGATCGAACGGTGAGTGCGCCGCATCCCAGATATGCCAGTAATGAGGGTGTGGTCGAGGCGGCCACGAAGGCGCTCGGCAAGGCTCTGATATCGGCGACCGAAAAGGTCGGCGAGATCCGGCTCGACGTGAAGCGCGAAGGCATCGTCGATGCGCTCCGCATCTTGCGCGATGAACTGGCCTATCAGCAATTGATGGAGATCGCCGGCGTCGATTATCCGGATCGCCCCGAGCGGTTCGAGGTGGTCTATTGCCTGCTCAGCCTCACCAAGAACCACCGCTTGCGAGTCCATGTCTCGACCGACGAGGTCAAGCCGGTGCCGTCGGTGACCGGGCTGTGGCCGGTCGCCGGGTGGCTCGAGCGCGAAGTCTACGACATGTATGGCGTGCTGTTCGAGGGCAACCCCGACCTGCGCCGCATCCTTACCGATTATGGCTTCCAGGGGCATCCACAGCGCAAGGACTTCCCGCTCACGGGCTTCGTCGAGCTGCGTTATTCGGAAGAAGAGAAGCGCGTCGTCTATCAGCCGGTCAAGCTGGCGCAGGACTTCCGCAATTTCGATTTCATGAGCCCGTGGGAGGGCGCCGAATATATCCTCCCCGGCGACGAGAAGGCCAAGGTGCCCGAGGCGCCCGGCGCGCCCACGCCGCTCAAGGCCGATGAGGTGAAGAAGTGAGCCGCCGTACCGTCACCGTCGGCATCGCCGATCCGGGCCTGGCCACGATCGACGAGCCGGGCACGAGCGTGCCGCTGTCGGAAGGAATTACCGACCAGCCGGAATCGCCCGAGGTCGCGATCCAGAATTACACGATCAACTTCGGTCCGCAGCATCCGGCCGCGCACGGCGTGCTGCGCCTGGTGATGGAGCTCGACGGCGAGATCGTCGAGCGTGTCGATCCGCATGTCGGCCTGCTCCATCGCGGCACCGAGAAACTGATCGAGTACAAGACCTATCTGCAGGCGCTGCCTTATTTCGACCGGCTGGATTATTGCTCGCCGCTCAATATGGAGCACAGCTACGTTCTCGCGATCGAGAAGTTGCTGGGCATCGAGGTGCCGCTTCGCGCGCAATATCTGCGCGTTCTGTTCGCCGAGCTGAGCCGCATTTCCAATCATATGCTGAACTTGGGTTCGCATGTGATGGACGTAGGCGCGATGACGCCCAATCTGTGGCTGTTCGAGGTGCGCGAGGATACGTACGGCTTCTTCGAACGGGCTTCGGGCGCGCGCATGCATATGGCGTGGTATCGCCCGGGCGGCGTGCACCAGGACGTGCCGTTGAAGCTTCTCGCGGACATCGGCGAATGGTGCGACACGCGCCTTCCGCGCCTATTCGAGGATGCGATCAGCCTGGTTGCCGACAATCGCATCTTTAAGCAGCGCAATGTGGATATCGGCACGGTCAGCCGCGATGACGCGATCGCGTGGGGCTTCTCCGGCCCGATGATCCGCGCGGCAGGCATTCCGTGGGATATCCGCAAGTCGCAGCCTTACGACGTCTACGAGCGCATGGATTTCGACGTGCCGGTCGGCACCAAGGGCGATTGCTATGACCGCTTCATGGTCCGCGTCGAAGAGGTCCGCCAATCGGCGCGCATCATCAAACAGTGCTTGGCGGAGATGCCCGAGGGCCCGATCGCGAGCCTCGACCGCAAGGTCGTGCCGCCCAAGCGCGGCGAGATGAAGCAATCGATGGAAGCCTTAATCCATCACTTCAAGCTTTATACCGAGGGCTTCCACGTGCCCGAGGGCGAGGTCTATGTCGCGACCGAGAGCCCCAAGGGTGAGTTCGGCGTGTTCCTGGTCAGCGACGGCAGCAACAAACCGTATCGCTGCAAGATCCGCCCGACCGCCTTCAGTCATTTGCAGGCGATGGACTTCATGATGAAGGGCCACATGCTGGCCGACACCACCGCCATCCTGTCCGCGATCGACGTCGTGTTCGGGGAGTGCGACCGGTGAGCCGCGAAGCTTTGCTCGACCGGCTGATGGACCGGTACAACGCACAGGACGTCGACGCTTACGCGGCGATGTTCACCGAGGATGGCTGCGAGGGCGGCTATCGCGGTGAGGTGGTGCGCCAGGGCCGCGACGGAATTCGCGCGGGTTATGCCAAGGTCTTCGCTGAGTTCCCGCAGAACCGCGCGACGGTGCTCGAGAAGTTCGTCTATGGCGACCAGATCCTGGTGCGCGAGCATGTCTCTCGCGCACCCGAAGCCGAGCCGTTCGAGGTGATGGCGATTTATTCGTTCAAGGGCGATCTGATCGATCGCGTGGAGTTCATTCGCTGATGGCTGATGCAGCCCACATCCCCGACGAGGCCGAGACCCGCGCACGCTGGGGCAATTTCGCCTGGACCGCGGAGAATGCCGAGCAGGCGAAGAAGATCATCGCGCGCTATCCGAAGGGCCGCGAGCATTCGGCGATCATGCCCCTGCTCGATCTCGCCCAGCGCCAGGTCGGCGCCGAGACGCAGACCCAGGGCTGGCTGCCCGTCCCGGTGATCGAATATTGCGCCAAGGAAGTGGGCATGCCCTATGTCCGCGCGCTCGAGGTCGTCAGCTTCTACACGATGTACAATATGGCGCCGGTCGGACGCTATCATGTGCAGGTGTGCGGCACGACGCCCTGCATGCTGCGCGGCTCCGACGACGTGCTCGACGCCTGCTACAAGAAGGGGCTGAAGAAGGGCCATACCACCCCCGACGGCCTGTTCACGCTGACCGAGGTCGAATGCCTCGGCGCCTGCGTCAACGCGCCGATGGTGCAGATCAACGACGACAATTACGAAGATCTGACGTTCGATACGATGACGAACATCCTGAACGCGCTGGAAAAAGGCGAGACGCCCAAGCCCGGCCCGCAGATCGACCGCTTTCTCGCAGCGCCGGTGGGCGGGCCGACCGTGTTGAAGGAGTTCACCTCCTGATGCCTGTCCTCATCGCTCTCGTCCTGGGAATCGTCCTGTTCGTGATCCTGCTCAAGATCCTGCTGTTCGTCGGCGCGCTCCTGATCGGGCTGGCGTTTGCCGTCATCGTCTATTTCGCGGCTGAGAAACTGGTGGGGCAGGGCCGATGATCACTTCCATCGAGGACAAGGACCGGATCTTCACCAACATCTA
>JAEKMC010000253.1 GCA_019508115.1 Sphingomonas sp.
ATTCCGTCCACGCGGCCTTCGGCGAGCGCCTCCGCGATGCCCTGCATCAGCCATGCCTCGGCCGCCTGGTCGGGCAGGCGCGCGTTGAAGCGCAGTACCGCGATATCGGGCACCATATTGAGCGGCGCGCCGCCGTCGATCCGCGCGACGTTGACGGTCACCCCTTCGCGCCGGCCGTTGAGCGCGTCCAGGGCCTGGGCGATGCGCGCGGCGGCGAGGATCGCATTGCGGCCGCTCGCGAAGTCGCGACCCGCATGCGCGGCGCGGCCGGTGACGCGGACATGGAAATTGCCCGATCCCTTGCGCGCCGAAACCAATGTCCCGTCGGGCAGCGCGGGCTCGTAGGTCATGCCGACATGCGCGGCGGCACCCAGTTCGGCGAGCAAGGGTGCCGAGGCGAGCGAGCCCGTCTCCTCGTCGGGCGAGAGCAAGGCGGTATAACCCAGCCGTCCCGCCAGCGGGTGCGCCTCGAACGCAGCGAGCGCGGCCAGCATCACACTGATGCCACCTTTCATGTCGGCGATGCCGGGGCCGTGCAGCGCGCCGTCATCGCGCGTCACGACGGTGCGGAAGCGCGTCTCGGCCGGATAGACCGTGTCATAATGGCCGGTCAGCGCGATCTGGACCGGCGCCTCGGCCCGCACGCGCAACATCAGCGCATCGCCGGTCCTGGCCGCGCGGATCGCGCCGTCCGCCGCTACTTCCTGCGTGTCGGGGAGCGGGCGGCGCTCGACTGGGCCGATCGTCTCCATCGCAGCGACCAGCGGGAGGGTCATCTCTTCCAGGCCAGGAAGGTTGCGGCTGCCGCTGTTGATCGTGCACCAGCCGATCGCGCGCGCGACGATCGCGTCGCCGCTTTCCGCCAGCCCATCGAGCATCGCCCGATCGTCCGGCGAGAGCGTCAGCATGTCAGACGTTATGCTCGTGCGCGAAGGCCGCGGCGGCGCCGTAGAGGCCCGGCTGCGGATGCGTGATGAGCTTGACCGGGATGTCGGACATCATCCGCTCGAACCGGCCCTTGGCGACGAAGCGCTGCGCGAAACCCGAGCGCGGAAGATGGTCGGCGAGGCGCAGTCCGAGTCCGCCGGCGATCACCACGCCGCTTGCGCCCTGCGAGAGGGCGATATCGCCCGCGACCGAGCCCAAGGACAGGCAGAAACGGTCGAGCGCGGCCGCGGCGAGGCTGTCGCTGCCCTGCAGGGCGGCGGTCCACAAGCTTTTGTCGTCGATCTGCGCGACAGTGCGATCCTCGAGATTGGCGAGCGCGCCATAGATATTGTTGAGGCCCGGCCCCGACACGACGCGCTCGGCCGAGACGCGGCGGAAGCGGTTGCGCAATTGCTTGAGGACATTGTCCTCGATCGGATCGAGCGGGGCGTAGTCGATATGGCCGCCCTCGGTCTCGCCAACATGATAATCGCCGTCGGTGCGCAGTACATAAGCGACGCCAAGGCCGGTGCCCGGCCCGACCACGCTGATCGCGCCCTTGGTGGGCAGATCGGTTTCGGGGCCGCACAGGTGGCGCAGATGCTCGCTGTCGCAGCGTGCGACCGCATGCGCCACCGCGCCGAAATCATTGACCAAGGTATAAAGGTCCATGTTCAGCTTTTCGGGGATCAGCGAAGGGCGGATGATCCACGGATTGTTGGTGAGCTTGAGCACCTCGCCATGGATCGGCCCGGCGATCGCGACCGCGGCATTACGGGGCAACGGCTCCTTCTGCTCGTGCGCGAAGGCTTCGAGCGCAAGCTGGAGGCTGGCATGCTCGGCGGTCTTGTAGGTCGATTCCGGTTTGAGATCGACGACGCGGCCCTTGTCCACCTCCGCGATCGCAAAGCGCGCGTGTGTTCCCCCGATGTCGATCGCTACGAGCTTGGTCGTCAAAATGCTTCATCCTGTGCGGCACTGTTGTCGTGCCCTGGCCCCGGCCCCTAGCGGACTTGGGCGATTATGGAAGCCGGTATTCGTATTTATGCGTCGTTATAATGGCGGCGGAAGTTACGAAATTGCTGAGCGGCATGGCGGACCGCCAACCAGCGCACCCTTTCGCCTTGCGCATCGGCGAGCGCGCGATGTGCGGTCGGAGATTTCGGCAGGGCATCGATCGCGGCGGTGCGGATTCTTTCGACCTCCTCTTCCAGATGCTCGCCCGCGACGTGATCGAGCAGGATGTTGCGCGCCGTCTCGCGCTGGACCTCCTCGGTATCGCGCAGGCGAAGCGCATGGCGCGGCAGCCCCGCCGCGCGGAGCAGCGCGCTCAGCCATTTGCCGTCCCAGGACGGCGCGCTCGCGGCCAGATCATGCCCTGAAAGCAGATCGATCATGCGGTGCCCGAGCGCCTCGGGGGGCATGCCGTCTCGCAGCAGGCTTTCACGAGGAATATGATGGATCGCTTCGGCCGCGGAATCCCAATCGTCCCAATCGGGGGCGGGCCGGATCAGGTGCGTTTCGGATGCCCCATCCTCGAACACCCACGCCACCTCGATCGGATAAGAATGGCGCGCCAGCGACGAGGCTTCGAAGTCTAGAAAGACCAGCATTTGCGAATGTAACACACGAAAGCGGATTTCCGCCCATGCTTGACCATGCCTATTCGCAGCTTCAAGCGTTGGTCGGACATGCTTCCGTTTCGTCGCGCGCTTGAGCGCCATGTTCATAAGCTGGTCGGTTTCGGATCGGGCGAGGTCGATCTCGACCATGGTGATGCCGGCCTGTTCGGTCCGGAGTCCGCCGCCTGGAAGGTCCATGCGGACTTCACGACGATGATGGTGGGTGGCGTGGCCGCCTTGCTGGTTCAGATGCTCCACCCAAGCGCGCTTGCCGGCGTGTGGGATCATAGCGACTTTCGCACGGACATGCTGGGGCGATTGCGCCGCACCGCCCAGTTCGTGTCCGGCACCACTTATGGCTCGACCGAGCAGGCCGGGCGGCTGATCCAGCGGGTCCGCAAGGTCCATGACCGGGTACAGGGGGCATTGCCCGATGGCTCGCCTTATTCGGCCAACGACCCCGCCTTGCTGACCTGGGTTCACGTGGCGGAGGTGGCCAGCTTCATGGCAGCCTATCTGCGCTATCGCGATCCCGCTTTCCCGAGGGAGGAGCAGGACCGTTATTTCGCGGAGACCGCCGTGATTGCCGAGCGGCTCGGCGCGCGCGAGGTGCCGACCAGCGCGAAGGCGGTCGAGGAGTATTTCAGCGAGATGCGCCCACAGCTCCGTGCGGATGAAAGGACGCGTGCCGTCGCCGACGCCCTGCTGTCGCAATCGCCCTCGCATCCGGCTTTGGCGCCGTTCGGGCGGGTGTTGTTGCAGGGCGGTGCGGCCTTGCTGCCGGATTGGGCGGCGCGGATGCATCGGATCGACCTGATGCCAGCCTTCACGATCGGTGCGGGAGTGCGAAGCGTCGGGCAGGTCATGCGCTGGGCATTGCGCGACAGCTCGGCCAAACGCGCGCGGCGGCGGGTGGAAAGGCTAGCGGCCGAGCATATGATCCACGAGCGCGCCCAAAGTCGCGAAGCCGCTGGCGGCGAGGCCGGTGACGCCGTCGCGCGATGAGGCGGGAAGCATTGCCCTGCCGAAACCCAATTTGGCGGCTTCCTTGAGCCGGAGCGGCGCATGCGCGACGCCGCGCACCTCGCCCGACAGTGCGATCTCGCCGAAGGCGACGGTGTCGGCGGGGATCGGGCGTTCGGCGAGCGCCGAGATCAGTGCCGCCGCGACGGCCAGATCCGCACCGGGATCGGCGATGCGGTAGCCGCCCGAGACGTTGAGATAGACTTCACAGGTCGAAAAGCTGAGTCCGCAGCGCGCCTCCAGAACCGCGAGCACCATTGCCAGACGGCCATTGTCCCAGCCGACCACCGCACGGCGTGGCGTGGCGCCGCTGGCGAGGCGCACGACTAGGGCCTGGATTTCGACCAGGACCGGCCGCGTGCCCTCCATCGCGGGAAAGACGGTCGCGCCGCTAATCTCGTCCCCGCGCTGGGTGAGGAACAGGGCCGAGGGGTTGGCGACCTCTTCCAGGCCTTTCTCAGCCATGGCGAACACGCCGATCTCGTCGGTGCCGCCGAAGCGGTTCTTCACCGCACGCAGGATGCGGTAGAGATGGCTGCGCTCGCCTTCGAAGCTCAGCACTGTATCGACCATATGTTCGAGCACGCGCGGGCCCGCGATCGATCCGTCCTTGGTGACATGACCGACCAGCACCAGTGCGGTGCCGCGCTCCTTGGCGTAGCGGATCAGCTCGTGCGCGGAGGCGCGTACCTGGCTGACCGTGCCTGGCGCGCCCTCGATCAGGTCCGAATGCATCGTCTGGATCGAATCCACCACGAGCAGAGCGGGCGGGGCGCCGCTATCGAGCGTGGTGAGGATGTCGCGGACCGATGTGGCGGTCGCGAGCTGCACCGGCGCCGATCCCAGCCCCATGCGCCGCGCGCGCAGCCGCACCTGATCGGCGGCCTCCTCGCCCGAAATGTAGGTCACACGCGATCCCGCTTTCGCCAGCCGCGCCGCCGCCTGCAGCAGGAGCGTCGATTTGCCGACGCCGGGATCGCCGCCGATCAATGTCGCCGATCCCGCGACCAGTCCGCCGCCGAGCGCGCGGTCGAGTTCGGCCATGCCGGTCACCAGCCGATCGGGCAAAGCGACGTCGGCGTCGAGCCCACTGATCGCGATCGCGCGGCCGCCCGAGCGGAGGTCATGCTTGGCGGCGAACGGCGTCACCACGCCGCCGCCGGCCTCTTCGACCATCGTGTTCCATTCGCCGCAATCGACGCACTGGCCCTGCCACTTGGTCGATACGCTGCCGCACAATTGGCAGGTGTAGCGGCGTTGCAGCTTGGCCATCACTCTCTCCACGAGGTCGAACGAAGCAAGAACATAACGAGGTGCGCACGCTCTGGCAATCGCGGCGCTGGTCAGGCCGGGAATTCCCTTCTAATCTGCCCCATATGGCTTTCCTGCGCACGCTCTTCTGGATTGCCGTCACGGTGATCGTGGTTGTGTTCTCGGTCCGCAACTGGGTGCCGGTGCCGGTCAACCTGTTCGGTGACACGGTGGTCGAGACCAAGCTGCCGATGCTGTTGCTGATCGGCTTCCTGATCGGCTTCGTGCCGCTCTATCTCTGGCATCGCGCGGTCAAATGGCGGCATAATCGCCGGCTTTCCCAGATCGAACGAACCCCGCCGGTGGTGATGACTCCGCCGCCGCCCGCAGCCGGCCGCGCGCCCGGCTTCACGCCCACGCAACCGCCCATAGGCGATCCCTTCCAGGACGATTGATGTCGAGCCCTATTTTCGTTGCGATCGATATGCCGGACCTCGCGCGCGCCGTGGCGCTGGCGGAGAAGGTCAAAGCCCATGTCGGCGGGCTCAAGCTGGGCCTCGAATTCTTTTCGGCGCACGGCCATCATGGCGTGCGCGAAATGGGGCAGCTTGGCCTGCCGATCTTCCTCGACCTCAAGCTGCACGACATCCCCAATACCGTCGCGAGCGCGATCCAGGCGCTGCACGGGCTCGCGCCGTCGATCCTGACGATCCATGCGGCAGGCGGCCGCGCGATGATGGAGGATGCCAAGGCCGCCGCGCCCGAGACGACGCGGGTGGTCGGCGTGACCGTGCTCACCAGCCTCGATGGCGACGACCTCGCTTCGATCGGCGTGCAGGGCGGCGAGCATGCGCAGGTCGAGCGGCTGACCGGCCTTGCCCGCGAGGCAGGGCTGGACGGGGTTGTCTGTTCGGGGTTCGAGGTCGCGGCGGCGCACAAGATGTGGCGCGACGGCTTCTTCGTCGTGCCGGGCGTGCGGCCCGCGGGCGGCGCGATCGGGGACCAGAAGCGCGTGATGACCCCGCGCCAGGCGCTCGACAACGGCGCATCGATCCTCGTCATCGGCCGCCCGATCACGCGGGCCGACGACCCGGACGCCGCCGCGCGCGCGATCGCCGCGACGCTCTGATCTTCCGCGGATGCGGCCCGCCGCAATTGCGCACCCGCTGGCGCCTGACTAAGGCTGACATCGATAGACAAATAGCGTTCAGGAGAGTTCGGGGCATGAAAATTTCAAAAATGCTGGCGACGGCCGCCATTATCGCATTGGCCGCGCCGCTGGCGGTCGCCGCGACCGTGCCCAATCCACTCGCCTGGCAGAACAAGACGCTTTCCGCGGATGCCCGCGCCAACCTGCTCGTCGGCGCGATGACGCTGGATGAGAAATTGCTGGTCGTGACCAGCTATTACGGCACGCAGGTCGACTGGAACAAATATCGCGATCCGGGCGCCCGGCGTCAGTCGGCGGGCTTCGTCCCCGGCGTGCCGCGGCTCCATTTCACCCCGCAATGGCAGACCGACGCGGGCAGCGGCGTCGCGACGCAGGGCGTGGCGGTCGACGACCTGCAGCGCACCGCGCTCCCCGCGGGCATCCTTACCGCCTCCACCTGGGATCCCGAAATGGCAGTCC
>JAEKMC010000254.1 GCA_019508115.1 Sphingomonas sp.
CAGCTTCACCGAGCGCACGCTTCCCAACGGGCTGCGTGTCTTCGCGCTTCCCGACAAGAGCGCGACCAGCGTCTCGGTGCAGGTCTGGTACGATGTCGGCGGACGTGACGATCCGAAGGGACGCTCGGGCTTCGCGCACCTGTTCGAACATCTCATGTTCAAGGCGACGCGCAACATGCCGTCGGAAACGATCGACCGGCTGACCGAGGATGTCGGCGGCAACAACAACGCGTCGACCGATGACGATTTCACCGAATATCATGAGGTCGCGCCCGCCAATCATCTCGAACGGCTGATCTGGGCCGAAGCCGAGCGGATGGGCGCTCTCGTCATCGACCAGCCGACTTTCGTCGCCGAACGGGACGTGGTGAAGGAGGAGCTGCGCGGGGATGCGGCGCGGCCTTATGACAGCCTATTCCGGCTCGACGTTCCGGCGGCGAGCTACACGACCAGTTCCTATGCGCGCTCGCCGATCGGCAGCATCGCCGATCTCGACGCCGCGACCGTGGAGGATGTCCGTGCCTTCCACGCCGAATATTACCGGCCCGACAACGCGGTGCTGGTCGTGGCGGGCAATTTCGATCCCGCGCAGCTCAATCAGTGGGTGGACAAATATTTCGGAACCGTGGCGCGTCCGGCCTGGCCCATTCCGCGCAATTTCGCTGCCGAGCCGGCACGCACAGCGGGCCGCCGCTACGTGCTGCATGCGCCCAACACGCCTTTGCCCGCGATCGTGCTGAGCTGGCAGCTCCCACCTGCGACCGATCCGGATCACGCCGTGATCAACGTGCTCGAGAGCATATTGTCGGGCGGGGAGAGTGCGCGCCTGTACCAGTCGCTCGTCTATCGCGACCAGATTGCGGCGGAGACGGGCGTGTCCGCGGACCTGCGCAAGGGCACGGGCATGTTCTCGGTCTATGGCATCGTCGCCGGCGGCAAGGATCCCAAGGCGGTCGAGACCGCGCTTCGCCAGCAGATCGCGCTCGTTCGCGATCAGGACGTGAAGCCCGAGGAGCTGATCCGCGCGAAGAACCAGATCCTGACCGCCTCGCTCAAGCAGCGCGAGACCGCCGAGGGCCGCGCGACCACGCTCGCTTCGGACGTGATCCTCGAGCGCGATCCGCATGCGACCGACAAACGGCTCGCGGCGATCGAAAGGGTAACTGCCGCCGACGTCCAGCGCGTCGCGCGCCGGCTGCTGGCCGACGACCGCGCGGTGACGATCGCCTATCTGCCCGCCGCCGAAGGCGCGCCGATGGAATCGGTGCCGGTCGCCGCCACGGTTGCGACCGCGCCCTTGGTCGCGCCGCCCAATGTACCCACGGTGGTTGCGGCGTCGGAGGCGGAACGCGTCCGGCCGCCCGCACCGGGTGCGCCGATCACGCCCGTTCTGCCCGTGCCGGTCGAACGCCGTCTTGCCAACGGCATGCGGCTGGTCGTGATCGAGCGCCACGAGCTTCCGATGGTGACCGCTTACATGGTCGCCAATGGCGGCTCCTCGACCGATCCGGCGGGGCGCGCGGGTCTGGCCGAGATGACCGCCGACCTCATCACCAAGGGCACGACCACGCTGTCGGCGACGCAAGTTGTCAACCAGATCGAAACGCTGGGTGGAGCGATCGGCGGCGATGCGGTGCGCGACGGCATGTTCCTCACGCTTACTGTCAAATCGGACGAGCTCGCGCCCGCGATGAAGGTCTATGCCGATGTCGCGATGCATCCCGCCTTCGCACCGCAGGAGCTGGAGCGCGAGCGGCTACAGGCGCTCGACAGCCTCAAGGTTGCATATAGCGAGCCGCAGCAGCTCGCTTCGATGGTCGCATCGCGCGCCATCTATGGCGACGGCCCTTATGGCCGGCCCTCCGACGGCACGCCGGCCTCGCTTCAGGCGATCCGTCAGGGTGATATCGTCGCCGGCTATCGCGCCTTCTGGCGACCGGATACGACCACCCTCGTCCTGGCGGGCGACATAACGCCTGATCAAGCCGAAAAGATGGTGGGCAGCCTGTTCGCCGGCTGGGCCAGGCCGGCTACCCCGCTGACGCCGCTTCCAGCCGCAGGCACGCCCGCGCCGCCGCGCATGGTGGTGATCGACTTGCCGCAGACGCCCCAGGCCTCTGTCGTGGTGGGCCGTGTCACGATCGCGCGCAATGACGCGCGTTATTATCCGATGCTGGTGGCGGAGGATGCGCTGGGTGGCGGCTACAGCGCGCGGCTCAACCAGGAAATCCGGGTCAAGCGCGGCCTCGCTTATGGTGCTGGAACCTCGTTCCAGGCGCGGCGGTCACCGGGGCCGCTCGCGGCTTCGACCAGTACCAAGAACGGGACCGTTCCCGACGTGATCGGCCTGATTCGTGGCGAGATGACGCGCATGGGCACCGATCTCGTGACCCCTGCCGAGCTCGACGCGCACAAGGCGGGACTGGTCGGCGCCTTCGGACGCCAAATCGAAACCACCGACGGGCTGGCGGGCTATGTCGCCGGACTGGTGCTGGAAGATGTCGCGCCAACCGAGATCGGGCGCTACGCGAGTTCGGTCAATGCGATCACCGCGGAACAGGTGCGCCAGGTATCGAAAGAACTGATCGATCCGGCGCCGGCGAGCGTGGTGGTCGTGGGCGATGCGGGTCAGTTCCTCCCCAAGCTTCAGGCTAAGGGCGAGAAACCGCAGGTCATCCCGGTCGCCAAGCTCAACCTCGACAAGGCCGGCCTCCAGTAGAATCGGCAGCGCCGGCCTGCTTGGGAGCGAGGCCGGCGCACCAGGAAACCTAAAATCTGGTAAGATCAGGCGATGAGCTTGAGCGCTTCCACGCCCATCATCAGAAGCGCCAGCCACAACGCGGCCGAGGCTGAAACGATCAGCGCCAAGCTGCGGCGCGGCGACCATTTATCGACGTCGGCGGCGGGTACGGTGATCGAATGCTGGGCCAGCCGCTGCTGGAGCGCGAACGCCGGCGACGGCGTCGCCGCCAGCCCGTCGAGATCCGAACTGATTTGCTGGGCCGGCTTGGCGGACGGCGTCGGCTTACGATCCTGACGGAGCTTCGCGAGCGGCATTTACGTGACCCTTTGCGCCTTAACAGGGCCAATATTGCTTCAGTTACCCTTTCCAAATCGTTGCGGCTTTAGGTTAATTTCCCGTTGACCTGCGTCCCGATCGCCTCCCACGCGCTGGATACGGTGGTCAGCATGTCGCGCGCTTGGGCCAGCGCGGTGGCGCGTTCCATTCCCGGAGTAGGACCGAGCAGGCGGCGCGCCTCGCGATAGATGCGGCCGAGATTGTCGGCGATCTCGCCGCCCCGCTTGTAATCGAGCGAGGTTTCAAGCCCGTGCAAAAGCGAAATGACGCGCGCATGCGCGGCGTTGCGGCGCGCCGGTTCGGCCGCGAGCGCCTGCAGCGTGTCGATTCCCTTCAGGAGCTCGTCGAACATGATCAGGATCAGGCCGTGCGGCGTCGCGCCCTCGACGCGGGCGGCCACCTCGATGTCGCGATAACGCGCGCCCGGCGCTGAATAACGGGAGGGTGCTCCAAACATTAGCTCGTTTTGCTCCACGCTGCGATTTGCTGGGTCATATAGGATTGGATCGATTTGTAATTCGCCACGGCTGTTTGCATGGCCGAAAATTGCTTGCTCAGCTGATCCGAATAATTGGTTTCATCGTTCGTCATCTTGGTCTTGGCGGTGGCAAGGCCGGTTTTCTCGGTGGTGAGCGAAGAGCTCAGCGCGTCGAGGATACCACCATTGGCACGCAGCGAGTCGCGAATGCCCTGCAGGATGCCTGACAGGCCGGCATCCACGGTAATGGTCGCGCTGGCGACATTGGCTTGCGGTTGGATCGCCAGGCCGGCTGCTGCCGCTGTGATCGAGGCGACCAGCCCCTTGGGGTCGCTCGGGCTCGGCAGGAAGGCAATGCCGTCGACCATGCCCGACGGCGAGGTGCCCGCGACGATATTGGTGAGCGTATACGTGCCCGGCTTGGTCGCGCCCATCGCACTGGTGATCTTGATCAGCGGATTGTCGCTGCGCTGGCCGGGATTGAACATCGCCTCGACCGCGTCGGGATAGGTGGAGAGCGCGGTCGACAATTTGTTGGCGTTGACCGAAAGCGTGCCATCCTGGCCGGTCGAAACACCGATTTCGGCCAAGGTCTTCGGCCCGGTGGCATAGGTACTGAGCGCGGTCGAAGTGACGCGTTGCAGCATCGTCTTCATCTGTGAGATCGCGCTGTTGCCGTGGAGCGCGCCCGCTTGGGTGGTGCCGTCGGCGCTGGCCGGCGCGAGAGCGGTATCGATCTCGCCTTTCAGCGTGTTGTAGGCGGCGACATAATCGTTGACCGCCTGCGCGATCGCCGCGGTCGGACGGGTCATGCCAAGCGAGACGGTGGTACCGATCTTCGCCGAAACCAGATTGAGCGTCACGCCCGAGATGAGGTCGCTCACCGTGTTGGTGCTGTGTGTGGTGTCGACCCCATCCATGCGGATGATCGCATCCTGCGCGGGCTGGGCCTGCGTCATGCCCGCGCCGGTGCCGGTCGAGGCGAAGCGGGTAAGGTTGGCGTCCGCACCGCTGTTCGCGGTCAGCGTGAAGGCGTTGGCGGCGCCCGTGACGCCCTTGACCACGAGGCGCGAACCGTTCGCGTCGGTGACGACGCTGGCCGTGACGCCGCTTGGCGTGGCGCCGGTGTTGGCCGCATTGATCGCGGCGGCGAGGCCGGCGAGCGAGTTGTCGGTGCCGGGTGTGATGGGGAAACTGCGCGCGCTGCCTCCGGTGCCGACGGTCAGCGTCAGGCTGCCCGTGCCGGCAATGCTCGGATCGGCAATATAGTCCGAAACGAGCGACTGCGCGGTTGCGAGCTGCCGCACCTCGATCTGCGACGACAATGAGCCGATCGTGGTGCCGTTCTGCGCCGTCGCGGTGACGACCGAGCTGTCCGAGGTCGAGGGCTGCGTCTTGAGCGTACCGCCCGCGACGAGGCTCTGAAGGGCGCTGGCGAAGGAATCGATGCCGCTGCTCAGCGTGGCGAGCGAACTGATCTTGGCCGTGTTCGCGTCGGTCTTGGTCTGCAGCGTCTTTTCTTTGGTAGAGTAAGCGGCGGTCACCAGGTTGGACACCAGCGATGCGGTGTCGATGCCCGAACCCGCACCGAGCGAGGTCAGGATCGAGCTGCCCGCGGCGGCAGTCGCCGTCTGCGTTGTCGCGGTGGTGGAAGAGGTGGTGGTCATCGCATCGGCTCCGTCGGGAGTAACGGCTGAAAGGGGGGCTGATTAAGCGCCTCGACGCGCAGGCTCATGATCAATGGAGCGTCGCCTTGCCGGTTTCGTCGAACCGCGCTTCGGGCGGCACTTCGACTGCCGGCTGGCGGATGCCTTCGGCCATCGCGCGGTCGAGATTGAAGACGAAGGCAAGGATTGTCGCGACCGCGATATAGAGATCCTCGCGGATGATCTCGCCCGGGCGCGACGTATAATAGATCGCACGGGTGAGCTGCGGATAGGACAGGACGGGCACCGCGCTGTCGCTTGCGAGTTCGCGGATTGCGGCGGCGGTCTCGTCCGCGCCCTTGGCGAGCACGATCGGCGCCGCGTCGAAGCCTGGGCGATAGCGCAGCGCGACCGCGAAATGCGTCGGATTGGTCAGGATCACTGTCGCTTCCTTGACCGCCTTGCGCGCCGACGAATTCAGCATCTGGCGCTGCTTATTCTTGATATGCCCCTTCATTTCGGGCGAGCCGTCATTCTCTTTATGCTCGTCCTTGATTTCCTGCTTCGTCATGCGCAGGCGGGCGTTGCGGCGGATGATCTGGATCGGCACGTCGATGCCCGCAACCACGCCCAGCGCAACCGCCATCACCAGGATCGTGAAGCGGAACATATCGCCGATGTCGCCCAGCGCAGCGACGATATCCTGGCGGCCAAGGCCCATGATCTCGGCCCAGCGGCTGCGCAGCGCGATGAAGGCGATGCTGCCGAGCAGCAGCACCTTGAGGAAGGCCTTGCCGAACTCGACCAGCCCTTGCGGACCGAGGATGCGCTGGATGCCGCTCAGCGGGTTCAGCTTGCTGGCCTTGAACGACATCGCGCCCGCGCGAAATCCCAGCGATCCGGTGAGTACGGGGGCGCCAATCGCGGCGATGGTGCTGCAGGCGAACAGGGTCGCAAGCGGCATGGCCACGATCGCGAGCAGGCTCAGGATGGCGCGCGACGGGTTGAAACCATTTATGTCGCCCGGGCTGAAGGTCAGGCCTTGCTCGAGCATCTTTCCGCACGCGCCGACCATCCACGGTCCGGCGAGCACGACCCAGGCCGCCCCCGCGAATATCGAAAGAGCGGTGGTAAGCTCCTTGGACTGAAGGACGTCGCCCCGCTCCCGCGCTTCGCGGAGACGCTTGCCCGTTGGGGCTTCGGTTTTCTGATCCCGGTCGGGCGCGTCGGACATAAGCGCTTTC
>JAEKMC010000088.1 GCA_019508115.1 Sphingomonas sp.
GGGAAAGCCGGTGCGCGCGACCAGGTCGGCCTGGATATTCCGCCACGCTGCATGCGAGATGCCGATCATTCCGCTCAGCTTGCCATGCCAGAGCCGGTCGGCGCGGATGCCCGCCTCCCACACCGCGAGCGAATCCGGCTTGTACGCGGCGACGCGCCCAACCCCGGCGGCGACCGCAAGGCCGCCCGAACGGAAACCCTGCGCATAACGTCCATAGAGGAACAGGCCGGGCTCCAATTGCTTGGCCAGGGATGTCGTCAGATCGAAGCGCGTGCGCGCCTCGCCGCGAATGAAGGCGGATTGCCGCCGGGCCGCGAGCGGCTGTCCGTCGATCCTGGCATGCGTCAGCCGCCCGCCCACGCTCGACGTCAGGCCGGGAGCGAGGAGGATCGTCCCCTCTCCGAAAAGCGCCAGGTCGAGCGATCTATTGTCGACCCCTGAAATATCGCGCTGCGCATCGGGGGGACCCAATTGGCGCTGGGCCGCGGTGTGGTTCTGGACAGCGGACAGCCCGACCAGCCAATCCGCGCCCGAAGGGAATTTCTGCCATAGGCGCACTTCCCCGTCGAGCAGGCTCGAGGACGTGTGCTCGTCATAGGCCAGGGGCCCGATCGTCGGCGGCCGGCTGGCATCCAATCGGAGCTGCGTCGATCGCCGCACCCCGCCGATATTGAGCAGAAGCTTAGGCCCGGCTTCATTGTCGAACCGAACGCTGATCGAGCCGAGCCCGATCGTATCCCGATACGGTTGCCGCATGCGCGCGGCCAAAGCGAGTGGGCCATGTCCGCGCTGCGCATATTGCGGATCGGCCGTCGCGATATTCTGCCCCAGGCCATCGAGATCGATCGTCCAGTCGCCGCCGAGATTCGCCCGCAGCGCAGCCCGTCCACCATCGATCCGGCTGGTGTTGATCGCGTGGAGGCCCAGCAACGCATTGTCGATATAGCCGCCCTCGACATCGTGATACCCCACCAGCCGCACCGCCGCCCGGCCGGGGATGAACGGCAGGTTGAGAACGCCCTCTATGTCATGGCCGGCATGCGCCTTCTGGGTTGCCGCGATCGATCCTTCGAGCCGATATCCGAACCGGCTCGTATCAGGCGGCGTGGGCACGATGCGCATGATTCCGCCGATCGCCCCCGCCCCGTACAACGTGCCCTGCGGCCCCTCGAGGATTTCGACCTGCTGCGTATCGACCAGCCGCAATGCCGGATCGGACCCGCTGTAGAGAAGGCGCGTATCCCCGAAATAGTGGCCCACGGTTGCCTGCGTCGGGCCCGCGAAGCTGCTGTCGGCGACTCCCCGCACGAACAATTTGTCGCGGCCGGGCCCGAATGCAGTCGACTGGAGCAACGGAATCCGCGCGACGAGTTCGCTGCTGTTATGGACGCCAGGCAAAAGCGGATCGTCGGAGCCGGTCGCGATGATGCGCACGGCTCCGGGAAAGCGCGCCTCGGTTATGGCGCGCTTGCTCCCCGTGACGACGATATCCGCGTCGCGCGCATCGCTCCCTGTTGGATCCAATCGCGGCGATCCGCCCGCGGCCGCCTGGTCGATTTCGATAATATATCGCCCCGCGCCCGCCGCCCGGACTTTCAGCCCCGATCCGGCCAGCGCGAGGGCGAGCGCCTTTTGGGGTGGCATGACACCCTTCACGCCCGGGCTTTGCAGCCCACGGACGGCAGGTTCGGCATAGCTCAACTCGCATCCCGCCTGATCCGCGACCGCGCGCAACACGCTTCCGAGCGGCCCCGCCGCGACCGCGAATGCACGGCGCTCCGCCGCAGGTGCCGGCGTTGCGACCTGCGAGACGGCGGCAATGACGATCAGAAATCTTTTATCGGGCGGCACTGCGTTCCAGCATCCAGCCGCCCGCCACGTGCACCGCGCGGGTTTCGCTCAATTGGGCGAGCGACCGGACGATCTCGTCGCCGCCGCGGTCATTGCGAAGCACGCCCGAAAAGCGCCGGCTTCCGAGCTCGGGCGAAATCGCGATCCTGATGCCGTTCGAGAGGCGAAGCTGTCGCACGACGTCGCGAAGCGCGACGTCGTCGAAGTCGACATGGCCAAGCCGCCATGCGCCGACGGTGCCGGGGTCGACATGCCGGATTTCGATCTGATCGTCCGCCGAAGCGTTGATCACCATGCCGGGCTTGAGCAGGATATGGTTCTGGCCTGAATTGAACGAGACCGATCCTTCGGCGACCGCGACCCGCAATTCAGGCCCTCGCGCCGCGACATCGAATATCGTGCCCAGATCCTCGATCACGCGCCCCGCGGCCTCGACCCGGAATGGGTTCGCGGGATCATGGCGCACCTGGAACAGCGCCTCGCCTTTCTCGATCGCCGCAAGGCGCGGGTGCGCGCGATCGAGTCGCAAGCGCCCGCCGGCATGGATCATGATCCGCGTCCCGTCCGCCAGCATCACCTGGCGACCGCCGCCCTCGGGAGCTTCGACGAAATAAGGCGCGTCGGCCGCCGGCCGAAAATAGGTCAGGCCGATCGCGCCGGTCAGCACCGCCGCCATCCCCGCGCCCCAAAGCAGGGCCCTCGTCCGGCGCGCATCCGCGCGTCGCGGTATCGGCACGATCGCCGGCAGGACCGGCTGTACGCCGCGATCATCGAGCAGCCCATCGTCGGATGCGACCCGGTCATAGGCCTCCGCATGCGCCGTGTCGGCCTCGAGCCAGGCGACGAAGCCATGCCAGAGGTCCGTATCGCCATCCGCGAGCCGGATATGCCAGTCGATCGCCTGGCGCAGGATGCGGTCGCCATTGCTCATCGTTCCTGCTCCCCCGCCGTTCCCGGCTCGTCGTCATCCGCGCCCTCCAGCGCGTGGATCGCCCGATAGGCGACCTGCAGGTGCTTCTCGATCGCGGAGACGCTGATGCCGATCAGCTCCGCGATCGTGCGCCGCGGCACGTCTTCATAGCGGTAGAGCCGGAAGATACGCGCGGTACGCTCGGGCAGCGCCGCGACCGCGGCATCGATCTGGCGCAGGCGCTCGCTGGCAAGCATGCCCGCTTCCACGGGTGGCACGACTTCGTCCGACTGGCCGTAGGTTTCGATCCACTCCGATTCGCGCCGCACGCTCGCCGAAAGCGACCGATGGCGATCCGTGGCCATATTGTTGGCCATCCGGAAAATGTAGCCGCCAGGCTGGGCGATCGGCGCACTATTCATCGTAGAGAGACGGAGCCACAGCTCCTGGAGCACATCTTCAGCCTCGTCCGGGTTGCCGAGACGGGCCTTGAGAAGCCGCAGCAATGTCGGCCGCTCGCGCAAAAAATAGGCCCTGAGACCGCCGAATTCCGCGCGCCCCTCCATCGCCCCCGCCATATCCTCCAACCATAGCCGCGAACAGCGATTGGTTCCGGGGACATAGGCGAAGGGGATAGGATGAATCGAATTATTTCTGGGACGAGCTGTGCGTGGATCGTTTCGATTCCGTTAAATTTGTATGAGCACCCAGATCGAAACCGCGCCGCCTTCGCGCCCGATGATCCCCGCCGCGGCCGCGAACATGGTCGCACCGCTCCGGCTGGCACCCACCGGCCCGACAAGACAGACGATCGGCGTCGTCCTTCACGATTTCGCGCTCGGCGGCACCGAAAGGATCGCGGTGCGGCTGGCCAATCATTAGGCCGCCGAGGGCGCTGACGTCACCTTGCTCGTCGGGGCTCGCGAGGGGCCTTTGGCGGCTTTGCTCGATCCGCGCATCCGGCTCGCCTCGCCTGCGGAGCCAGTCCATCGCGCACAGGGATCGCAAAGGGCGCTCGCGGCGGCGGCGGTCCGTTATTTCAGCGAGCGGCGCGTCCAGACCTGTTTCGTGCCGGGCAATTATCACTGGCCCGTCGCGCGCGCGCTTGGCCGCATGCCGATCGCGATCCGGCCGGTCATCGTCGCGCAGGTGAGCGCGGCCCTGTACAAGCCCCAGCGCGGGCGCATCCGGCAGATCGTCTACAATATGCGCATGCGCTATCTGCTCCACTCGACCGACATGCTCGTGACATTGTGCGCGCAGGCCGGTCGCCAGGCCGATCGCATTCTCGGCCGACAGGCCAGCATGCCGATCGCGCTCCCGGCGCTGGAGGACCGGACCTCCCAGCAGGAACCGACACCCGCGCGCGGCCGGACGATCCTGGCGGCGGGCAGGCTCGTCCCCGAAAAGGGTTTCGACATCCTGATCGAGGCATTTGCCAAGCTGGCCGCCGACGGCCGCGCCGGCGATGCGGACCTGGTGATCGTCGGCGAAGGCCCCGACCGGGCACGGCTTACCCGGCTCGTCGTCCAGCACGGCCTCGGCGCGCGCATATCGATGCCCGGCTATGTCGAGGATATCCGCCCCTGGCTCGACGATTGCCGCCTGTTCGTGCTTCCGTCGCGCTTCGAGGGCTATGGCGCGGTGATCGTCGAGGCGTTGGCGGCGGGACGGCCGGTCGTCGCCACGCGGTGCACGCCCGCGGTCGAGGAATTGCTTCGCGGCACCGGGGCGGGTCTCGACGTGCCGATCGAGGATTCGACAGCGATGGCGGACGCGATCGCGATATTGCTCGACACAGGCGCCCCCGATCCGGTGCGCCTCGCCTCACTGGTCGAGCGCCATCGCATCGGCCCCGTCGCGCGCGCCTATGCGCATCTTTTCCGGGGAATCGCCGACGAACGCCAGGCGCCCTAGCGTAACAATTTGCGAAGCTCGCGCACCGCCTCGATCGAAAGGCCGTGCAGCGAAAGCTCTGTCCTTTTGGCGTCGATCAGCGTCACCTCGCCCGCCGCCGCCAGCGTGTGCAGTCCTTCGCAGAAGGGCGCGAGCTCGCTTTGCCCGCCGATCGCGGCCCCGGCCTCCATCGACACGCTATCGGGGTCGAGCCGATCGAACCAGAGCGGCCGGATCGCGCCGCCATAGGTCCGCGAGCAATCCTGGACCGGCAGCACAACCCGGCCGTCCACGATCTGCGCCGTCCCGCCCGGCCGCGCGCTCGCGATATCGCGGCGCACGGGATTGCCGGGATGGACGCGCCAGGGGCCGCGCAGATGCTCGGCGAACGCAAGATGCAGCGCGGCCATCTTGTCCGGCTCGTTGGAGGCCGACGTATAAAAGAGCCACCAAAGCCCCTCATACCAGAAGGGCGTCGCATCCACCGCGACATGATCCAGCGGGATCTCGACCGCGCGCTCCCACCGATGCGGAAATTCGGCCGCGCGATAGAGTGTGAGACGCTTCGACCGATGCGCCTCGGGCAACATCCAGGTCTCGCCCTCGGCCTCCCACACGACCGGATAGGAAAGGTGCCACGGCTCGCGCAAAGCCCATTGCCGGTCGATCAGGTTGAACGCCGCATCATAGGTGAGCACCTCGATCGCGCCGATCCGGACGCGGTAATCATAGGTCTCGACGAAGACATGCAACCGCCCGTCGCGCCACAGGCCGAACGGATCGGCCAGGAAGCGGAAACTCCCCATCGGCGGCAACCAGCGGATCGGCAGCCCCGCGATCGACCCGCGCCGAACGATCTCCGCGAACGGAGCCTCCACGATCGCCGGCCGCCAAATGTCCTTCCGTAAACCCACGCTTGCGTCTCTGCCGGATTACACCGCGATCCGGAAGCTATCAGTTCGAACGGCAGCTGCGGTTCCTAATTCGGGGACACAATACTAATTTCGCTCTGTACCGTGAAAATCGGTCGATGATGGCGCCTTGCGCCTCCTCCCCTATACGCGGCCTAAAGGAGATGACCCCGTGCAGCGCCTATTCCTTACCGCCGTACTCGTTCGCGACTACGACGAAGCCATCGCCTTTTATGTGAATAAGCTGGGCTTCGAGGTGCGTCTGGATACGCCGCTATCAGAAACGAAGCGCTGGGTCGTCCTTGCGCCCCACGGTGGTGGGCAAGGATGCATTCTTTTGGCGAAGGCGGAAACGGCGGATCAAGCCGATCGCATCGGCAGCCAGACCGGCGGCCGCGTGTTCCTGTTCCTCGACACCGATGATTTCCAACGCGATTACGAGACCTACACTGCCCGCGGCGTCACCTTCGTCGAAGCCCCTCGGGTCGAGGATTACGGCACGGTTGCGGTGTTTGAAGACCTCTACGGCAACCGCTGGGATTTGATCGAGCACAGTGGAAATTTTGGGCTATAGCCGACGCAGATTTCGGGGACATAATACTAATTTCCGCCAATCCTGGCCTGCGGGCGCGGAGACGACACCCTCCGCACCACCCACGGATGCTGGTCATCCCCATTGACCGTCCGCACCGACGCACGCCCCAATGCGATCGCCACCCCGCCCGTCTGCCCCAATTCGTCCTTGTCCAGCTTGAGCCACCTCGGCACGCAGCTTCGCGGCAGCCAGCGGTCGCTGATCGCGCTATCCGCCCAGGCGCACACCTCCTGGAACTGCTTCAGATCCAACCGATACGGCGTGCGCGTCGCGATCAGATGCCAGTCGCGCCCGCCCCGCCGCAGCGACGCCACGCACACGTCGCGCGAGCAGATCGCGCCCGGCAACGCATCCAGGTCGAGCGCGGTCGCCTGCACGCCCGATCCTTCCGAAAATTGCTGGCGCACATAATCCTTGGCGCGCGGGCGCAGCAGGTGGAGCGCGCCATCGGGCGTGCGCACCGCCAGATGCTGGCCGTCGCCGGTGATCAGCAGATCGGGCGGCGGGGTCAGCAAGGCCCAGGTGAGGCCGATCGCGAACGGGATCACGCCCAGCCGCCGCATGCGCGTGCGCCACAAGGCGATCCATAATCCGCCCGCGGCCATCAGCAGGAATGCGGCCAGCGGCATCGAGGGCAGTGAGGTGACCGCGCCGGGCAGAGCCGCAACGGTACGTGCAATCCACAATAGGAACCAGAGCCCTTTCCCAGTGAGCCACCAGAAAGGCGCACCGACCCCCGCCATATCCGCTAGCAAGGCAAGCGCCTCGAGCGGCATGATCACGAACGTCGTGAGCGGGATCGCGACGATATTGGCGAGCGCGCCGTAAAAGCCCGCGCGGTGGAAATGATAGACGGCGATCGGCGCCAGCGCCGCCTCGACCAATAACCCCGTCGCCAATAACCCCACCAGTTCACGCAACAGCTTCCGGCCCAGCCCCTCGTCGCGCTTGAGCAGAAGCGCACGTATCTTGGGATGTTCATGAAACGCGATGATCGCGGTCACCGCCGCGAAGCTCAATTGAAAGCTCGGCCCGACCAGAGCCTCGGGCCGGAACAGCAAAACGATCAGCGCGCCCGCCGCCACCATCCGCAAGGTCATCGCCTCGCGCCCAAGCGCAATCCCGCCCAGCACCAGCAACGCCGCGACGCACGACCGCACCGTCGGCACCTGCGCCCCCGACAGCAATGTATAGGCGATCCCCGCCAGCGCACCCGCCGCCGCCGCGATCAGCAACAGGTTCGCGCGCAACGCCAGCCGCGGCCACAGCGCCAATATCCGCAGCACCAGGAACATCGTCGCCGCCACCACGGCGGTCACATGCAAGCCGCTGATCGACAGCAGATGCGCCAGCCCCGACCGGCGGAACGCATTGTTATCGTCCTCGCTGATCGCCCCGACGTCGCCCGTCACGAACGCCGCCGCGACCCCGCCTTCGCTCCCGGCAAGCTGGTGTTCGATATGGCCGGTCAGCGCGAGCTGCCTCCCCGCCAGCCAGCGCATGAAGCCCCCGCCCGGCGGCGCGGGCGCGGTCACCTTCACAGGTCCCATCGCCTTGCCGGTCGCGCCGATCCCCTGGAACCACGCCACCTCGGCAAAGTCATAGGCGCCGGGCAAAGGCGGAGGAGGCGGCGCCTCCAGCCGCACCTTGGCCGCGATCCGCGCTCCCGGCAGCAGCCCTGTGGGCGCTCCCTGCTGGTCCAGGTTGATCCGCGTCCGCGGCGGCAGCCCCGGCGCAGGATCGAGCGCCACCACCAGCCTGATCTTGCCGCGCGCGGGCAAGGGATCGACCTCGACGATCTGCCCCGAAACCATCCCGATCATCGGCCGGGCGAGCTTCGGCGCGGCGACCTCCCTCGCCCGCTCCCACGCCAGCCCGCAGCCGATCCCCGCGCCCAACAGGAAAATCGCAACCGCGCGGACGAATCGCCCCCGCATCCCCGCGGCCAGCGCCACCCCGCCCAATCCGAGCGAGACCGTCAGGAACAATATCCACAAACGCGGCTCGGGCAGCCCGAACCAGGCCGCAATTCCGGTGCCCAAAGCGACCGGCACCCACAAGGCAAGCTGGTCGCGCTCAGCCTCCAGCCACGCCTCCGCGCGCGCCATGCCGTGACGCGCCCACGCCCAAAGCCGCCCGCGCCCCGTTTGTGGGGGCGCAAGCGCTATGCTAGGGGCGCTCACCATTTTTCACCGGCCATCGCCGACACAGCTTGGGAGACAGGCGCTTTGGGCGCAAGCACCGCCGCAGGCGGAGAGGTCGTGACGCGTTTCGCGCCCTCCCCCACCGGCTTCCTTCATATCGGCGGTGCCCGCACCGCTCTCTTCAACTACCTTTATGCCAGGCATATGGGGGGCAAATTCCTGCTGCGTATCGAGGATACGGATCGCGCGCGCTCGACCCAGCCCGCGATCGAGGCGATTCTCGACGGCATGACCTGGCTCGGTTTGGATTGGGATGGCGACGTCGTCTACCAGTTCGAGCGCGCGGCGCGCCATGCCGAGGTCGCGCAGGCGCTGCTCGACGCGGGCGCGGCCTATAAATGCTACGCCACCGCCGAGGAGCTGGAGGCGATGCGCGCCGAGCAGCGCGCCAACAAGCAGCCGCTCCGCTACGACGGCCGCTGGCGCGACCGCACCTGCGGCCCCGAGCAGGACGGCCAGCCCTTCGTCGTCCGCCTCAAAGCCGAGCGCGAGGGCGAAACCACGATCCACGACCGCGTCCAGGGCGCGGTCACCGTCCAGAATGCCGAGCTCGACGACATGGTCCTGCTCCGCTCGGACGGCACGCCCACTTATATGCTGGCGGTGGTGGTCGACGATCACGACATGGGCGTGACCCACGTCATCCGCGGCGACGATCACCTCAACAATGCCTTCCGCCAGATGGGGATCATCCGTGCGATGGGCTGGCCGGAGCCGATCTACGCCCATATCCCGCTGATCCATGGGAGCGACGGTGCGAAGCTCTCCAAGCGCCACGGCGCGCTCGGCGTCGATGCCTATCGCGACGAAATGGGCATGCTGCCGGAGGCGGTGAACAATTATCTGCTCCGCCTCGGCTGGGGCCATGGCGATGAGGAGATCATCAGCCGCGAGCAGGCGATTGCCTGGTTCGATCTCGACGCGGTCGGCCGCGCGCCCGCGCGCTTCGATCTCAAGAAGCTGGAGAATTTGAACGGCCATTATCTGCGCGAAGCCGACGACCTGAGACTCACCGCGCTCGTGGCGGAGAAAATTGGTCTCGATACCGGTTCGGACGGCTGGGATTTGTTGCATCGCGCCATGCCGTTCCTGAAGCCGAGAGCCAAATCTATCAATGAGATAGCGGAAGGAGCAGGCTTCCTGTTTCGCACCCGCCCGTTGGACGTGGACGAGGCCGCCGCGAAGCTGCTAGAGGGCGACGCTCGCCAGCTTCTGGCGCGCGCCCGGGACGCTCTTGCGGCCGTCGATGATTGGAGCGCCCCCGCGCTCGAATCCGCGATCCGTGTCGTGGCGGAGGAAGCCCAGCTCGGCCTCGGCAAGGTGGCGCAACCGTTGCGCGCCGCCTTGACTGGCCGGACGACTTCCCCGGGTATCTTTGACGTTCTGGCTTTGCTCGGTCGCGAGGAAAGCCTGGCGCGGCTGGGCGACCAGATCGCGTGATGAAATGGAGTTAGGTGGAATGGCCGACAGCAAGATCAGCATCGGTGGCAAGGATTATACCTATCCGGTGCTCAAGGGCAGCACGGGGCCGGATGTCATCGACATCCGCAAGCTCTACGGCCAGACCGGCGCCTTCACCTACGATCCCGGCTTCACCTCGACCGCGAGCTGCGAAAGCGGGCTCACCTATATCGATGGCGACGCGGGCGTCCTGCTCCATCGCGGCTATCCGATCGACCAGCTCGCCGAACAATCGAGCTTCCTCGAGGTCGCCTATCTGCTGATTCATGGCGAGCTGCCCAACCAGGATGAGCTCAACGAGTTCACCGGCACGATCACGCGCCACACGATGGTGCATGAGCAGATCGCCAAGTTCCTGTCGGGCTTCCGTCGCGATGGGCATCCGATGGCGATCATGTGCGGCGTGGTCGGCGCGCTGTCGGCTTTCTATCCCGATTCGACCAACATCACCGATCCCAAGCAGCGCATGATCTCCATGCACCGCCTGATCGCGAAGATGCCGACGATCGCGGCGATGGCCTACAAATATTCGGTCGGCCAACCGTTCGTCTACCCGCGCAACGACCTGTCTTACACGGCGAACTTCCTGCGCATGACCTTCTCGGTTCCGGCCGAGGATTATGAGCCCGATCCCGTCATCGTCGACGCGATGGACAAGATCTTCATCCTCCACGCCGACCACGAGCAGAATGCCTCGACCTCGACCGTGCGTCTCGCCGGTTCGTCGGGGGCCAATCCGTTCGCGTGCATCGCGGCGGGCATTGCCTGTTTGTGGGGCCCGGCGCATGGCGGCGCCAACGAGGCCGCGCTCAACATGCTGCGCGAGATCGCGACCGTCGATCGCATCCCCGAATATATCGCGCGGGCGAAGAACAAGGACGATCCGTTCCGCCTGATGGGCTTCGGCCACCGCGTCTACAAGAATTTCGATCCGCGCGCGAAGGTCATGCAGAAGACCGCCGCCGACGTGCTCGAAAAGCTCGGCGTTAGCGATCCTATCTTCGACGTCGCGCGCGAGCTCGAACAGATCGCGCTCAAGGACAGCTATTTCATCGAGAAAAAGCTCTACCCGAACGTCGACTTCTATTCGGGCGTGATCCTGTCCGCGATCGGCTTCCCGACCACGATGTTCACCGTCCTGTTCGCGCTCGCCCGCACCGTCGGCTGGGTCGCGCAATGGAACGAGATGATCTCCGACCCCGAACAGAAGATCGGCCGCCCGCGCCAGCTCTACACCGGCCCGACCCAGCGCGATTACGTCCCCTGCAAGGAGCGGTGAGTCCCTCTCCCCTTGGGGGAGAGGGTGGCCATGCGCAGCATGGCCGGGTGAGGGTGAGTCCGTAAATCAAGGGTGTTATTTGAGGCTCGCACCCTCACCCCGACCCTCTCCCCCAAGGGGAGAGGGAGAATACCGCGCCCGGAACGCATCCGCCCACACGCTCAACCGCCCCTCGGCAATCGCCGCGCGCAACCCGGCCATCACCTGCTGGTAGAACCATAGGTTATGCTGGGTCAGCAGCATTGCGCCCAGCATCTCCCCTGACTTGGTCAGGTGATGCAGATACGCCATGCTCCACCCCGCGATCGGCGAGTCGGGGTCGAGCGGCGCCAGGTCCTCCGCCCATTTGGCGTTGCGCAGGTTGACCGGGCCGTCCCAGGTGAAGGCCTGACCGTTGCGCCCCGATCGCGTCGGCAGCACGCAATCGAACATGTCGATCCCGCGCTCGACCGCGCCGACGATGTCGTCGGGCTTGCCCACCCCCATCAGGTAACGCGGCTTGGCCTCGTCCAGCTGCCCCGGCGCATAATCGAGGCAGGCGAACATCGCCTCCTGCCCCTCGCCGACCGCGAGCCCGCCGACCGCATAGCCATCGAAGCCGATATCGAGCAAAGCCTCCGCCGAAGCCTTGCGCAGCCCCTCGTCGAGCGCGCCTTGCTGGATGCCGAAGATCGCCGCCCGCTCGGCATGCTCCCCGCCCGCATCGAACGCCGCGCGGCTGCGCCTGGCCCAGCGCATCGATCGTTCCATCGCTGCGGTCTGCACCTCGCGCGTCGCGGTCGTCGGCACGAGTTCGTCGAATGCCATGATGATGTCCGAATCGAGCAACCGCTGGATCTCGATCGACCGCTCGGGGCTCAGCATATGCGCCGATCCGTCGAGATGGCTCTTGAACGACACCCCCTCCTCGCTGCGCTTGGTCAGCGCGGAAAGGCTCATGACCTGATAGCCGCCGCTGTCGGTCAGGATCGGCCGCTCCCAGCCCGAAAAGCCATGCAGCCCGCCCAGCTTCGCCACGCGCTCCGCGCCCGGGCGCAGCATCAGGTGATAGGTATTGCCCAGGATGATATCGGCGCCGGTCGCGCGTACTTCGGCGGGGCGCATCGCCTTGACCGTGCCAGCGGTGCCGACCGGCATGAAAGCGGGCGTGCGGATCGTGCCGCGCCGCATCGCGATCTCGCCGGTGCGCGCCTTGCCGTCGGTGGCGTGGATGGTGAATTGGAAACGGGACATGCGTCGCGCATAGCCGATGCGCCGTGAAAATCAGCTTGGTTCGTTACCCTCGTTATAGAAAAGCCGGCTCGCGGCGGATAGAGGCCGGTAGGGACCGGAAAAAATTAGGCGGAAGGGCATGCCGGATTTCGAGTTCGACCTTGATGCGCCGCAAGGGCTGCTGACCGTCCGCCTTCTTGGCTTCTGGAATGTCGAAACTGTCGCGCGTTATGGCCAGGAGCTTGCCGCGCATTTGCAAAAACTGGCGCAACTCCGGCCGCCGCGAGCGTGCCTGGTCGATGCGCGATCCTTCGCCATCCAGACGAAGGAAGTCGCCGAGCGCCAGGTGCAGATCGTGGGATCCTTGCTTCCGCTCTACCCCGAGCGCACCGCGCGTGTCGTAGGGAGCGCCATCGCGCGCCAGCAGGCCTCACGCATGGCGACGAATTCCAGCCATCGGGTATTCGATTCGATCGACGATGCCCTTCAATGGCTGCGGGAAAAATAAGGCCCTTCCGGCACGGCCTCAGGCGGCACGCCCGCTCGCTTACACAGGGAAGCCGAACTTGGAGTCCGGTCCGCCAAAAACCTCTTGCCAACTAGTCCGTGCACAGATAGTCTGCGCACAGATCAAATAGCGGAATGGAGCCAAGACGATGTGGACCAACGAATATACCGCAATTTCCCAGCTTCCGGCCGCAGCCATCTGGAACGCGCTCAAGGCGGTACATGAAGGCCGCCTCACCTATGAAGGCTGCGACCATTTCGTGCTGCATGGGCCGTTCGCCAAGGGCAGCCGCGTTTCGGTCACACCCGTCGGACAGGACACGTTCGAATCGACCATCGTCGATCTGGTCGAGAACGTCACCTACGCCGACCAGACCATGTTCGAAGGCACGACATTGCTGTTCCGTCACACGCTGACATCGGTCGAGGGCGGTACGCAGGTGACGCACCGCCTGGAGATTTCGGGTCCGTCCGCGGCCGAGGTGGGGCCAGAACTCGGACCGCAGATCAGCGGCGATTTCGACGTCACGATGGCCCGGATGCTCGAGAAGGCGGAGGAACTCGCATATGGCCGCTGACGCACCGGGCCTAAAGACGCGCTTCAAGGGCGGTCCGTCGGAAAGCCCCGGCCTGCTGCTCTGGCGCACCACGATGCGCTGGCAGCGCGCGATGACCGCGGCGCTAGCCCCGCTCGACCTCACGCATGTGCAGTTCGTGCTGCTGGCGTCGGCGATGTGGCTTGGCCGCAATGGCGCGCCACCCAATCAGGTCCAGCTCGCCGCCCAAGCCGGCACCGAGGCCAAGATGACCTCGGACGTCGTCGCCCGGCTTGCGGCCAAGGGTCTGATCGCCCGCGAAGGCGATCCGCGGGATTCGCGCGCGAAGGTGATCCGCATCACCCCCGCCGGAGCGGCCGCAGCCCAGCAAGCGATCATCGCGGTCGAGGCCGCCGATGCGGCCTTTTTCGGGCAGGTGGACCAGCCGCAACTCGTCAACCTTCTGCGCCAGCTCGCAGGCGAGATACGCTGAAGCGCTGCACGGGCGCCCTCGGCCTCACCTGAAACCCTCCCCAGCTTTTGCCGGGGAGGGTTTCCGCATCCGATTTCCGTTGAAATGCCGATCGGCCTCAAGGGGCCATTACACCCTTCGCACTCGATTCAACCCAGCTGTTCAAGCAGCTCGTCCAGCCTTTCGAGCGTCGAGGTCATGCCCTCCTTCATCCCCATTGCGATCACTTTTTGCAGGTCTTCGGCCGAGGCGTAGTGCACCACGGTCGTGACCAAAGTCCGCTCCGCCTGGTCGACAAAGGCGACATCCAGTTTCCCTCGCGGCATGTCAGGATTGATGACGCCGCTTTCGTCGGTGAAGCCATCGAGCGTGGTATAGCCGTCGATCGGCGTGATCGTCTGATAGTCGTACCGGCTCCAATAGGTCTCGCCGTCCGGCGTCACCATCGCGAAATGCCAATATCCGCCGGGACGGAAATCCATATGCTTGGTCTTGGTGGTCAGCGGCTTCGGCGCAAACCACCGATCGAGCAATTCAGCCTTGGTATGGCAATCCCAGACAAGCTGTCGGCCGGCGGCGAATTCGCGGTGGATGGTGAGCGCCCGCCCCTCATTGGTGACCAGGAATTCAAATCGAAGATCCGCTTTCATCTCACTCATTCTCCGCTCAGTGTTGCCAAAAGGCCGTCAAGATTGTCGTATCGGTTTTGCCAGAGCGCGCGCTGCTCGGTGAACCAGCGCTCCGCCGCCATCAGGCTGTCGCGCTGGAGCGAACATGTCCTGACCCGGCCGCTTTTCCGCGATGCGATCAGGCGCGATTTTTCGAGCACGCTTAGATGTTTCAGGAACGACGGCAGCGCCATATCGAACGGCGCTGCCAGCTCGCTCACCGTCGCCTCGCTTTTGCCCAGCCGCTGGACGACCGCGCGGCGCGTCGGATCCGCGAGCGCATGAAAGACGAGGTCCACGTCGGATGATTGGCTAGCCATATGGCTAACTAACCAGAAGCAACACTTAGGTCAACGGCTAAGTTTTATCGTCGGCTTGGCTGAGCCCGCACCCATGCGCTGCAACAATCCGCGAATGCTGGATTGCGAAAGTCTCAGGCGCCGTGGCCGGTCATCGCTTTCATCGATCGGAGCCAGAAGGGCTGGTAGAACAGCCAGGTAGCCACCGCCTCGTTCGCGAAGATCCACAAGGCCGCGCCGACATACACCGGGTGCAGTCGACGCCGCGTGGCGAAATCGTAGGCGCCGACCGCGAGCACGAGCAGCAACGTGCCTATGAAGGTCGAGAAATAGAACGGCACATAGCCCTCACCCCAGCGCGCCACGAGAAACGGCTCCCAGATGCGGCTGAAGCCCGGCTCGGTGACCGCGATCGTGCCCATCAGCATCAATCTTTTGTGGCTGGCGGGATCGCGGCGCATCAGGAACCCCGCCGTCAGCAGGAAAACCGAGCCGAACGTGTTGGCGAAATTGACGCTCAGCCACGATATCCAGCGGTCAGGGATATAAGGGTTGTCGACGATCGCCGAGATCGCGGTCGCCGGCCCGAGCACCAGCATCAGCGGTATCAGCAGCAAAGCCGCCATCCCGAGTCGCCGGTGCACCGCCACGCGTCGCGTCCGCACCAGCCACACCTGTGCGGCGAGCAGCAGCAGCCACGACGTATAAGCAGCGACGTGCAGGTGGACGATCAGCGGAAAGCTCAGGCTCCCCTCATGCGCGCGCCGAACCATGTCGATGCCGAACCCGGCGACGATCGCCAGCCAGATCGCGAACACCAGGCCCGCGATCATCGCGCGGTCGTGCCGATGATGGACCGCGAACGCGCCCCTTGCCAATGCCCTGCCCGCCATCCCCCATCTCCCCATCGCGCCGGGAAGTGGAGGATTTTCTGCAGCGGATTGCAAGGGGCACGCGGCCGGAAACGCCGCTAGGATTGAAATCCTCCCTAAACGTCGATCCCGCTTACTCGCCCTCGAACGCGATCAGATGTCGCACCGTCACCCCTGCCGCGCGCAATTTGGCCGCGCCGCCCAGGTCCGGCAGGTCGATCACGAACGCCGCCGTGTCGATCACCGCGCCCACCGATCGTAGCAGTTCGACCGCCGCCAGTGCGGTGCCGCCGGTCGCGATCAGATCGTCGATCAGCACCACGCGCATGCCCTCGCCGCAGGCGTCGGCATGCATCTCCAGCCGGTCGGTGCCATATTCCAGCTCGTAATCGACACCCACGCGCTCGCCCGGCAGCTTGCCCGGCTTGCGCAGCATCAGCAGCCCGCATTTGAGCTTGTAGGCGAGCGCGGCCGCGAAGACGAAGCCGCGCGCCTCGATCCCCGCCACCAACTGCGTCCCCTCGCCCGCGATCGCCGCCGCCAACCGGTCGATCGCCTCGGCGAAGCCCGGCCCATCGAGCAGCAGGGTGCTGATGTCGCGGAACTGGATGCCCGGCTTGGGATGATCGGGAATGGTGCGGACCAGCGCCCGAAGATCAGCGTCGAGTGACATAGTGGACTCCGTCAACGAGCAGGCAGCAACAGGCTGGCATCGCCATAGGAATAAAAGCGATACCCGGTACGAATCGCATGCGCATAGGCCGCCTGCATCCGCTCCCGCCCCATCAATGCCGACACCAGCATGAACAGCGTCGAGCGTGGCAGGTGGAAATTGGTCACCAGCCCGTCGATCGCCTTGAAGCGATAGCCCGGCGTGATGAAGATCGCGGTGTCGCCCTCGAACGGCCGGATCATATCGTCCTCGCCCGCCGCGCTTTCGAGCAGGCGCAGGCTGGTCGTGCCGACCGCGATCAGCC
Source organism: Sphingomonas sp. (assembly GCA_019508115.1). GTDB lineage: Bacteria > Pseudomonadota > Alphaproteobacteria > Sphingomonadales > Sphingomonadaceae > Sphingomonas_I. The sequence continues at coordinate 16,651 of JAEKMC010000088.1, forward strand.
GGTTGCCGCGCGCGCGCACCGCGTTCAACCGCTCGGCGGTGGAGACGTCGATCCGCCCCCATTCGGCGTGCATCTTGTGGTCGGCGGTATCGTCCGCCTTGACCGGCAGGAAGGTGCCCGCGCCGACATGAAGCGTGAGCGTCGCATGCTCGATCCCCGCTTCCTCCAGCTTCGCAATCAGCTCCGGCGTGAAATGGAGCGCCGCGGTCGGCGCCGCGACCGCGCCAGGCTCGTTGGCGAACATCGTCTGATAGTCCGACTGGTCCCGCGCGTCCGCCTCGCGCTTGCCCGCGATGTAAGGCGGCAGCGGCATCCGGCCAGCGCGTTCGAGCAACAGCTCGACCGGCTCGTCGCCTTCGAACTCGAGCAGGATCGCGCCGTCCTCATATCGCGCGGCGGCGATCGCCGAGACCTCGTTGCCGAAATCGATCCGGTCGCCGATCCGCACGCGCTTGGCGTTGCGCACGAACGCGATCCACGCGCGCGGCCCCTCGCGTTTGTGCAGGGTCGCGCCGATCCTCGCGTCGCCGCGCCGGCCTTCCAGCTGCGCCGGAATGACGCGCGTATCGTTGAACACCAGGCAATCGCCCGCGCGCAGCAGGCCGGGCAGGTCGCCGACCGTGCGATCCTCGAGTCCGACGCCATCGAGCAGCAACAGCCGCGCGCTGTCACGCGGGTTCGCCGGCCGCAACGCGATCCGCTCGGGCGGCAGCTCGAAATCGAACAGGTCGACGCGCATGGGATTCGTACAATCCTATCCCGTCATCCCAGCGAAAGCTGGGATCCATCTCCCAACTGTCGAGCTTGGCCAGACATGCGGGAGATGGGCTCCAGCGTTCGCTGGAGCGACGTTGAAGATTACTTCTTCGGCGGAGCCTTCTTCACCGGAGCCTTGGGCACGGCCGAAGGCGGCACCCCGCCGCTCGGCGCCAGCGTCGTCGGCAGCGCCAAAGTCGCCGGCGCCGGAACGGTCGTGGCCGGCGCATCCGCGACCGGCGGCGTGTTGGGGTCCGCCGGCGGCGCGCCGATCCAGGCATGGACGATCCGCGTCGGATGTTCGGGCGGCTCGCCCTTCGCGATCCCGTCGACATAGCCCATGCCGCGATAGACCCGGCCCACCACCGTATATTTGCGGTCGAGCGTCAAATTGGGCGCAAGCATGATGTAGAATTGGCTGTTGGCGCTGTCCTCGGATTCCGCGCGCGCCATCGCCATCGCGCCGCGCACGTGCGGCAGGTCGTTGAACTCGGCCTTGAGGTCGGGAAGGTCGGATCCGCCCTCGCCCGTGCCCTTCGGGTCGCCGCCCTGCGCCATGAAGCCTTCGATCACGCGATGGAAGGGTGTGCCGTCATAGAAATTGCGGTTGGACAGCACCTTGATCCGCTCGACCGATTTGGGCGCCTTGTCCGGCCGCAGCTCGATCGAGACCACGCCGCCGCTCGACAGCTGGATGTTGAAACTATTGTCCGCCGTGGGCGGGGGCGGCGGCGGCAATTCGCCTGGCGCGACCGCCCTGAACTTGGGTTCGGCATAGCCCTGGGGCCCGGTCTGCGTCGATTGCGCCAGCAAAGGCGCCGAGGCGAGGCCGACGAGCCCAAGCAGAAACAGCTTGAAAGACAAAGGCTTGAACTCCGTTTCTATCAGTGCGTGCGAGCGCGTATCTGGGCCGCGACGGCGGGCGGCACGAATAAGTCCACATCGCCTCCCCCACGCGCCACGTCCTTCACCAGCGACGAAGCGATATGCGCAAAGGCGGGCGCCGCCACCAGGAATATGGTCTCGATTTCGGGCGCCATCCTCGCATTCATCGCCGCCATCGGGCTTTCATAATCGAGATCGGTTCCGCTGCGTAAGCCGCGCACGACGAACCGTGCGCCGACGCTCCGCGCGAACGCGACCGCCAGTCCGTCAAACGCCCTGACTTCGATCTCGCCGTCGATCCGCGCCACTTCCCCCTTCAACAGCGCGACGCGTTGCTCGCGCGTGAACAAAGGCGTTTTCAAGCTGTTGTCGGCGACGCCGATCACCAGCTTGTCGACGATCCCGGTCGCGCGGCGGACGAGGTCGAGATGGCCGAGCGTCGGCGGATCGAAGGTTCCGGTATAGACCGCGATGCGGCTCAACGATCGCGCTCCACCACATAGCGCGCGATCGCGCGGAGCAGGGTCGCCTCGCTGCCGAAGCCGGCGAGATGGCCGATCGCCTGGTCGACCAGCATCTCCGCCTGCTGGCGCGCACGCTCGGGCCCGAGCAGCGAGACGAAGGTCGCCTTGCCTTTCGCCGCATCCTTGCCGACCGCCTTGCCGGTGACGTCGGCCTCGCCTTCGACGTCGAGCAGGTCGTCCGCGATCTGGAAGGCGAGCCCGACATCGCGCGCATAAGCGCGGACCGCGCGGCGGCCTTCGGGCGGGACGTGGCCAAGGACCGCGCCTGCCTCGAGGCAGAATCCGATCAACGCCCCCGTCTTGAGCTGCTGCA
>JAEKMC010000255.1 GCA_019508115.1 Sphingomonas sp.
CGCGACGCGGACGGCCGCGGTCATGTGCGGATGGGAATCGCGACGCAATTGCAGGTCGCGGACCGTGAATTCGCGGCGGTTGAAGCCACGCCCGCCTTCCGGGCCAAGCCGATCGTGATTGGGGAATCCGATCCGGAAGGCTGCGCCGCCTGCAAGGGCCCCGCGAACGCCTATCGCAACGGGACGATGTATTCGAGCTACACCGTCGCATCCTTTCCCCGCCTGCAAGCGCTGGCGGCACGGCGTCACCTCGCGTTGGACGGCATCCTGACCTGGGCGTTTGAGTTCGAGGATCAGCCCTATTTCGCGGGTTTCCGGCAGCTGACATCGGCAGGCATCGACCTGCCGGTGATGAATGTCTTCAAGCTGTTCGCGATGATGCGCGGCATGTCGATCCAGGCCATCTCGGACCATCAGCTTCCGCTCGATACGATCATGCAGACCGGCGTGCGTGATGCGGCCGACGTGGGAAGCGTGGCGGCGCGCGACGGCAACCGGGTCACGGTGCTGGTCTGGCATTATCATGACGACGACCTCCCCGGTCCGGATGCGGCGGTGCACCTCGATCTCGCGCACCTGCCGCCCGCCTTCCGCGGCGGTGCGCGGCTGACCGAATATCGGATCGATCGGGACCATTCGAATGCCTATGCCGCCTGGCTCGCCATGGGTTCGCCCGAAGCGCCGAGCGACGCCCAGCGCGCCACCCTGCTTCAGGCGGCCAAGCTCGCGCCAATGGCTGCGGAGAACCGGCCTTTGTCCAAAGCCGGGATCGACCTGACTCTTCCCCGCCAAGGGGTAGCACTGCTCGTCATCAACGCGGGCGCTGATTGACATCTCACGGATAACTCAGACAAAAAATGAGCCCGAACCGTCTCGGACTCAAAGATACGGAGAGGATGATCATGAAATTTGCCACATCGGCGCGGCTTGCCGCGGCGCTTCTGCTCGCGGGCACGGCGAGCGCCGGCTTCGCTCAGGCCACCACCAACGTTCCTGCGCCCGTCGCCGGCGCGCAGGCCGTGACCGTGCAGCATATCAAGGTCCATGCGCCCACGATCGAGGGCAACCTCGAAGGCGAAAGCGCCGACCGCGACGTGCTGGTCATGCTGCCGCCGAGTTATGCCAAGGAGCCCAAGCGCCGCTACCCGGTCGTCTACGCGCTGCACGGTTACTCGATCGGCGCCGAGCAATGGACCAAGGAAATCCATGTGCCGCAGACGATCGAGGGCGCCTTCGCCAAGGGCGCACATGAGATGATCGTGGTTTTTCCCGATGGCAAGACGATCCACAACGGCTCGATGTATTCGAGCTCGGTCACGACCGGCGATTTCGAGACGTTCATCGCGCGCGACCTGATCCACTATATCGATGCGCATTACCGCACGATCCCGAACCGGCTGAGCCGCGGCCTCGCCGGTCATTCGATGGGCGGATATGGCACCGCGCGGATCGGCATGAAGCATCCCGACATGTTCGGCGCGATCTACATGATGAGCCCGTGCTGCATGTCGGCGCGCATGGGCGGCGGCCCGATGGACGCGCAGGCGATGGCCGCGCTGGAGGCGGTCAAATCGCCCGCGGACTCGGCGAAATTGCCCTTCGGCCTGCGCGCGCAGCTGGCGACGGCGGCGGCCTGGTCACCCGATCCCAAGAACCCGCCGCTTTATCTGGACCTGCCGACCAAGAACGGCGTCGCCCAGCCCGACGTGCTCGCGAGATGGGCGGCGAACGCGCCGCTCGCCTTCGTCGACCAATATATCGGCAACCTACGCCAATATAAGGCGATCGCGATCGATGTGGGCGACCAGGACGGGCTCAAGGTGGATGCGGGCAAGCTGCACGACATTCTCGACGGCTATGGCGTTGCCAACAGCTTCGAAATCTATCCGGGCACACACGTCAGCAACGTCGCCTTCCGCGTCCAGGATCATGTGATCCCCTTCTTCAGCGAGCATCTCGTCTTCGACAAGAAACGCTGATCCGAAAAAGGGAGGATGCGATCGGGTGGGGATTCCAGGCCCCGCCCGGCGATCCGCTTTCAGCCTGCCATCGACATGCGCGTGTCGTCGAGCGCCAGTTCGACCAGCACGCGCATCGCCGCGCTGGCGGCTTCGGAATCTCCGGCGGCGATCGCGTCGTAAACGGCGGCATGGTCGGGAATCGGATTGCGCGGCAAGGCGCGCGACCTTTGCTTGAACTGCGTCGTCCAGCTCACCGCCGCGCCGATCGAAGCGCTGAGCGTGATCAGCGCGTCGTTGCGCGTCGCCTGGAGGATGGCATCGTGGAACTGGCGGTCGGCGAGACGCCCCTGGTCGGTCGCCAGCGAATGGCGGCGCATGCCGACGAGCGCATCCTTCATCGCCTTCAAATCATCGCGATCGCGCCGCGTCGCGGCCAGCCCGGCCGCGGCCGGCTCCATGATCAGGCGAAGCTCGAACAGGCTGCGGATCAATTGCTCGTCCGGCTCGCCCATGAAGGCCCAGGCGAGCACGTCGGGATCGAGCAGGTTCCAGCGCTGCCGCGGCAGCACGCGCGTGCCCGCCTTGGGACGGCTCTCGACCAGACCCTTGGCGGTCAGGACCTGGATCGCTTCGCGATAGGCGCTGCGCGAAATGTTGAGTGCCTCGGAGAAGGCAATTTCGCCGGAGAGCGTATCGCCGGGCGCGAATTCGCCGGAGAGGATCGCGACACCAAGCCTGTTCGCAACCGCGCCCCGCAACCGCCGTCCCGTATTGCGCGACGCCCCCTGGCCGGTGCTGCCGTCCTGCCCCTCTCGTCCTTTTGCCAATGTCGGCCCTTGTTCTACGTCCCCGCGAATTCCTACCATAACCTCCGCGTTGAAATGAAAGAAGGATTAAGTTTTCTTGCGAGCCCGCTGGGGCGCAAGGGGGCTTGATGCGACTACTCAGACAAAATATCGCCCGGACAGCGCGCGGATGCACCTGCGAACGCAAGGGAGAGACCTTTGGCACGAACGGGCATTGCGCTGGGTGCGCTCATTCTGGGGTTGGCGAGCATGCCGTTGGCTGCACAGCCCGCGCCATCCCCCATGCCAGCCACCCCCGCATCCGCGGAGCTGGACGCAAACGGCCATCCGCGATCCGTCGTGCCCGGCGATTCCGAATTCCGCTTCATGCGGTTGCCCGACGGCGTTCAGTTCCGAGCCAAGGGCATCACCAAAACGATCCTGTTCTACGGTCCGCGCACGGTCCGCGTGAACGCCAATCTGGGTGAGAATTACTGGACCGCACGCAGCCTGGTCGTCATCGCCAAGCCGGGCGATACGCCGTTTTCCGTCTCGGAAACGCCCGCCGCGCTGCGGGTTGCGACGCAAAAGCTGCAGATAATCGTCGACAAGCAGACGGGTGCACTGCGCTTTGCCGATGCCGCCGGCAAGCTCCTCACCGAGGAACGACGGGACGAACCTGAGACGCTCAAACGCGTCACGATTTCCGGCGCACCCACGTACGAGGCGCTGAACACGCTCAAGCTGCAGTCCGACGAAGCCATTTACGGCTTCGGCTTCACCGCCGATGACCATAGCAACCGCCGCGGCAGCGACCTGCTTCTGGTTCAGACGAACATGGGGATCATCATCCCCGTGATGATGTCGTCGCGCCGCTACGGCGTGATGTGGGATACTTATTCGCAGATGCGCTTCAAGGATGATGCGAACGGCGCCTCCTTGTGGGCCGAAAGCGCACCCGGCGGCGTCGATTATTATTTCATGGCGGGCGACACGCCCGACGATGTCGTCCGCGCTTATCGCGACCTGACCGGCGCCGCGCCGATGTATCCGAAGCAGGCCTTCGGTCTGTTCATGAGCAAGGAGCGCTATCAGACGCAGCAACGCCTGCTCGAAGTCGCCGAGACCTTCCGCAAGGAACGCTTCCCGCTCGATTATATCGTGCAGGATTGGCAATATTGGGGCTCCGACAAGGATGGCAGTTGGAGCGGGATGACCTGGAATCCGGAGCGTTATCCCGACCTGGCCGGGATGGCGCGCCAGCTCCACGACATGCATTTCAAGCTGATGGTGTCGATCTGGCCGTCGATCGGCAACGACACCGCATTGGCGCACGAGCTGGACGCGCACCATCTGCGCTTCGAGCCGCTCCACTGGATCTCCAAGCATGCCCGCGTCTACGACGCCTACAGCCCGCTCGGGCGGCAGATCTATTTCAAATATATCAAGTCAGGCCTGCTCGACAAAGGCGTCGACGCGCTGTGGATGGACGGCACCGAGGTCGAGGTCAGCAGCGCCATGTGGAATGCGGCCGACAATATCCGCGACACCAAGGCGTTGGGCTCGAACGCGCTCGGCGATTTCACGCGCTACCTCAATCCTTATTCACTGCTGACTACGCAGGGCACCTACGATGGCGAGCGTGCCACCTCGAACAAACGGGTGTTCACACTGACGCGTTCGGCCTGGGCGGGCGCGCAGCGCACCGCCGCAGCGTCCTGGAGCGGCGACATCTACGCAAGCTGGAAGATCTTCAAACAGCAGATTGCCGGCGGCGTCGACGTGACCGTGACCGGCAATCCCTATTGGACGCAGGATACGGGCGGATTCTTCCTGGGATCCTACTCCGGCGGTGAGCATAACGCCTTCTGGCGCGAGCTGTTCGCGCGCTGGTTCCAATATGCCGCCTTCAATCCGCTCATGCGCGTGCACGGGACCGACGCCAATCGCGAACCTTATCTGTTCAAGACGCTCGATCCGCAGGTCTACGCCTCGCTCCAGGCAAGCGTGGCCATGCGCTATCGCATGCTGCCCTATATCTACAGCCTGAGCTGGAAGGTCACGTCGGCGGGTTACACGATGATGCGTCCGCTCATGATGGATTTCCCGGACGACCGCGCCACCGATACGATCGACGACAGCTTCATGTTCGGCCCATCCTTTCTGGTCCACCCGGTCACCCGCGCAATGTATCGCGTCGAACCGGCGCCCCCTGCGACGGTGCCGGCGGAGTATCTGCGTACGCCCGATGGGCAGCCCGGCCTCGCGCTCCAATATTTCGAGGGCGAGAATTTCGAGACACCGAAGGGGCGCGTGATCGATGCCAAGATCGATCACAATTGGCCCGACCCTCCGCTTGCCGACATCCCCGCGGGATTGTCCGCGCTCAGTCATTTCTCGGCCCGCTGGCAGGGTACGCTGATCGCGCCCGAGGATGGCGAGTACGAGCTCGGCCTCGAAGGCGACGACGGTTGTAGGTTGACCGTGGACGGCAAGACGGTGATCGACGACTGGACGAAGGGCACCGCCCGCTATCGCAAGACGGTCCAGACTTTCCACAAGGGCCAGAAGGTCGCGGTATCGATCGATTATTTCCAGGGTGACGGCAATCGCAGCCTCCGCTTCGCCTGGCGTTTGCCGAGCGAGCGGGCGGCGCTTCGCAATGCCGATCCGAAGCTCGATTTGGCGGTCCGCACCTATTTGCCCAAGGGAGCGGACTGGTATGATTTCTGGACCAACCAGCGACAGGCGGGCGGGCAATGGATAACCCGGCAGGCCCCGCTCGACATCATGCCGCTCTACATACGGGCGGGCTCGATCATCCCGTTGGGGCCGTTGGTGCAATATGCGACCCAATCGCCCGACGCCCCTTATGAGGTGCGCATCTATCCAGGCCGCGACGCGCGCTTCACGGTCTATGAGGACGACAACGAGACATACGATTACGAGAAGGGGCGATACGCGTCCTACGACCTTGTCTGGAACGATCATGCGCGGACGCTCACGGTCGGCCCGCGTCGTGGGCATTTTGCGGGCATGGTCGCCACACGGCGGCTGAACCTCGCCGTGATGAACCAAGGCAACGCCACGGGATTGGGCGCCACGCCCGTCTCCAAAAGCATCCTCTATCGCGGGAAGCCGATCACGGTGTCCTTTGCCCGTTAGCAGTTGCGTGCGGTTCCCCGCTCATTCTCTGGCCCAAGGACAGGCAATCGCATGATGAAGCCAACCAGGGCCTTGCTCGCCACCGCTATCCTCGCCGCTGCGGCGCCCTCTCCGGCTGCCGTTCCGACCAGTCCGGCCTCGAACAGCAATCATCAGCGGCTGATCGTGCTGACCGATATCGAGGCTGATCCGGACGATACCGAATCCCTGGTTCGGCTGATGCTCTATTCCAATCAGGTCGATATCGAGGGGCTCGTCGCCACCACCTCGGTGCACATGAAGAGCGGACTGCATCCGGATTCGATCCGGCGGGTGGTCGAGGCTTATGGCCGCGTACGCGGCAATCTCCTGCTCCACGAACCGGGCTTCCCCACCTCCGACGCGCTGCTTGGGATGATCCGCGACGGGCAGCCGATTTACGGCATGGCAGCGGTCGGTGCCGGAAAGG
>JAEKMC010000256.1 GCA_019508115.1 Sphingomonas sp.
CGCGGCGCGGTCATAATAAGGCACGAACTGGCCGTCCTGCATCCGCCCGCGCACCTTCTTGCCGGTGGGCGGGCCGCCCGCGGCGACGCCGCTGTCCATCTCCACCAGATCAGGCGGACGGCGGTAGACGGGGACGTCATAGCCGGGGACGTGCGTGCGCGAGCCTTCGATTTCCGGGGCATAATAGCCAGTCGCGAAGAAGGCGCCGTTACCCACCAGCAAGGTCTCGAACTGGCTTTGGAAGAACGTGACGGGATCGGTATCGGGAATCGCGGCGGCGGCGCATGCCGGTCCCCAGTCGGTGGGCTGGGTGAGCCCGGTCAGATCCTTGCGCTTCAGCAGCGATCCGCATGACCCCTTGAAAGCGTCGCGCGCGGCGCTCGCCTGATCGGCGGACAGATCGAACGAAGAGACGGGCGGGCCCGCCGAAATGCCGGCCTCGATCGCGTTGCGCGGAGGCGGCGGCACGGCAGGTTTGGGCTGCGGACGTTCCGGCGGCGGCGTCTCGCCATGTGGCGGCCGATGCGGCGTGGTCGAGCAGCCGGCAACGAAAACGGACATGGCCAGCACGAGCGCGAGCCTGATGGAGCTTCCCCGCATGACGGGATCAGACCGCTTCGTCGGTCTCGGTGAGCATCCAGTTCGGATTGGGCGATTTGATCGGGCGGCTGAAGGTCCAGACGTCGTGCGTGGGAACCGCATCGATCATCGATCCGGCAATGACATTGCCTTCGCGATCGCGCGTCACCGCCGCCACATCCGCATCGAACCGGATGCGGATATGCGCCACGCCATCGTCGATGCCGGCATCCTCGATCTGGGCCTGCTCGATCGAAACGAGGCGATTGTCGAGCGTCTCGCCCGCTTCCTCACGCTCGTGGATCGCATGCGCGAAGCTGTGCGCGACCTCCGGATCGACCATCTTGTCGAGCGAATCCTGGTCGCCCTTCCAATAAGCTTCGAGGACCATGCCATAGGCGGCTTTGGCGCCCTCGACGAACCGGGCGACATCGAACTGGGAATCGGCCGCAGCGATCGCGCGCAAGCCCGAGGTCGCGCTTGCCGACGGGGTCGGCTCCTGCCCGAGCGCCGGCACCATGGCCGTATTCGGCGCCTTCAGCGAGACGCCGCGCACCGTGGGCACGCTTTCCGGTTTGACCAGCGTCTGTTCATGACCCGTGCGCCGTCCCAGCACGCTCCACAGGCGAAGCGCGACGAAGACGAAAACGAGCGCAAGAACGATCAATGTGGTCACCGAACCTCCCATATTGCCCCCTACATAGGGTGCAAGAGACCGATCTGCAAACAGACCGGCGCATGCTAGACTCGCCGCATCGCACCCGGGTTCCGCATTGCCCTTGACGGACGGGGCTGCTAGCGGCTTGCCGCCCGCGGGCGCCGAGAGGACCGGCCCGCTCCAAGACATTTTAGGACGGAAAGACGCCATGGCCGACGAGACCCCCCACGCAGCGCCCGAAGGCCCTCAGCCCAACGGTGCGGACACCGCGCCGCAGATCGGCATGATCGCGCAATATGTGAAGGATCTGTCGTTCGAGAGTCCGAATGCGCCGGGCATCTACCAGCAGCAGGTCCAGCCGCAGATCGACGTTCAGTTCCACATCTCGGTCGCGCCGGTCGCGGACGACGTCCACGAAGTATCGATGAAGATCGAGGTCCGTGCACAGGGCGATGCGGGCTCGACCATCTTCGCGGTCGAGCTGGTCTATGCCGGCCTGTTCGGCGCGCGCAATGTCGAGCCGGAGGCGCTGTCGCCCTTCCTCTATGCCGAAGCGCCGCGCCTGCTCTTCCCGTTCGCGCGCCGGATCGTCGCCGACGTCACGCGCGATGGCAATTTCATGCCCCTGCTGCTCGATCCGATCGATTTCGGTGCGATGTATCTGCAGCAGGCGCAGGCCGCCACGCAGCTCGCCGAGAACGAACCGGCCGGCCAGGCCTGACGAAATGAAAATTCGTCATCCCGGCGCAGGCCGGGATCTCGGGTGGCTGGGCGACCGCGTATCTCCTGAGATCCCGGTTCTCGCCGGGATGACGGCCTAATCATGGGCCTCGTCCGATCGCTCGGCTCGGTCGGCGGCCTGACGCTTGCCAGCCGCGTGCTCGCGCTCGTGCGCGATACCTTGCAGGCGACCTATGTCGGGGCAGGTTTCGCGTCGGACGCCTTTTATGTGGCGTTCCGCCTGCCCAACATGTTCCGTTCGCTGTTTGCGGAGGGCGCCTTTTCGGCAGCCTTCATCCCGATGTTCAACCGCAAGGTCGCCGAAAACGGCGAAGTTTCGGCAGGCGTCCGCTTCGCCGAACAGGCGCTGGCGGTTCTGTTCCCGATCCTGCTCGGGATGACTATATTGATGATTCTCGCCGCTTGGCCGCTCACCTGGGCGTTGGCAGGCGGTTTCCATGAGCAGCAGCCTACCGATACGCAATTCGCCTTCGCGGTCCTGCTATCTCGCATCACCATTCCTTACCTGATGCTGATCAGTCTGGCGTCGCTGCTGGGCGGCATCCTCAATTCGCTCGACAAATTCTGGGTCAACGCCGCCGCGCCCGTTTTGCTGAATATTGCGATGGTGAGCGCGTTGCTCTTTTTCCACGGGCACGATCCTTACGAAACGGCCCGCGCACAGGCGATCTCGATTCCGGTGGGCGGTCTGCTCCAGCTGGGCTGGCTGATGCTCGCCTGCCAGCGGGTGGGCGTGAGCATGAAGATCAAGCGGCCCCGTTTGGACGATGAGGTCCGACGCCTGATCAAACTCATCGTGCCGGCCGCGGCGGGTGCCGGCGCCTCGCAGATCAATCTTGCCGTTTCGACCTCACTGGCTGGCTATCTGCTTGCCGCTGGTTCGATTTCAGCGATCAACTATGCGGACCGCCTCAACCAGCTTCCGCTCGGCATGATCGGCATCGGGCTCGGCACCGTCCTTTTGCCGACCGTGTCGCGCCTGCTCAGCAGCGGTCGCGAGGCTGAGGCGATGGAGACGCAAAATCGCGGGCTGGAGTTGGCACTGTTCCTGACCTTGCCCGCGACCGCCGCCTTCATTTTCGCGTCCGAGCCCCTGGTGCGCGGCATCTTTCAGCACGGCGCGTTCAAGCCGGCCGATACGATCCGCGTCGCCTGGGCGCTGAGCGCTTTCTCGCTCGGCCTGCCCTCCTACGTGCTGGTCAAGGTGCTGACGCCGGGTTTCTATGCCCGGTCAGACACGCGCACACCGGTACGGTACGCGATCATCTCGGTGGGTGTGAACATCGTCCTGAACGCCGCCCTGATCCCGACGATCGGCATTAACGGGCCTCCGCTGGCGACCGCCATCTCCTCCAGCGTCAACGTCGCAATGTTATATCTTACACTCCGCAAGCGCGGCCACTTCGCGCCAGACGCACAATTGAAGCGGCGGATTCCGCGTTTGCTGTTGGCGGCCTTGATGATGGGCGGAGTGCTTTTCCTGCTCGGTCCCTATGCCGATCCTTATCTTACGCGCGGATTCCTGATTCGCGTGGCAGCCTTGATGGTGCTCTGCTCCGGGGGAGCGATCGTCTATTTCGCCGCCTGTTTCGTCACACGCGCCTTTGCTTTGGACGACATCAAACTCCTGCTCCGCCGGCGACGCCTGAACCCCTGATTAAGGCACCGAACGGCCCTTGTTGCGTTCCTCCCCGGCGTTGGGACTGCAATAGGAGAGAGATATGCGTATCCTGATGATCGGTGCGGCGATGACGCTAGCGTCGGCCGCGATCGCGCAGACAACGACAACGACCACAACACCAGATCCGACGACGGGCGCGACCCAGACGACGGTCTCGACCACGGGCACGGCGGTTCCCCCCGCCTCGACCACGGTCACGACCTCAACCGACCCCGCTACGCCGGCGACGACGGTCACCACCTCGACCGATCCTGGCGCGCCGGCCGCAGCGAGCACGACCGTGACCACCGGCGACCCGGCTATTCCGCAATCGAGCACGACCGTCCAGAAAACCACGACGGATCCGGTGACGGGCAAGACCAAGGTCAAAACGAAGACCAAGACCAAGCCCTGGTAATCACGGCTTTCGTCGCGCGCGCCGCCGCCCTCCGGGGTGGCGGCGCTTGACGTTGGGGGCCGGCTGCCCGAAGGCGCGCTGATCATGCGCATCGTCTCCGGCATCCAGCCCACCGGCAATCTTCATCTCGGCAATTATCTGGGCGCGATCCGCAATTGGGTGCGGATGCAGAATGAAGCCGATGCGGGCGAATGCTTCTTCTTCCTCGCGGACCTGCACGCCATCAGCCAGTTCCAGCAGCCGGCGGAGTTGGCACGCGCGATCCGGGAGATGGCGGCGGCGCTGATCGCCTGCGGCGTCGATCCGGCCCGCGCGACCCTGTTCCGCCAGCGCGACGTGCCCGCGCATAGCGAACTCGCCTGGCTGCTGAACGGCGTCGCGCGGGTCGGCTGGCTCAACCGCATGACCCAGTTCAAGGACAAATCGGGCAAGAATCGCGAGGGTGCTTCGGTCGCGCTTTATACCTATCCGGTGCTCCAGGCGGCGGACGTGCTGCTCTACAAGACGACGCATGTGCCGGTGGGCGATGACCAGAAGCAGCATCTCGAGCTGGCGCGCGACATCGCGATCAAGTTCAACACCGACTATGAGACTGAGCTGTTCGTCCCGCCCGAGCCGATCATCCCCCCCGCCGCCGCACGGATCATGAGCCTGCGCGACGGAGCGGCGAAAATGTCCAAATCCGATCCGTCGGACATGAGCCGGATCAATCTGAACGACGATCCCGACCTGATCGCGCAGAAGGTCCGCAAGGCGAAGACCGATCCGGAGCCGCTCCCTGCGGATCCCGCCGATCTCGACGCGCGTCCCGAAGCGCGGAATCTGGTCACGATCTACGCGGCATTGGCGGACGAAAGCGTGCCCGAGGTGCTCGCGCGCTTCGCGGGCCAAGGGTTCGGCGCGTTCAAACCGGCATTGGCGGAGTTGACTGTCGAGACACTGCGCCCGATCGGCACGCGTCTCGCCGAACTGCAGCGGGAGCCCGCCGAACTGGATCGCCTGCTTGCGATCGGAGCGGAAAAGGCGCGTACCGTGGCGCAGCCGACGCTGACGGCAGCTTATAGGGCGATGGGGCTCTAAGGACGGGCGTTCGATTCGGCGCGAATCCGGCAACTCGTCGCTTGTGCGAAACGTTCAATCGCGGTTCAGTGACAAAGGCTTAGCTCAACCCGAGCTAGTATAGGACGTTTCATCATGTCTCTCCGCCGCAAAGTCCTTACCTTCGTCGCTCCAGCGGCCCTCCTGCTCGCCGGCGGCTGCGCCGAATCGTTCAAGGCCAACGTCTCGCGCTTTCAGATGATGCCGCCTCCGGAAGGCCAGACCTTCTTCGTTCAGGCCTCGGATCCGCGGCTGCAAGGCGGCATCGAATTCCAGACCTACGCGCAGCAGGTGGCGAGCCGTCTCACCGCACTTGGCTATCGCCCGGGTGAACCCGGCCATGCGAGCCTGGTGGTGTCGATGGATTATGGCGTCGATAATGGCCACACCGAAGTCGTGACCACGCCCGGCATCGGGCCGGCCTGGGGCTGGGGGCACTATGGCGCGTGGGGCGGCGGCTACCGCCGTCCGATTCGCGTGCATGGCCGCATCGCCTATGGCCGGGGCTTCTATTATGGCTGGGACGATCCTTTCTGGTATGATCCGTTCGGCTATCCCGAAATCAACAGCTACACCTTCTTCATCAGCCATCTCGACATGAAGATCCGCCGCGCGAGCGACGGCCAGACCCTGTTCGAAGGCAAGGCCAGCGCGCGCTCGACCGACCAGTCGCTGCCGCACATCGTGCCAAATCTGGTGGAAGCAATGTTCACGGGCTTTCCGGGCCGTTCGGGCGAGGATGTGCGTATCACCATCCCGCCGCCGCCCAAGAACGGCCAGGCTCCGCAGGCGCCGACCATTCAGGAACGGCATCACGGCTGACTTTCCGCGCGGCGTCGGGCCGGTTACAGCCGCCTGATGCCGCGCGAGATCACCGCTTTTTCCAATCCGCTGGTCAAGCGGGTCCGCAATCTGCGCGAAAAGCGCCATCGCCGTGAGGAAGGGCTGTTCCTTGCGGAAGGATTGCGCATCCTGGCCGAGGCGGAAGAGACGGGCGTGCTGCCCGAATATCTGTTCTTCGCCGCCGACAGCGCGCGGCATTCGATCGTCCAGCGCCTGACCGCCTCGGTCGAGGCCAAAGGCGGCGAGGCGATCGAGACCAGCCGCGACATCCTCCACAAGCTTTCCGGCAAGGACAATCCGCAGGTCGTGCTGGGCGTTTATCGTCAGTTGGATACGAGTCTTGC
>JAEKMC010000257.1 GCA_019508115.1 Sphingomonas sp.
AGCATCGTCTTGATACCCTGGCCGATCTCCGGATTCTTTGCGACGATCGTCACGCGATTGTCCGGCGCGATCGAGACGAACGCGGAAAGCCGGGTGCTGCCCGCACCCGCGCTGCCGCTCACCGCGGCATCCGCCTCGAACGGCATCGTCGCTTCCAGCATCAGCCCCCCGCCCGCGAGCAGCGATACCTTGAGCAGTGTTCGCCGGTCCATGCCGCGGCGCATCGCCTCATGCCGCATGGGGCTTCTCCTCGCTCATGCCCGCGGCGATCTGGATCGCCTCGGCAATGCGGTTATAGCAGGCGCACCGGCAGATATTGCCCGTCATCGCCTGGTGGATTTGCGCCGTCGTCGGCTTGGGTGTGGTTGCCAGCAAGGCCGTTGCCGACATGATTTGGCCGGCCTGACAATAGCCGCATTGCATCACGTCGATCTGCAGCCATGCATCCTGCAGCTTCGCACCAACCGCGGTGTCGCCGATATGCTCGATCGTGGTGATCTTCTGCGCGCCGATGGTGCCAACCGGGATTTGACACGAACGCCGTGCCTGTCCGTCGACATGGACGGTGCATGCGCCGCACAGGCCCGCACCGCAGCCGAACTTGGTACCGACCAGCCCCAGTTCCTGACGCAACACCCAAAGGAGCGGCATATCCTCGGGCGCATCGACTTCGCGCACCGCGCCGTTGATGTTCAGTTTGTAACCCACGGCATTCTCCCCGCGAGACGATCATCCGCACGCTTCAAACTAGCAGGTGCGCGGCAGCATGAACATAGGTGGCAAGGGGTGCATGACTGGAAGTGCGGTGGTGTTTCGGGTGGCCCTTTGCCAGCAGGCATGATCTTGTAACGTCGGCTTTCCGCCAGCTGCAGCGATTGGGCGAGGCTTCGCCTTAGCGCCTGACCCCCACCAGCACTGACTTGGCGACCAGTCCTGCCTCGGTCGAACAGGCGCCAGCCTCCGGTGCGAGCGTGGGGTTGGCGCGGGCGGCCTTGAGTTCGGCGCGGGCGGCTTCGAGGTCCGACTGATAGGCGGCGGTTTGGCGGACGCTCTGCATCGTCACGGTTGCGCCCAATCGTCCGGCCTCGATCGCGCTCATAGTATGCGCGCCGCAGACGATGCGGCTTTCACCATAGGACCGCGCGCGGACCTGGATCGGGGTTGCGCGGTCGGGCTCGGCATCGGACAAAGCGAGACCGAAGGTCCAGCCGCGGGTGCTGTGGCCGGAGGGATAATCGTAGCTTTTGGCGAGTTCCTCTTTGGAATCGCACACCGGCCCTTTGTCGATCAGGAAGGGGCGCAGCCTTTTCCAATGATCCTTGGCCAGATTGTTGGCCTTGGCCGTGTCGGCATTGGCGTTGGCGAGCAATTGGTAGGTGGCGGGCGTGGTTTCGGGCGAGAGTTTGACGCCCGCCGCACAACTGAAATCCTTCATCACGTCGATGACAGAGGATGGCACGTCGGCGGTCGCGAGACGTCCGCGCGGCGTGTCCAGCATCGCGCGGGTGGCGCGGAACATCTTGCGGTCGGCCTCGTAACGCACGTCGCCTTTCTGCGGTGCGTCCGGCACGATCGTGGTGATATCGACCGGGGTTCCCAGATAGCCTTTATACTGGGTCGCTGCGGTCGCGCCCACGGCTGCGGCGATCAGGAGGGTGATGCGCAGTCCGCGATAAGTCATTCTTTTCGCTTTCAGAGCTTGGGCAGGGTGACGCCCGTCTGCGACATATATTTGCCCGCGCGGTCGGCGTAGCTGACCTCGCACGGCTCGTTGCCCTTGAGGAACAGGAACTGGCATGCGCCTTCATTGGCGTAGATCTTGGCCGGCAACGGCGTGGTGTTCGAGAATTCGAGCGTGACATGGCCTTCCCAGCCCGGCTCGAGCGGGGTCACGTTCACGATGATGCCGCAACGCGCATAGGTGGATTTGCCGAGGCAGATCACCAGCACGTCGCGCGGCACGCGGAAATATTCGACCGTGCGGGCAAGCGCGAAGCTGTTGGGCGGGATGATGCAGACATTGGTCTTGCGATCGACGAAGCTGTTATGCGCGAAGTCCTTGGGATCGACGATCGCATTGTCGACATTGGTGAAGATCTTGAACTCGTCCGAAACGCGCGCGTCATAGCCGTAGGAGGAGAGGCCGTAGCTGATGCAGCCGTCGCGCCTTTGCGCCTCGACGAACGGCTCGATCATGGCGGTGCTTAGCGCCTGTTCGCGGATCCAACGGTCGGACAGGATGGACATGGGCGCTCACTGAGAGTGAAAGGGAAACAGCGTTTTGCCGGAAAGCCCGCCAAGGGCAAGGGGAGGGGAGCGATATGAGAGCAATGCTCGCGATCACGCTGGCGATGGGATGCGCGGCACCCGCATCGGCGACGGACTGGCCTGCATCGTGGCACGAACCGACCGAGCCGTTCCATATCGTCGGCAACATCTATTATGTCGGCAGCAAGGGCATCGCCGCCTACCTGATCGTCTCGCCCAAGGGCGACATATTGCTCGACGGCACCGAGGCCGAGAATGCGCGGATGATCGAGCGCAACATCGCCAAACTGGGTTTCCATATCCGCGACGTGAAGGTGCTGCTGAACAATCACGCCCATTTCGATCATGCAGGCGCGCTGGCGCAGCTGAAAGCCGACAGCGGCGCGACCTTCCTCGCCAATCCGCGCGACAGATCGATCCTCGAGACGGGTCATATCACGCTGGAGAACAGCAACGACCTGCTCGATTTTCCGCCGGTGAAAGTGGACCGGCCACTCCACGACGGCGAGATCGTCCGCGTGGGGCCGATCGCGATGAAGGCGATCTTCACGCCCGGCCATACGCCGGGCTGCACCAGCTGGAGCACCACGGTTCGAGATCATGGCCGCACGCTGGCGGTGGTCTTTCCCTGTAGCATCACCGCGGGCGGCAATCGGCTGGTCGGCAACACGCGCTATCCCGATATCGTCGCGGATTATCGGCGCAGCTTCGCGCGATTGGGAGCGATGAAAGCCGATGTGGTGCTGACGGGCCATCCCGAACTGGCGGATGTCCAAGGCCGCGCGGCGCGGCGTACCGGCGATTCGCCCGATGCCTTTATCGATCCGGCCGTGCTGCCGAAACTGGTCGCCGAGGCGCACGACCAGTTCGAGCGCGACCTCGCGCGGGAACAGGCTACCGGGCGCTACTGATCCGGATTGGCACCGCGCTGGCCGATCTGGCGAGCGCAGCTCTGATCAGATCCCGCAAGGCGGCCGGGGCGAGCGCGAGGCCGACCGGCAAAAGGGGCGCGAACAGGAATCCCCAATAGCTGTTGTCAGGCCGCCCGACGATCAGGAAGGCGGACATCCACAGGCCCAGTATTGCCGCTGTGCGCAGCGCATAGTCGCCGCGCCAGGCGCACCAGCCGAGCAAAGCCAGCGGCGTTACCACCGCCGCGACCCATGTCGGCAGAAGCAGCAGCACCGATGATCGGGCCAGCGCCAGGGCGAAGCGCCAGCCGCCGAAAACGAGCCAGCCGGGCGATGTGACATCGGTCGGGCGTGCGACGGCGCCGACGAAGATCATGTGCAGCGCAAGGGCAGCCAGCGCGATCGCGACCGCGCCGATCCAGGCTCCAGCCTCGCGGCGGGCGCCGCCGGCCCAGGCAGTACCGGCCATCACCAGGAGAAACGGGAAAGCGAGTTCGCGCAGCAAGGCCGCAGTCAGGCCAAAAACGACGCTGAGCAGCCAATGGCGTTCGGTGCGGCAGGCAAGCGCGAGCGTGATCAGCAAGCCTGCCCAGATTTCGTGCCAGACCCACATGCCGGACTGCACGAATGCGCCAGCCGAGACGGCGCTTAACAGGATCGCGCTTTCGCGAAAGGGTGTTTTGAGCTGGGGCGCTAGCCGGATTGCGGTGGCTGCCGTTGCTGCCACCGCAAGCAGGCGCAACAGCCATTCGGCGCCGGCCGGGCCGATCGTTGCCGCGATTTCCGCCAGCAAGGGCTCGCGGACGGCGGTAAAGGGCTTGAGCGGATAGGCGCTCGCACGATGCTCTGCGGCAGCGGCAGAATAATAGGCTTCGCCATTGGCGACGCGTGCCGCGATCTGGCGATAAAGCGCGGCGTCGCCGCCCCCCGTGGCCCCACCCGGCGGTCCCTTGGGCAGCATCGCCAGCCCGGAGCAGATCACCAGGACCAACGCCAGCAGAATGCCGAACGCCATGCCGGGCGAGACATGCGCGAGCCGCGTTTGGGTGAAAGGCGATCTCTCGGCGGCCATTCCCTGACTTTGGTCGGGGAGTGGTTAAGATGCGGTATCGACCCCGAGATCGCCCGGCCCGAATGCAAAAGGCAGCAATTCCGACAGCATGTGCCGCCGCATCACCGCGCCATCGGCGGAGGCACAATAGATAATGATATCGCGACGCCCCATGTCGGCCGCTTCGTTGAGCACCTGGCGGCACCGCCCGCACGGATAGATCGGCGTGTCGCCCTCGATCCCGCTCCGGGCGATGGTTCCTCCGACGATGCCGATCGCGACGACCTCCTTGAGGCGCCCGGCGACGTTGGCCGCGGCGAGCGCGACCGTCTCCGCGCAGAGCGACAGACCATAGCTCGCATTCTCGAAATTCGTCCCGGGGATGATCGTGCCGTCTTCCAACAGCACCGCCGCCCCGACCGCGAATCGGGAATAAGGGGCGTGCGCGTTCTTCGCCGCCTCTCGCGCATGATCGATCAGCACGCGGCCGGCGACATCCTCAAGTTCGATTTCAACCACGGAGATGGAGCGCCGCTATCAGCGTGAAGAGCCGCCGCGCGGTCTCGAAGTCGATCGCCACCTTGTTTTCCAGGCATTCGATCAGGAGCTCCGCCCCCCCATTGTGGATACCCCGCCGGGCCATGTCGATCGTCTCGATATGCGCGGGATTCTGCTGGTCGCCGAGCGCGCGGAAATAGCTCTCGCAGATCGCGAAATAATCCTTGATCGCCCGCCGGAAGCGCGTGAGCCCCAATTTGATCGTTTCGAGCAAAGTCCCTCCCGCGTCGGCAATGTCGATCGCCAGCCGGCCCTCCTCGACACGCAGTTTCACGCGATAGGGACCGTCGAAGCCTTTTTCGGTCGGACGGCGCGGCGTGAAGCTGTTGTCGGCCAACAGATCGTAGATCGCGACCTGACGCTCCCGGTCCACCGCGATCGCGTGCGTCGGGAAGGTCTCGTCGTCCAGTTCGATTGCGATGATGCGCGGGTCGGCCATCGGCCCCGGCTTATCGAAGCAGCCCGGGCTTGGCAAAAAATGATGCGCGTCTTCCCCGTAATCCACAGGCCTAAGAATCATGGCGGGCGGGGGCGTTTTGGATCATTGCTGACCCATGGCCGAACCGATCAGACTTGTACCGACGCAGCCTTCGGAAGGCGGCGGACCCGCGCTTCCCCACAACGTGGAAGCGGAGGCGGCTTTGCTCGGCGCGCTGATGATCGACAATCGACTCGCCGAAGACGTCCAGCTCAAGCTCAGGCCCGACCACTTCTTCGAGCCCGCGCATGGCCGCATTTACGAGGCCATATTGAAGCTCGTCGATCGCAACATGATCGCCAATCCAGTCACGCTGCGGCCGATGTTCGAGGGCGATGCCGAGCTCAAGGAATTGGGCGGCCCGGCCTATCTGGCCCAGCTGACCGGCTCGGGCGCAGCCCTGATCGGCGCGCGCGACTTCGCGACGCAGGTCTATGATCTTGCGCTGCTGCGCGCGCTGATCGGTGTCGGGCGCGAAATGGTCGAGAAGGCGATCGACACGTCCGAATCGGTCGATCCCAAGGGGCAGATCGAACAGGCCGAAGTCGCTTTGTATCGCGTCGCGGAAGAGGGCGGCGAGCAGGGCGGCGTGAAGACCTTCGCCCAGGCGACCAAGCTCGCCGTCGAGATGGCCGAGCGTGCGCTCAATTCGGGTGGCCATGTCTCGGGCATCACGACCGGGCTCGAAAGCATCAACTCCAAGCTCGGCGGCATGCATCCGTCCGACCTCGTCATCCTCGCCGGCCGTCCGGGCATGGGCAAGAGCTCGCTTGCCACCAATATCGCCTTCAATGCCGCGTCCCGTTACGTGCGCGACATGGAGGACGGGATCGATCCGGCCAAGTCGGTCGGCGCGCCGGTCGCGATCTTCAATCTCGAAATGTCGGCCGATCAGCTGGCGACGCGTATCCTGGCCGAGCAATCGGGCATCAGTTCGCAGGATCTCCGCATGGGCAAGATCAGCCAGCAGGAATTCCGCAATCTCGCCCGCGCCTCGGCCGACCTGCAGAATCTGCCCCTCTATATCGACGACACGCCCGATCGTCGACTATCTTCAACTGCTCTCGGGCGGCGGCAAGAGCGGCGGCGGCGAGCAGAACCGCGTGCAGGAAATCTCGGAGATCAGCCGTGGCCTGAAGCAACTCGCCAAGGAGCTCAACCTGCCGGTAATCGCGCTCTCGCAGCTCAGCCGCGCGGTCGAGCAGCGCGAGGACAAACGCCCGCAGCTGTCGGATCTGCGTGAATCGGGTTCGATCGAGCAGGACGCCGATATGGTGCTCTTCATCTATCGCGACGAATATTACGTCCAATCGCGCGAACCGAAGAAGCCTGCCGAGGGCGACGACGTGAAGATATTCGAAGCGCATGACGAATGGATGCGCGAGATGGAGCGGGCCTACGGCATTTCGGAGCTGATCATCGCCAAACAGCGTCATGGCGCGACCGGCAAGGTGCGGCTCAAATTCGAAAGCCGGATCACCAAGTTCAGCGACCTTGCGGACGATTATCCTCGCTAGTTGAATGCGTCTTACGGCGCTTTGCGGCACCGGCCCGCACCCCACCCGGCCTCCCATATGATACTGCCGTTGGGAGGCCGGGTGGGGGTGCGGGCCGGTGCCGCCTCGAAACGCGCTCTACCGCGCGTTTCCAAAGACTCTGAGTGGCTGTTCGCCGCCTGGGGGCTTCCCTTCCAAGCGGCTTAGGCGCACCAAGCCCCGCCACATTCGCGGAGCATTCATGCGTCTCGTCTCACTCGCCGCACTCGCCTGCGCGCTCGTATCCGCCACGCCCGTTCTGGCCGCGCCTGCCGCGATCGCGCCGCTCAGCTTCACCGAGCGCACGCTTCCCAACGGGCTGCGCGTCTTCGCGCTTCCCGACAAGAGCGCGACCAGTGTTTCGGTCCAGGTCTGGTACGATGTCGGCGGCCGTGACGACCCGAAGGGGCGCTCAGGCTTCG
>JAEKMC010000258.1 GCA_019508115.1 Sphingomonas sp.
GATCGTCGAGGCCTTGCTCGATCGGCTCGACTTGGTGAAGCGCGACTTCGCGCATGCGCTCGATCTCGGCACCGCCGATGGCAGCCTCGCACGCGCGCTCGAGGCGCGCGGCATCGAGGTCACCGTCAGCGACGCCAGCGTGCGCTTTGCGGGCGAGGGCGTGCAATGCGACGAGGATCGCCTGCCCTTCCCGCCCGAAAGCTTCGACCTGGTCGTCTCGGCGGGCGTGCTCGACAGCGTCAACGATCTGCCCGGCGCGCTCATCCAATGCCGCCGCGCGCTCAAACCGGACGGGTTGTTCCTGGCCGGCTTCGTCGGCGCAGGCAGCCTCACCTGGCTGCGCAAGGCCCTGCTCGCGGCTGATCAGGCCGCGGGCGACGCGGTCCCGCAACGTGTTCATCCGCTGATCGACGTCCGCGCGGCCGGCGACCTGCTCGCCCGCGCCGGATTCGTGCTGACAGTAGCCGACAGCGAACCGCTTGATGTCGGCTACGGCGATCCGTTCCGCCTGGTGGCCGATCTGCGCGGCATGGCGGCAACCAATATGCTCGCCGGCCAGAGGCTGCCGCTCACGCGCGGGCGTCTGGCGCATCTCGCGCGGTCCTTTGCGGATGCCGCCGGCCCCGACGGTCGGCTGCGCGAGCGGTTCGAACTGGTGTTCATGACCGGCTGGGCGCCCGGCCCCGATCAGCCCCAGCCCGCCAGACGCGGCTCGGCGACCACCAGCCTCGCCGCCGCGCTTCGTTCCGGATAAAGGGCCGCACCGGCCCGCACCCCCACCCGGCCTCCCAACAGGGTATTCTATGGGAGGCCGGGTGGGGGTGCGGGCCGGTGCGGGCTCTCAACTTACAATAGCGCGTCGAGCAGGCCGATCAGCGGCCGGTCGGGTCCAGGCATCTCCAGCCCATAGAGATCCTTCACGCGCACCCAGCGCAACGATCCGCCCTCCAGCGACTGCGGCGTGCCGCGCCATTTGCGGCAGACGTACAGCAGTAGCACCATATGCCGCGTCCCGCCCGGCTGCGTGTCGCTCGCGAAGGTCGCGGGTGCGAGGCAGGCGGCCTCGACATCGATCCCTAGTTCCTCCTTGAGTTCGCGGATCAGCGCGGCTTCGGGCGTCTCGCCCGCCTCCACCTTGCCGCCGGGAAATTCCCACAGACCGGCAAAGGGTTTTCCGGGGGGGCGCTCCTGGATCAGGAGTCGCCCGTCCCCATCGATCAACGCGGCGGACGCAACCGTCAGGAAGCTCATGCAAACCTTTCTTTTACCTTGCCCTGTCAAACGGGGCGTCCCGATCCGCGCCAGATGGCGGATGCGCAGGGGATTGGACATGAAGCGCCGCCTGATCAAGCTCATCTGGAATATGCGTGGCGCGACCGCGGTCGAATATGGGCTGATCGTAGCGCTTATCGTGATCGTGGCCGTCGTCGGCATTCAGGCCTTGGGCGGCAGCAGCGCGAGTATCTGGGGTAATATTGCCAACAAGGCCAGCGACGTCATGCCAAATGAATAATTTACTAAGCCCAAACCGTATTAAATATTCTTAAACCACCCGCTGTTAAACGAATCGGTGCTGGTCCGCTCCACAAGGCAGCCGGCGCCGTGAGTTTGGACCAAAAAGCAAGTCGATCGACAAGGAGATTTAGTTATGCGTGCAATCCGCAATTTCATCAAGAACAGCAAGGGCGCGACCGCCATTGAATACGGCCTGATCGCCGCCCTGATCGCGGTTGCCGCGATCGGCGCGATGTCGGCCCTCGGCACCAAGCTGAAGGCTACGTTCTCGAACGTCTCGACCAATATGAACGCCTCGTAATCCTCGATTACGGACCGACAAAGCGGGGCCGGCGCAAGCGATTGCGCCGGCCCTTCGCTTTTGGGAGCCGTGCGAGACATATTACTTCCGTAACATTAACCAGTCTTTGAAACGCTCGTATAGCCTCCGAAATGATATGGGACCGCAGCCTTCTTTTCGAGGCTAGGACTTCTGGAGGCACCTATGAAGTTTTTGAAGACGCTCGCCGCAAACACGCGCGGCGCGACCGCTATCGAATATGGCCTCATCGCAGCCCTGATCGCGGTTGCCGCGATCGGTGCGATGAGCGCGCTGGGCACCAAGCTGTCCACCACGTTCTCGAACGTGTCGAGCAACATGAACGCCTCGTAACAGTGTCGGCAGCCCCTCCGCGTTACGCGGAGGGGCATCAGCCTATCGCGAGGAACTTGGCGCGGCGCTGGTCTAGCAGAGCCTTCGCGCTTTTGCCGGCGAGCGCCGCCAGTTCCTCGGCAATCGCCGCGCCCAATGCGGCGATCGCGGCAATCCGGTCGCGCTGCGCGCCGCCGACCGGCTCCGGCACGATCCGGTCGATCACGCCCAATTTCTCCAGATCCTGCGCGGTGATCTTCATCGCCTCCGCCGCGTCGGCCGCTTTCTCGGGTCCGCGCCACAGGATCGACGATGCGCCCTCGGGCGAAATCACCGAATAGATTGCATGCTCGAACATCAGCACGCGATTGGCCGCGGCCAAGGCGACCGCGCCGCCCGACCCGCCCTCGCCCACGATCGCCGCGACGATCGGCACGGTCAGCGCCAGGCATTGCTCAGTCGAGCGTGCGATCGCTTCGGCCTGGCCGCGCTCCTCGGCCTGTACGCCGGGAAACGCACCCGCGGTATCGACCAAAGTCACCACCGGCAATTCGAAGCGCTCGGCCAGCCGCATTAGGCGGATCGCCTTGCGATAGCCTTCGGGCTTGGCCATTCCGAAATTGTGCTTGATGCGGGTGGCGGTGTCGTCGCCTTTCTCGTGCCCGATCACCACCACGCGCCGCCCTGCGATGCGGCCGAGACCGCCGACGATCGCCTGATCGTCGGCAAAGGCGCGGTCGCCCGCCAGCGGCATGAAATCGTCGACGAAGCCCGCGATATAATCCTTGAGGTGCGGTCGCTCGGGATGACGCGCGACCTGGGTCTTCTGCCAGGGCGTGAGCTTGGCATAGGTTTCGCGCAGCAGCCGGTCCGACTTGGCCTGGAGCTTGGCGACCTCGGATTCGATGTCGAGCGTCCCGTCATGGCTGTCAGCGGTCTCGCGCAGCTCGACGATCCGCGCTTCCAGTTCCGCGATCGGCTTTTCGAATTCGAGGAAAGAGGTCATCGCGCGGCGGTTAGAAGCCGGGGCGGCCAGCGTCAACGCGCCTGATCATTTAGGGTCCGTCAAGGGATGGCGCTGATTGACCAGTTCGACCAATCTCCGGCTGTCGACATGCGTATAGATTTGCGTCGTCGCGATGTCGGCATGGCCGAGCATCGTTTGCAGCGCGCGCAGGTCGGCACCGCCCTCCAGCAGATGCGTCGCGAAGGCGTGACGCAACACGTGCGGGCTTACCCGATCGGGGGGAATTCCGGCATCGGCGGCGAGATTGCGGAGCAACTGGAACAGGCGGACCCGGCTGACATGCTTGTCGCCCGACGGAAAGAGATAGGCGCCGTCCTTGGGCAGCGTCTCCGCATAAGCCGCGACCGCAGCGCGCGCGCGATCCGATATCGGCACGAGCCGCTCGCGCCCGCCTTTGCCGCGCAGGATCAGGTAAGGCTGGTCGCGGCGCACCAGGTTGCGCGGCAGCGATACCAATTCGGTCGCGCGCAGGCCGGAGCCGTAAAGCAACTCCATCAGCGCGGCGAGCCTGAGATTGGCGGGAGAGCGGTCGAGCGCGAGACGCCGCTCGACCTCCGCGAACAATGTATCGACATCCTGGTGATCGAGCGTGCGCGGCAGGGTCCGCGCGGCGCCGGGCCGGGGCAACGCCTCGGACGGATCGTCCGCGCGCAGCCCTTCCTCCGCGAGGAAAGCGAAGAACCGGCGCAAGGCCGACGCCTTGCGCGCGACACTGCTGCGCGCCAGCGAGAGCCATTCCTCGCCCAATATACGGAGCATTGCCTGATCGGCGCAGCCGAGCTTGCCGCCGAGAGATTCGGATGCGCCCGCGAGATCGCGGCCATAAGCGGCGAGCGTGTTCCTTGCCGCGCCCGCCTCGGCTGCCATCATCTCAAGGAAGCGCTCGATCAGCGCGCGATCGTCTCCGCTGGCCCCGGCGGCTGTCATCGCCGCCCCGTTGCTCCGCCGGCGGTCACAGCCGCGTCATCGCCTCGGCGGAGATCATGCGCGCCTCATTCTCCATCCCGACCGCGCGCAAGGCGCTAATCATCTGATAGAAATCACCCGCCGGCACCCCCGTCCAGGTGGACGACTGCATGCCGACCGCGGCCAGCAAGGCCACCGTGCCGCGTTGATGCGCCGACACTGCACGGCGCAGTGCATTGCCATAAGCGCTGCTCTGGCCGAGCGTGACGCCGAGCCGCTTGGCAAGCTTGGCCGCATCGGCATCGTTGAGCCGGCCCAACCCCGCCAAGGCCGAAATCAGCAGCGCGCTGCGTTGCACGCCCGAAGCCCCCGCCCGATCGGCGAATTTGCGCACGCGCGCCGCGTCGATCGCAACCACTGGGCGCCGCGCGCCCACCGCAAGGATTGCCCAGGCGCGATCGCCGTCCGTCCCGCTCGTTGCCTCGGCCACGCTCGCCCAGCGTTCCGCCTGGATATCGAGCCCGGCCGCCAGCATCGAGGCGACCAGGGGCGCGACATCGTCCTTCTGGTCGCTCGACGGCGTGATCCCCGCTGCCGCGCGCGCGGTCAGGATCGACGCGGCATAACGGTCGCGCTCTCCGCCATTTCCGTTGGAGGCCGCGTCCCAAAGCGCGTGCATCGCCGACAGCCGCGCGTCGTCGTCATCGCCACGATAAGCGGCGCGCAGCCGTCCGGCAGGGCTGTCCGTATCCTCGTCGCCCGCTTCGTCCATCACCCGGCCATAGAGATCGACCAGATCCTCGCTCGAAATCACGCCCAGCGCCGCCGCGATTCGCGCGGGCCCGATCCGGTCGGATGCGGACAGCATCGGCGCGCGCGCCAGCCATCCTTCGTACCAGACAGGTGCTCCATCCAGCATGGTCTGCGGGATCGCGATGCCGAGGGCGCTGGCGAGGCCGAACCGCCAGTCGGTCAGCGCGTCGACGCCGGTCCAGTCGACCTGAATGTCGCGCCGCCCGCCGCCGCCGGCCGCCACCAGCCTTTCGGCGAGCGGATGATCGATCGAATCGTTGGGCGGGCCGCGTCCGATCGTGGCATTTGCGGTAGCGGTATCGCCGGCGAGCGTTGCGCAGATCGCGCGGATCATCGGCCAGGCGGGCTGGCCGCCGACCTGCTCGTCGCCATCCGGAAGCGGGCACAGGCCCTGCGGATCCGATGTGGCCAAAGCGGATTCGATCGCGACTCGGCGCAGGCGCGGGCTGAAGCGTTCGACATCGACCCCCTGCACCAATATCCGCGCTGCGTCCGCTTCGCCCAGACGCAGCAGCAATGCCGCCCGATCGGCAACCCAGTCGGTCTCGCTCTCGCCGGGCGGCGCGGGCGTCGCGCCGACCAGCGCGCGGCGCAGCATGATCTCCGCCCAGCGCGAGGCGATCGGCGCCTGCATCCGCCGCATCAGCGTGGCGAGATAGCGCCCATCCGCGTCGCCGAACGCGTCGCTGCCATAAACGGGATTAGTGCCGACCAGCGCCAGCGAGCGCTTGGCGGCATCGGGCATCTCAGCCGGCGGCGTGACCTCGGCCGCTGCCAGTTTTGCGATGTCCGATGGCAGCAATGTCGGACTGCTCTCGGCCACCGCCTCGTCCGCGCTGGGCACAGCCGCGGGCGCGGCACCAGGCGCGGCCTGGCCTGGACCGGCCAGTGTGGGCGCGGCCGGCTTCTCCGCCTTGGGCGAGGGCGCGCCGAAACCCGGCGGTAGCAGGGATTGCGGCGCATCCTGCCCCAGCACCGGCAGGGCGACGACGAAGGCCGCAGCCCCCGCCGCCAACGCGCCGAGCTTAATGCGCCGCCGCATTGGCGGTCACCGGCGTCTCGATATGCGCCAGCGGAACCGGGCGATTGAGCGACGCCAGCACGAACATCGCAGCGACGATGGCCACGAGGATGATGAGGAGGATCAGAATCGGGCGCGGCAACTTGGCATCCTTCAAGAATTCATATGCGGCGGCGCTTTTGCCCGACCGGGGGCGCCTGTGTATAGCCCCCGTAACTATGACGACCGCCTGCGTGCAGCATGATCCGATATCGCGTCCGATCGTGCTGGTCGGGCTGATGGGCGTCGGCAAATCCACCGTCGGGCGCCGGCTCGCGCATCGCCTGCATTTGCCCTTCGTCGATTCGGATCAGGAGATAGAGGAAGCCGCCGGCCTGACGATCACCGA
>JAEKMC010000089.1 GCA_019508115.1 Sphingomonas sp.
GCCGGTTTACGGCACCGGATTCGCCTGGGGCAATTCGGGCGGCTATGCGCGCTCACCGGTCACGCCGATGATGCTCGACATACTCGCAGCCGACCGGATTTACGGCACGCCGGTGGGCGGCCCGCTGTCCGGCGGACAGACGTTCGGTTTTCACACCAATATCGCGGGCGACGTCGGCCAATTCTTCGATTTTTCGGTCAATCCCAAGCCGGTCATCACCTTGTTCGACACGGGACTGAACAACACGCTCGACGTGTCGGGCTTCACCATTGGCAGCACGGTCGACCTGCACCAGGGCATGTTCAGCAGCGTGGCGGGCCTGACCGGCAATGTCGGGATCGCATTCGGGACGCGGATCGACACGCTCATCGCCGACAGCGCATCCGACAAGATCACCGGCAATGACGATGGCGACGTGCTGATGGGCGGGGGCGGCACCGATACGATCAGGGGCGGCGCGGGCAACGACCATATCTATGGCAATCTGCGGTCGAGCACGCAGGGTACCACCGACGGCGCCGACGCAATCGATGCGGGCGGCGGCAGCAATTACGTCAACGGCAATGCCGGCGACGACACGATCACCGCGAGCGTGGGATCGAACCGGCTGTATGGCGGCCAGGGCAATGACGTGATCCACGTCACCGGCAACGGCACCAATCATCTCAACGGCAATCTGGGCGACGACATGCTGATCGTCGACGGCGGCAACAACGATATCCATGGCGGCCAGGGCAACGACACGATCCAGGCCAATGGCGGTAACGACCAGAGCTTCGGCGAGCTCGGCAACGACGTGCTCTGGGGCGGCGGCGGCATCGACCAGATGACCGGCGGGGCAGGCAGCGACCTGTTCGTGCTGAGCGGCATCCAAAACAGCAACCATGCGAGCTGGGACGAAATCGTCGATTTCACCGACGGTCTCGACAAATTGCATATGGATGCGAATGGCGGGCTGCCGCTGGTGCTCCATGGGGCGTCGAGCTTCAGCGACGAAGCCAGCGCCGCGGCCTATGCCCAGGCCATATTCGGCAACTCCACCGGGGAAGCAGCGGCCCTGCAGGTCGGGGGCGATACCTATCTATTCTACACGATCGGCGCGGGCACGGACGCGGCAGTGAAGCTGGATGGAATCAACGCCGGCCTGATCGATCAGAGCGATTTCGTCACGGGGACATCGCACCTCTAGCGGGCGGATCGTTTTTGGCGGAAGCGCCCCGCGCCTCCGGCCAGATGCTTTCGGCGCCAGGTGGAAGGGGATCGGCCCGTGAGCCAGCCAACCGCGCGCGTCATATGCGATTGGTCGGCAAAGCCCGTCTCGAGCGCGATCAGCGAAAGGGGGTCGTCGCCCGACACGATCCGGGCCCAGGCACCGCGCGCGCGCAACTCCAGGCGAAAACGCGCCGGGCTGACCGCATAAGCCGCCAGGAAGGCGCGCGCCGCGCCCTCCCGCGAGACATTCTGACTGCGCGCCCATTCCGAAATGCTCAGATGCGGATCGGCCAGGAGTGCGTTCTTGAGGTCGTCGGCCCAGTGGATCCGGAGCGGAGGCAGCGACGGAGAGTGCGCGATCAAGCGCTTGACCTCCTCCAGCGCATCGGCCGGATCGTGCCCCGCCCGCAACAGCAGATCATCGACGTCGGCCACCTGGCGCGTCGTGCCCAGCGACCAATCGTCATGCCAGGGCAATTGCAGCCAGGCGGTGCCACCTGGCCCGCCACCGAGCGCGCGGCAATCGAAAGTCGGTCGGATCGCGAGCGCACCGCGTGCGAGCCGTTCGCGCCCGCGATAGGAGCTGAGTTCGAGCTGGCCATCGATCACCAGCAGCAGCGTGGATTCGACGCTTTGCGCGCGGGGGATCGTCGCGCCCGAGGCGATGCGCTGGATGACGAGCCCGGGGGAACCGTGGGGCGATGACCGTGCATCCTGCCATGGTTGCACCCGAGGCCAGCAAGCCGGTCCGATACACTGCACCGTCATGCGCCACGCACCCCGAAAATGTCGCGCGGCGGACTTGGGACGCCGCGCGACAGGTTGGGGGAAGGAAGGGAGCTTATCGCGCCAAGGGCTAACGCCGCTCCCTTCCGTCCTTGCCGCAATCTTGAGCGCGCGTTCGACCGCGCGATTGATCCAGAAATGCACGAATTGGCTAGGCCGTTTACCCAGCCGGCGCAGGATCAGGATAGAGGCTATCGCGCCGGTCGATTGCCTATGTGTTTTTCCGCCATTTCCGATAATCTTCTGGGCCATGAACGATATGACCCATCCGCGCACGGGCGCGCTCTATCGCCAAATTTACGACCGCGTGCGCAGATCGATCGCGGAAGGCCAATTACGGCCGGGCGACCGCCTGCCGTCCGCCCGCGCTTACGCCCAGGAATTGGGGGTCGCGCGCGGTACGGTCGACCTGGCCTATGCGATCCTCGCCGGTGAGGGCTATGTCGAGACCAACGGCCGCGCCGGAACGCGCGTTGCACCGGGGATCGGGCGGATGATCGCCGCGGCGGAGGCACCGAGCGTCCCGGCGCGGCCGAACGCGACCTACCAGCATGGCATGCTGCCGCTGGCGCCGGGCGTGCCGGCGTTCGACCTGTTCCCGCGCAAGGTGTGGACGCAGCTGGTGCGGCGGCATGCCCGCGGCCTGGGCCGTTCCGAAATGACCTATCCCGATCCGCAGGGCAGCCCCAGGTTGCGTGAGGCGATTGCCGCCTATCTGAGTGTGTCGCGCGGCGTGACCTGCACCAGCGACGAAGTCGTGATCACCGGCGGATTCCAATCGACGGTCGGCCTGGTTACGCAGGCGATGCTCCCCGCCGGCGGCAAGGCATGGGTCGAGGACCCGGGCTATTCGCCGAT
This sequence comes from Sphingomonas sp., assembly GCA_019508115.1. Taxonomy (GTDB): domain Bacteria; phylum Pseudomonadota; class Alphaproteobacteria; order Sphingomonadales; family Sphingomonadaceae; genus Sphingomonas_I. Next base: position 2,857 of record JAEKMC010000089.1, read on the forward strand.
CCGCCGCTGCCTGGAAGAGATCGGCGCTTGTCCGGTCCGGGTGCCGATCGACGAGGAGGGAATGGATGTCGCGGCCGGTGTCGCGCGCGCGCCCAACGCGCGCTGCGCGATCGTCGCGCCGGCGCATCAATTCCCGATGGGCGTGGCGATGTCGCTTGGCCGGCGTCTGCAATTGCTCGACTGGGCCGAGCGCGCGGACGCCTGGATCCTGGAGGACGATTACGACGGCGAGTTCCGTTATCAGGGCAGGCCCGCGCCCGCGCTCAAGAGCCTCGATCGCTCCGGCCGGGTCTTCTATGCGGGGACGTTCAGCAAGACGCTCTTTCCCGGGCTGCGGCTAGGCTATCTGGTGGTGCCGCCGTCAGAGATCGCCCGCTTCCGCGACCTGATGCGTTTCCTGGACGGGGGACGCTCCGCGCTCGAGCAGGCGGTGACCGCCGAATTTTTGAGCGAGGGGCATTTCGCGCGCCACATCAAGAAAATGCGCGGCGCCTATCGCAGCCGTCGCGCGGCGTTGACGACGGCGCTGGCCGCGCGCTTCGGCCGGCAGGCGCGGGTCGAACAGGGCGCGGGCGGATTGCATTTGCTGCTGCGGGTGGATGGCGGCCTGGGTACGCTGGCGGATATGGTCTGGAACAGCGGCAAGGCGTTGGGCGCGATCCCGATGCGCGTGCTGACCGACCGCGCGGACCTGCAGGACGGACTGGTCGTCGGCTTCGCCAATGTGGCCGAGCGTCAGGCGCCAGCATTGGCCGAGCAGCTTCACGGCATCGTCATGGCATCGCGTGCGGATTGATCAGGGAGGTCAGGCTCGGCTCGGCGAGCTCCACCTGCCGCCCGCCCGGTTTAGAATCGTTTGTGCTACGTTTCCGAAAGGATCTTTCGCGCACGCACGTTTCGTTAACCGAAATAAGACAAAAAACACCCGATTATCGCGACTTGGAGACGACTCGCCGCGACAATCGGGCCGAATGCTTGTCCTTTCATGAGGCCGGGCACAGCATCGGAGCGCAGGGGTTGGGGAGGATGAGAATGGCACTTCCAACGCAAGGCGACGTACGCGAGCTGATTGCTGGCGCAATCTGTCAGCTGACCGGCATCCCGACCTGCGAGATCGATCTTGGGCCTAGCCGCGTCTTGATCCATTCCGACACGCGCTGCGGCTATAATTGGAGCTATCCTGATGCGATGGTGAAGGCGAGGTTCCGCCCGTTCGTTCACCGCGCCGTGAGCATGGTCCGCGACCAATATCCGATATTGCGCTGAGCCGCGCGCCGAGCGCTCGCTCCAGCTTAGTGTCTTTCCGCGCTTTCCGTAGCGGAACCGGTCGGTCCAACGCCGCAGAGTGGCTCTAGTCTTAACCCGCCCAAGATGACGGCCTCAGGGAAGGTTCAGCCCTTCGCGTCTATGGTCTCACGCTTCTGCGAAAGCGAGAGACGGATGACGCGGTTCGAGCGCCGAGTAGTGTGGATGATCATCGTCGCCGCGGCCCTGTTCGTGGCGCTCACCTGGCATCTGTTCGCCGCGATCTAGCCGTATGGACAAGCCAAACCTTCGCGCCTAACCGCGCGGCGCAAGAGCGTAAGCGAGGTGACGTTGGCCAAGCAGCACGATTATACGGCGCGGATCGAATGGACCGGCAATCGCGGCGATGGCACGCGCAGCTATCGCGGTTACGACCGGACATGGGACATCGCGACGCCCGGCAAGCCGGTGATCCATTGTTCGAACGATCCCTTGCTGGGCGGCGATCCCGGCCTTCCCAATCCCGAGGACCTGCTGCTCGCTTCGCTCTCCGCCTGCCATATGCTCTGGTATTTGCATCTGGCGAGCGTGGCGGGGATCGTCGTCCTGTCCTATCAGGATAATCCGATCGGGGTGGGAGAGACCGGCCCTGATGGCGCGGGGCGGTTCCTGAGCGCGACATTGACGCCGCATATCGTGGTCGAAGCGGGGGCGGACCTTACCGAGGCGGAGGCGATCCACCATCGCATCCACCAATATTGCTTCATCGCGCGATCGGTGAACTTTCCGGTCCACTACGAACCAACCTTCGCCGACGCATAAAAAAGGGCGGGTCCGAAGACCCGCCCTCGATTGAGCCCGGTTAAGTTGATCAGTGGAAATCGGACATGGTGAAAGTGTCGTGAACGTGATCGATCTTGACGGCCGAGTCGATCGAGCCGCCCTGCCCGCCCGAACTCCAGAACAGATAGGTATCGTTGCCCACTGCGACCGCGGCCACGTCGGCCTCGCCCGAGTGCGCACTCACCAGACTTTTCGCCAAGGTCATGGCATCGGCTGCGGAAGCCGCCGTGCCGCTGAACAATTGCGCCGGATGGAAATCCAGTTGGATCACGTCGGATCCATGGCTGAAGTCGGTGATCTCGTCGGTCACCCAGGCCGACGCTCCGCTGGTGGAGAACGCCGCATCGCTGCCGCTGAACACGAACGTATCGCTGCCTGCCCCGCCGGTGAGCGTATCGATCCCCGCGCCGCCGATTAGGACGTCATTGCCGGCGTCGCCGTAAAGCTGGTCGTTGCCCGCGTCGCCACTGAGCATGTCATTGTCGCCGCCGCCATGGAGCACGTCGTTCCCGTTGCCGCCTGACAGGATATCATTGCCCTTGTTGCCCTGGAGATAATCGTTGCCGTCGCCGCCCATCACGCTGTCATCGCCCGCGCCGCCATAGAGACGGTCGGCGCCGGAGCCGCCATCGATCGTGTCGTTGCCGGCATTGCCCTGGATATAATCCGAGCCCGCGCCGCCCGAGAGGCTGTCCGCCCCGTCGACCGAACCCGCGGTGGTGGTCATCTCGTTGCCGTAAATATGGTCGTTGCCATCGCCACCGGTGATCGTGTCCGAGCCGGCGCCTCCCATATAGATGTCGGCCTCGATAAAATGACCATGCGTGTCGGTCGAGCCAGACGAGCCCTTGATGACGTCGTCGCCAGCCCCGCCGTCGACCGTATCGTTCACATTGCTGGCGACGAGAGTGTCATTGCCGCTGCTGCCGGTGATTTGCCCGCTCGCCGCAGGCGGGGTGTCGCTGGCCGAAGTGGTGCTGCTCGGCGACGCGACGCTGCCGCTGACGGGCACAGTGTTGGTAACCGTGGCGCCCGCCGCAAGGAAGGCGTCGTACCGTGGGGTATTGCCCGAATAAATGGACGCCAGATTGCCCCACGTGCCAGAGTCCCCGGCCGCGCCAACGTCGTTATAGTCGGTGAACAAACCTCCACCCGCGGCTTTGAACGCATTGATCTCCTTGGTGTAGAGATCGCCCATACGCGGATCGGCCATCATGCGATTGAACAGATCCTGCACCGCCGCCTTGTCCGCCGCCGCCCAACGGGTGGTCGAGAGCGACGTGCCCGCCTCGTAAGTGGAAAGACTGAGATGATTGGCAGCGGCGATCTGCCCCGATTTCGCGATGTTCGCCTCGGTGTGCGCCAAGCTGTAATTGGCACTCAGCGTCCCGCCGAATTCGATTTCGTGGAAAGCGGCATCCAGGCCGGCTGCGCCGCCCTTTGCCCAACCGAGTATGGTTTGAAGATCCACGCTGGCGACAGCGGTTCCCATTTGCTGCCCGAAATAGGGCGCGATCGCATATTCCTTGAACAGCGTGGAAGCCGCGCCGAAGCCGGCTTTCGCTATGCCGCTCTGCCAATCGGCCATCATCGTCGCGTTGGCCATCTGGCCGGCAAGGACGTCGCTAAGCTGTGCCGCGTGGGTGCCTGTGAAAACCTGATGCGCGATGTCCGCGATCTGCGCCGAGCGATAGCCGTAATAGACGCTGGAGGCATGCGTGGCGGTGACGCTGGTGCCCCACAGAGCCGTCGCCTGGCTCTTCGCATAAGCGTTGGCGGCGAAGCTGGTGTTCCAGACTTCGTTGGACCATTCGACATGAACCTTGAGGTTGGGGTCGAGATGATCGCGGATATAGGTCATCACATTGCGGACATAGGTGTCGTCCGCCTTGGTCGGCACGCTATACCACATGTCGACATGGGCCTCGTTGGCCAGCTTGACCATCGCCTCGATCGGCGCGCCGTCGGTGTGCGCCTGTTTCGACCAGAAGGTGTCCTGGAGCGTGTCGCGGCCCGCCCAGCTGACATCCTGCGAGGCGTTGGTGTTGCCCCAGTCCATGAAGCGGACCATGCCCCATTCCGAAACCCTGGAGACGAAATCCGGATTGAATATCTCACCCTGGTTGAACAGGGTCTGCTGATCGACCCGAACCACATGTGGATCGTGGATCATGTCCGAAAGAGTAATGCCTGAGAAGGTGATGACGACACCGGGCTGGCTGTCGCCACCGGTATAATCGAACACCACCTTGCCCGGGGTCTGGCTGATGATCTTCCCGCCCGCGATGCTGGCCTTGCCGGTGCCCTCATAGGTGAGCACATATTCATCGACGGGGGCGGCATATTTGGGATCGACGGCGACCGCGAAGCCAATCTTGGCGACGCCATCCAGGCTGGTGAAATTGCCGTCCGCATCGTGTGCAACCGTCGAGGAGATGTTCTTGTTGGCGGCGTCCAGCGCTACCCACCCCTGACCGGTATGCACGCGGTCGATGAACGGATTTTCCGTGGCCCAATACACCACGGATTCGAGATTCATGCCGATATTGATGCCGTTTGTCACCGCGTTACGCCTCGTTCGAGAAACTCAACGGAGCGCTATTAGCCCTGCATTTCTCAAGCATGTTTACGCAAAACATGGTTTATGACGGTGCAACGCTGATGAACAGCAGCCATCCCGGTCGGAAAGTGAACGTGACGGTTCCGCAATGAATCGCGACTTTTCTCCACCGAAAAATCGGCCGGCGTCAACACTCATTCTAGCATTGCAAATTCAGCCGCGCAATGGGCGTAAAATATATTCGCGATGAACGAGTATTTCAGAAATGTATTAGGCAATTATTTCTGATTGCCTGGATAATTATCTTTAATGTGTAACATTTTCTTCGATTAAATTCACCGACATTGGCGAAATACTTCGCCTGCGCTTAGCAGTTTGAAGCCGCTGGTGGGATCCCAGCCCGAGAGGATGATGGCTTCCGCGATCGCGTTCGTGCGGCGCGGTTTGCGGCCCAGCGCGCCTCCAGCGCGGCGGCGACGCGATCAACCTCGGCGCGCGCGTCATGCAATCTGGCGGAAGCCTCGATCAGGTCGACGGCGGCATCCTCGATGGTGCGGCGCGGGAAGAAAAAGGCGGTCATCAGATTGCGTCGCGGACGAAGCCGCCTTCCTGCTCGGTGAAACGCGCGACCAGTGGCGCGCGATGGCCGCGGCCGTCGAAGATCACGCGCCGACCGGCTTCGATCTCCTGCGCGCGCTGGTCGGGCGTGAGACGGTCGAGATAGCGGCGATACGCGGCCGGCCCCCAGGCGAAGAAGATTTCGCCCGGTGAGGGCGGCTCCTCCCATCCCTTGTCCGCGAGCCACAGGCCGGCGGCGAGCAGGCTGGACGGCATTGAGACTTCGGGCGTGGCGAGCCTTTGCTGGCGAACCGCCTCGACATCGATGCGATCGCACAAGGCAGCGCGGATCGCAGCCAGAATCGGCTGGTGCAGCATGGACATCCCCTCTTGGCCTGCGCCGTGGGCGGCCCCGGAGGGAGCGACTCAGCGGCGTTCCCGTTTTGTACTCACACTACGTACGAATGTCAATGGCCCGTACGTGCGGCGAATACAGCCCCCTCCCGAACAAGGGGGCGCCTCCTTCGGCGCTTGAGAGATAAGGATCGATGCTGGCTTCGGGTGCATCTCGCCATGCGCGCGCCGACAATGCGCGGGCATCGCCCCCGCGATCGAATTCAGCTGGACGCGAGCCGAGGCGCACTGGTCGGCGTGCGGCGATCTTTCCGGCCACGATCCGGCTCTTCTAGAAGCCGGCCATCGCCTTCAATGCATATATCTAAAGCGCGGTTTCAGCCGATCATGTCGTCGAGCGTGAGGACGCGGTCCATCCGATCGATCCGCTCCATCGGGATGCGGAAGGTGCAGGCCGGATTATATTGCTCGAGCTCGACATAAGAGGCGGTCTTGCGCACGATCGTCTTGATCAGCACGCTGCTCGGCCGCTCGCCCTCCACCTCGTCGGGGGTGCGCAGATAGATCACCGCATCGTCGCCGATCGCGGGACGCTTGCGGCTTTCCACGAACACCGTCGCGCCATCGCGAAAGCGCGGCTGCATCGACGAGCCCTGGACGTAGAGGCCATAGACGTCGGCGCGGCCGTCGAGGATCGGCGGGCGGCGCTTATATTCCACCACCTCGGCGCGATTGAGCGTGGTCTGCTCGATCGCCTCGCCATCCACGATCTCCGCGGCGCCGAGCGCGGTGCCGTAGACCGGAAGGTCGCGATGCATCCGACCTGCGCTCGCGCCTTCCATCTGGAAGGGCTGCCCGTTGCTGGCGGCGATAAGGCCGGTCAGCGCCAGCACCTCAGCCCGCGTGATCGGCGGATCCCCCTCCCCCTCCATCGCATCGGCGAAGCGCGCCGCCACGTCGACCCCGAGAGCGCCGTCGAAGCCGGGATCGGCGTAACGCTGGATCGAGGAAGCGGCAGCATAACCCGCCTTGGCGGCAAGCGCGCGCAACGAAAGCCCGGCCCGGTCGCGGAGCCGGTTGAGTTGCGCGCCGGTCGTATCCTGAGTCGTCATGCGCCCGCCTATGCCGCATATTTTGTACGCAGTCCAGCTTGACATTTGTACGTGTGATGAGTATAACTCGCATTTTCGGCGAGGATGCACACATGGGCCAGACCAATCTTCCGGATTCACTGCAAACACGACCGAGGCTGAAGCCCGGAATGTTCGCCTCGCCTCGGCCATCAATGGTGCCGCTATCTCACCTCGATACGGCGACGTTGGCGCAGATAATGGGAATGCCGGCGTCTCCCGCACAGGCGGTGCAGCCTCAGCAGGCGCGATCGAGGCAGGACGGCATGGCCGAAGGCGCGGCCACGCGCGCTGCAGCGGTGGGCGTACGGTCGGACGCCGCACGAATGGCCTATGAAAGGCGCGTCGCCGCACTGAGCCCCGCCGACACCCTCGCAAGGTCGGCAATCAAGGCGGAGGCGCGCGCAGCAACGCCGCCGGAAGTTCTCGCCTTAATACGGGGATGGCGACCGAATCTGGGGCCGCTGGCGGGCTCCGGCGGTCGCGCAAACATGTCCAATGCGGGCGTAAATCAATTAGCCCGTAACCTCGGCAGGTTCGGAAGGGGCGCTGGCATCATTGGCACGGCACTCGCGCTCGACGACATATTGTCTTCGCCCGATCATAAGCGCGCGCTCGTCGCCAATCTGGGCGCCGGGGTAGGAGGCTTTCTCGGAGGCGCCGGCGGTGCGATCGCCGGGGCAGCAACCGGGCCGGCTGCGCCAGTTCTCGCACCGGCGGGCGGATTGGCGGGTTCGGTCGCGGGCGGCAGGCTTGGCTACAAGGCTGGCGAGGATATATACGACCGTCTTTCCAATTGGTGAGACGAAAGATGCTTTTCACGCCATCGGTGGAAGTAGAGGAAGATCATCTCCTTTTCCGCCCGTGGTTGTTCAGGAAGCGTGTTCCGCTGGACAGCATCCACCGCATCGAAAGCTTGAGGCGAGATCTCGTGACCTATGAGGAGAATTATCTGCTCCTCTTCCTCGACGACGGTCGCATGTTCTGGCTCGGAGAGATGAGCGCTGGGTTCCGCGCGGCCGAGGCGAAACTTCGGGAGAGGTTCGCCACTTTCGATCAACACTGGATGGAACGGCTGGAAAGAAATTCGACCGGAGTCCGGCAGATCGTTTGGGATCGCGAGCAAGTGGCGCCCGGCTCGGCTCGATTGACCAGGCTCCGCAAGCGCCTTCGTCGGGGGCCCGCCGGACCGCGCCTTCGCATAGACTGAACCCATCCGCGACCGATTGACTCTCGTACGCGTGTAACGTACAAAACGGGAACAGATTCGCGCCGGGCCTGACGCCCAAGAGGATAATATGGATGTTTGCAGGTGCGCGTCGGCCGAGGCCGGCGCCAGGGATTTCGTGCGCCTGACGCATGGCGGAAATTGCGGACGGCTTCCGGCGATGCTGGCGGCGGCTGTCTCCCCCAATAAGCGAGCCGCGATCGGATGCGCGGCATGATCCAGCCCCAAATCCTGGACGCGCTGCTGGAGGCGGGCGCATCGGCCGAGATGATCGTCGCGGCGGTCAAGGCGGCGACTTGCGCCGAAGAGGCGAAGCGCGGCGAGCGACGCGCCAAGGATGCCGCGCGCCAGCGCCGCGTCCGGGGAACGCGCACCGTGGCGGCGGAGTCATGTGCCGCGCGCGTGACTCCGCGTGACGGCACCGACGCTCCCCCCAATGATATAAACTCTAACCCCCCTCCTCCCCGATCCTCTGACGAGGATCTGGCCCCGCTCGCCGGGAAGCTGGTGACCGCGTGGAACGAAGGGCCGGCGAAAGCGGGCGCGCTGCCGTGCCGCGGCGTCAATCCGGGGCGGAAGACCGCGCTGCGGGCGCGGCTGCGCGAGCATGGCGAGGCCGCCTTGTTCGAGGCGGTGCGCAATCTGGGGACGAGCGAATTCCACTGCGGCGCCAATCCGCGCGGCTGGAAGGCGTCGCTCGGCTGGCTGCTCGGCAATGGGGAGGCGTTCCAGCGGATGCTCGAGCTCACGCCGTCCGAAGCCGACAGGCGCCCACCGATGAGTCACGAAGAGCAACTCGCCTCGGTCGAGCGATCGGCGGCTTTGCTCGAGCGGATGGGCCGCGCGGACGAGGCGGCCGAGTTTCGCCGCACCGCCGAGAAACTGCGTCAACAATCCAGCACAGGAGGCGAATGATGGGACAGGCACGACGGGGACGGCCACGCAAGGCGGGTGCGCGCAACGCCAAGGGGCGGCTGATCCTGCTGCCCGATCGCGGCAATATCCGCGTTCAGGCGCGCCACGCCGCCTTCACGCGCTTCCAGGGCGGACGCGCCGACCAGCAGGTGGTGGACCAGATCGGCCGCGTTTGGGCGGCGGGCCTGCTCGATGGTTTCGAACAGGATTCCGCGATCCTGCGCGATATCGGGCGGCGTTATGGCGGGCTGTACTGGCACGAATTCGCGGCGCTCGCGCCCAAGACCGGCCAGCTCGAACGGCGCGATCGCGGGACCGCGAGCGGGGCGAGCTGGCACGACAATCCCGGCGAATATTTCGCGCGGCTGGACCTGCTCGCGCGCGATTCCGGGCGCGAGGCGGTGGCGGCGATGCATGGCCTGTGCGTCGATGGCTGGTGGTTTCCGGACACCAACGCACCCTGGATCGAGCGCCTGATCAACAGCGCGATCCGCGACGCGGGTGGGCACCCCCTGGGTGAGTTGGCGACGGCGGCGGATCGGGTGCGGATGGCGGGGGCGGCCTCGTGCCTCGCGGCGATGGTGGATGGGCGCATGGAACGGCAAGGCCACACCTCACGTTGAGCGATCCACCAAACAGGGAGAGTCATGATGCTATATACGATCGCCGTAATCCTGCTGGTGCTGTGGCTGCTCGGCTTCTTCGTCGTCCATGTCGGCGGCGGGCTGATCCATCTTCTGCTCGTGATCGCGGTGATCGTGGTCGTGGTGCAGCTCATCACCGGCCGCCGCGCGCTATAAAGGCGCGAAAGCCCCACCCGTCGCCGCGCTGACGGCGGGAAATAAAGCCATCCCGGCGGCGTGGCCCGCTTGACTCATGCATAACTCCCTGGTTATTGGAAATCCATAACCAGGGAGTTATCAGTTCGCCTTATGCCCACCGCACCGGACATCGTGTTCCGAACGCTCGCCGATCCGACGCGCCGCGCGATCTTCGAGCGTTTGTGCCGCACCGGCGGACAGACGGTGGCGGCGTTGACCGCCGAGGCCGGCGTATCGCAGCCGGCTGTCTCCAAACATCTCGCCATACTCAAGCGCGCGGGGCTGGTGCGCGATCGCCATGAGGGGCGGCAGACGCATTACAGCGCCGAGATCAAGGCGCTCGCCCCGCTGCTCGACTGGACGCGCGAGATGGCGAGCTTCTGGGACAAGAAATTCGATCTGCTCGAGGATTTGCTGAAGAGGATGGACCAATGAACCAGATTGCGGAGGAGCTCCGTACCGTCACCGTCGAACGCGACATCGCCTATCCGCCCGAGCGGATCTGGCGCGCGCTGACGCAGCCGCATCTGCTCCAGGAATGGCTGATGCAAAGCGATTTCGCGCCGCAGGTGGATCATATATTCACCTTCCGCGGCGACTGGGGCTCGGTCGATTGCCGCGTGCTGGAGGTCGAGCCGCACAGCAGCCTGTCCTACACCTGGGGCGCGATGGGGCTGGAGAGCGTAGTGACATGGACGCTCACCCCCACCGCCGGCGGCACGCATTTGCGGATGGAGCAGACCGGATTCCGCAAGGATCAGGAACAGGCCTATCAGGGTGCCAAGGTCGGCTGGCGCCGCATGGTCGAGAAGCTTGAGCGGGTGGTAGCCGGAGAGGAGGCCGGCGCATGACTGCGAACGGCCAGACCCCGTCCGAGCTGATCGACGGCCGCATCGCCGAGCTTGGCGACTGGCGCGGCGAAACGCTCGCCCGCATCCGCGCGCTGATCAGGGAGGAAGAGCCGGAGGTCGTCGAGGAGTGGAAATGGCGCGGCGTGCCGACCTGGTACAAAGACGGCATGATCACCACCGGCGAAACCTACAAGAATGCGGTCAAGATGACCTTCGCCAAAGGCGCTTCGCTCGACGACCCGAAGACGCTGTTCAACTCCAGCCTCGACGGCGGCACGCGCCGCGCGATCGACTTCAAGGAAGGCGATGTGATCGACGCCCCCGCGCTCAAGGCACTGATCCGGGCCGCGATCACGCTCAATCAGAAGGGCGGCAAGAAATGAAGATGCCGACCATGCGCATGATCGTACGGTGGATCCACCTCGCCCTCACCATTCCGATCATCGGCTATATCTACAGCCCGTTCAGGGTGCTCCCCGATTATGCGGCGCCGACGCGCTACGTCTTCCTGCCGACGATGCTGCTGACGGGATTGTGGATGTGGAAGGGGCATTTGCTGCGGCGGCTGGTGGTGAGGCGGGCGGAGTAGGATTGGCGTCCGCTTCCGCCCACTTGCGGACATTCCCGTCGCGAACTAGCCTGCCACGTCTAGAGGCGTACGTTGATCGCAATATACATCATCATTGGAGTTCTAATCGGCCTCTGCGTTGATTGGGCAACCTTTGGTAGGTTGACGATGATCCTAGGCGCATTCGGACAAGCAGGGGATGAACACCTCTACAGGAATACGCTCTTTCCCCGCATACTCGTGTCCATAATCTCGTCTATCGCAGTCGTGATCGGCATACAATTTGAGCCGCCGAATCCTGCGCTCGTGATTGTAGCGGCGACCATATTCTTCGCGAGTAGCGTATATGGCGTGCTGATAGTCATGAATGGCGGCGGACGGGATTAACCGCTTTGCTTCGCCTGACCAATAAGCGGACGGTCTCCTTACCACCCGAAGCAGACGTCCCAGCCTGCGGCTGTCAGTTGCTGCTACCAAGGCCAAGATGTTAAGATAGCATCTAGGAATTTCCGAAAGGCCGGTGAGCCTATCAAGGCCAATACAAAGGCGATCAAAAGGATCAAGATCACAAGCGCTGGAATCGAGATCATTGATTCAATCTATCCGTCCGACGGACAGCTTTCCACATTTCTCGCCGCAAAGGCGTCATTCCGCTTTCCACCACTAGCCGCCATTCACATTCGCCTCACTGGCCCCCGAAGATAAGTCCACCCGCTCGCCTGCGACGATCACCATCGTGATATGGTCGATCGCCGTCACATCCCGGCGGGGATCATTGCGTAACAGGAGGAGGTCGGCGCGGCGGCCCGGCGCGATCAGTCCCCGGTCGCGGAACGATGGCGCATAATTGCCGGTCGCGCTGGCGAGCGCCTCGCGGGGGGTGAGGCCGATGGTGGCGAGGAGGCGGATTTCCTCGTGGAGGCCGCTGCCCGGCATGATGCCGTAGGACGGCGCGGACGAGCCGGCGAGATAGGTGGCGCCTCCGCTATGAACCGCGCGATCGAGCGCGCGCTTGCGTAATGCGCAGGCCTGGATCGCGGCGCGGCGGTCGGGGTGCGCGTCGAGATAGGGGCGTGCGCCGGTGACGGGATCGACCGGATCGTCGAGGTCCGATGGACGCATGAAGCGCGCGGCGGGCAGGCTCCAGGGATTGGCCGCGCCGACATCGTCCGCGGTCGCCTCCATCACCAGAACCGGCATCAGCGCGGTGTGGCCGAGGCTTGCACCGAATGCGCGCGCCGCCGCGTCCAGGTCCGGCCCCCCGCCGCAAAGCTCATGCGCCGCAGTCCGTCCGCCCGGGCCGACAGGATCGTCGCGATAGGCTTTCCAGGCATCGGCATCCGCCAGCGAGAGCAGATATTTGTCGTTGCGGGCGAACAGGTCCACGCCCGCCGCGATGCCGTCGGCATAGCGGCTCCAGGCAAGCTCGGCGCTGACCGCAAGCCCATGCGCATGCGCCGCCGAGACGAGGATCGCGAGCTGATCGGGCGCGACGTCGGGGCCGATCGCGATTAGGCGGTATCCGGCGTGCGCGGCATCCGCCACCGCCGCCTCCAATGCGGCGCGATCCAGCGGCGCGTTGCGCGCGTGGAAGGCGGCCCAATCCTGCGGCTTCGGCAGCGCGCCGATCGGGGAAAAGCCGCCGATCGGGCGCGCGGTCAGCACCGACAATCGCCCCGCATCCGCCACGTGCGTCTCGCCATCGACCATGCCGCCCGGCGGCGCGATCGGCACGATTACGCTGGTCACGCCCTGATCGAGATAGGCCGCCGCGAAGCGCGCATTGCGCACCGCGCCGAAGCCGTCGATCAGTCCCGGGACCAGATATTGTCCTTCGGCGCGGACGATGCGCGCGCCGCGCGGCACCCTCACCCGTCCTGCCGGTCCCACCGCCACGATCCGACCGTCACGAACCAGGACGACCGCGTCGGCGATATCCGCGGTTCCGCGCCCGCCCCGCGATACGTCGACCAGGGTCGCGCCGACGATCGCGGTGACGGGCCGGGCCGCCGCCGAGACGGCGGCGAGCATCGCGAGCACGGGCAGCAGGAAGATCGGGCGCATGATCAGATATCCGTCGTCAGCTTGGCCGAGACCTGGCGGGGCTGGTGGACGGCGAGCGCATTGCTTCCCACCACATCCCAGGCGGATTTATTGGTGACGTTGAGGCCCTGCACGCGCAGCACCGTGGGTTTGCCCAGCAGCTTGAACCGATAGCGCATGCCAAGGTCGAGTTGGCCGTAGACGGGCAGATGCCGCGTATCGTCGACGCTGAGCACGCGCCGGCTGTCGCGTTCGAAACTGGCGTCCAATGAAAAGGCGCGCCACATCGGCAGGCGATAATCGGCGCTGGCTAGGATGGTGAGCGGGGTCGAACCGACCGGCCGCCGACCGACCGCGCCCGAGGCGACATCCGCCCCCGACACGGCCGCATCCAGCAGCACCGCCCCGCCGACGATGCTCAACCCGTCGATCGGGCTGCCCGAGAGCGACACTTCCCCGCCCTGGTGGCGGATCTTGCCCAACCGCCGGAAATAGCGGCTCGCGTCCAGCCCGTAATAAGGCTTGTCGATCCGGAACGCGCCCGCGATCAACGTCATGTGCGGCGCGATCGTCCAGCGCAGCCCGGCGTCGATCTGGCGCGTACGGATCGCGGGCGGCGCCTCGTCGCGGTTGACCGCGACGCTGGGCGCGACGTCGCTTTCCTCCATGCCGCGGCTGATCCCCGAATAAAGCGATACCGTCTTCGACAGCTGCACGGCGGCCGAGGCGTTGAACAGCCAGGGCGCATCGCGCGACGTGGGCAGGACGCCGGCCGGCGGCGTGACCGTCTTGCGGTAATGGCTCTTCTCCACGCCCAGATCGAGCTCACCCACGCCTTTCCACAAACCCTGATAAGCGAGGCCGACGGTGAGTTGGCGGACATGGTCGCGCGTCGCCTGCGCGAAATCGAAATGCGGCTGAGGAACGAAGGCGGGCGCGTCGAGCGGCCCCGGCTCCAGATCGGCGCTGCCGGTCGCGCCATAAGAACGGCGATGATCGCGCGCCCAGGCGGCGACGATCAGCTGATGCTGGCGCGGCCCATCCTGGAACAGGCGCGAGGCCTGGATCTGGCCGCTGGTCGCGGTGGCCTTATGGTCGCGCTCGACCACCATCGCGCGATCGGCGTCCGCCGTGCCATGGTCGATCAGGATCGGCGTATAGCTGATCGGGATATGATCGACCGATCGGAACAGGCCGCCGCGTACGCGCCACCTGCCCAGCACCGCATTGGCGATCACCCCATCGTTGAAGGACAGTTCGCGCGCCTTGGCCCAATGCTGGCCGGTGAAACGGTGCGGGTCGTCCAGCACGGGTATGGTGGGGGCGCCGTCGAGCAGGATGGTCGGCTGTGCCTCGTCACCCTTGTCGCTGATCCGGCTCCAGAACGGGATGATCTCGAACGATGCGCTCGGCCGCCAACGCGCGGTGAGCGCGGACGAGGTCACATGCGACGCACCGCCATACCATTGATCGTAGCGATAGAGCCCAATCCCGCCGGCAAGCCCAAGATTGGGCAAGGCATCGTGCCACTGCCCGTCCGCCTCGAAGAAGCGGCCGCCGAAACTGTCCACGTCGGCATCGACCGACAGCACATTGTGATCGGGCTTGCGGATCGTATAATCGGCGATCCCGCTCGGCGCGGGGAAGGGATGCCCCAGCACCGATCCGCCGACGAAGATGCGATAGCCCCCGACCAGCCGGCCGGTGAGGTTGGAGGTCTTGTCGAAATACAGCCCGTCGAGCCGGATATTGCCCGCTGCGGTGGGCGAGAAGCCGCGCACGCTGCCGGGATCGTAAAGGCCCAGATTCTCGCCGTTTATGTTGATCCCGAACGCGTCGGCGGCCTGCGCGATGCTGTTGTCGTCGACGCGCTGCGCGGTGGCCGAACCCGCAATCAGCAAGGCGGCGGCGAGGACGCCGATCGGGCGGAAATTGCGTGTCATCGGCTCTCCCGGCGCCGGCGCTGAGCCCGGCTTCAGGCGTCGGGTGCGGCCGCCGGGCGCAGGCTGCGAGCGGCGTTCGACCAACGGCATGGTCGCTTCGACAAAGCGTCCGGTCTCATTGCCGCGCCGCTTCCGCGCATAAGCGAGAGCGCGTAAACCGAAAAACGGGCGCCGCATCTGGGCGCGCCGGAACGGGGCAAGGAATGATGGGAGACGCAGAGGACCGGCCGATGCTTGCGCCGCGCGTCGCCTTGCTGTCGATCGCAGGCTTCTGGGCTTTCTATCTGGCGGTCGTGACGTTGCGCTCGGTCGTGGCCGAGGGCATGGCGACGCAAGGGCCGTTGATCATACAACGGATCGTCGTGTGTGCGGTGAGCGCGGCCACGACCGTCCTGCTCTACCTCGTCATCCGTCGATCGACCTTCCCGACGATGCGGCGCAATATCGTGGTCGCGGCCTTGCTCGAGGTGCCCGCGGCGTTCGTCTATTCCACCGCCAATTACCTGATCTTCGACAGCCATTTGCTGACCCAGCTTGCGCGGTTGGCGCGCAACGGCGGCGAGACCGGGCTGCAATTGCTCGCGCCGGTTGCGCCCGGCGACTGGGACATGACACCCTCGGCCGAGATATTGGGCAATGCGGTCAACGGCTATTTCTATTTCGCGACCTGGTCCGCGCTTTATCTGCTGCTGTGCCACGGCATGGAGATGCAGTGGATGGAGCGCCATGCCGCGATCTTGCGCGCCGCCGCGCAATCGGCCGAGCTGCGCGCGCTGCGGTACCAGATCAATCCGCATTTCCTGTTCAACACGCTGAA
>JAEKMC010000182.1 GCA_019508115.1 Sphingomonas sp.
CCGTTTCGCAGACATTGGGCACCGCGCTCGGTGACTGGGCGGCGGATACGGGCGGGCTCGGCTTCAGCCGGCTGCTCGCAACCGCGGTGCTCGCCTCCTTCATCCTGGTCGGCCTGGTCGCTTTACCCCAGAAAGCAGCCGAGCCTGAGACGGCCCACTAATAGTACCTATTCATTTTCTGGAATCGAGCGTTCCTTCCCCACGGCGCGCAATTCCTCGAGGAAGAGCCGCTGCAATTTGGTCGGATAGAAATCGCGGCGCGTGATCGCACCGATCGTGCGCGCGGTGTCGGGTGCGTCGGATTTTATCTCGATCAATTGACCGGCGTCGATCTCCGCGCGGACCTGGTCGGGTGACAGCAAAGTCAGGAAATCGCTGCGCACCAGCACGCCCCGGATCAGCGCGACCGATCCGCACTGGATCGGCGCGGTCGGGCGCTCCATCCCCGCCTTGTCGAACAATTGCTGCCACCGGTCGAGCAGGCCGGAGGCGCGCCGCGCGACGATCCAGGGAAAGCGCGTCAGATCGCGATAGCTCGCGTGCATGCCGGCGAGCGGATGGCCCGCGCGCCCGATCACGGTCAGCCGATCGGTGAATAGCGGCTCCTCGTGCAGGTCGCGCGGCGGCTCGACGCGCAACGCGCCGATGATCACGTCGACGCTGCCGCTCCGCAGGAATTCGACCAATTCGAGATACGAGCCCTCGATCACGTCGACATGCGCCGCCGGCGCCTTTTGTGAGAGCGCCGCGAGCGTGGCGGGCAGCAACAGCGACCGCGACAGGGCCATCGCGCCGATCGACAGGCGCCCGCCCTCGACCCCGCTCTCCTCCAGCGCGGCGGCCAGTTCGGCGATGCCCAGCGCGAGGCCGCGCGCGAGCTTGTGTCCCGCCATCGTGAGCCCGACGCCTCGCCCGCGCCGCTCGACGAACGGCGTGCCGCACAGCAATTCCAATTCCTTCACCGCGCGGTGAAGCGCCGGTTCGGACAGGCCGACCGATTGCGCCGCGGCAACGAAGCTGCCCGTCTCCGCCAGGCTCAGCATGCCGCGTACCTGCGCGCTGGTCAGGCGCGTCTCGGGGCGCGTGGTGCGCGCGTTCTTCGCGCCTGCGCGCACCGCGCGGGTCAGTTTGGCCATCGCACGGGCCACGCGCGCGAGCACCCTTTTCCCAGTTGCGGTGGGCTCCATTCCATGCGGATGACGGTCGAACAGGGCGGTTCCGAACTGCGCCTCCAGCTTGGCGAGACCCTGGGTGAGGGCCGGCTGCGACAGGCCGGCCAGCCGCGCCGCGCCGCTGATATTGCCGCACTCCGCGATCGCGCCGAGCGCACGCAGGTGACGCAAGTTCAGGTCAAAGGGATCGGCCATCAACGACATATAGCTTCAGCTTATACCCCGAGCGCTATTCGAATTTGTTTATCCTTATCAAGCCGGCCTAGGCGAGGATCAGGCGCACAGCGCCGTTGTGGAGGAAAGGGCGCCATGCTCGACCAGTTGCTCGCCGTACGTCCTCAAGAGGGCGAGACATCGGTTTCCCTGGCGCCGACGCGGCATCGCGCCTTGCTCGACTGGGTCGCGCAAATCGCGGCGCATACGCTGCCGGATGCGATCCGCTGGTGCGACGGTTCCGACGCGGAATGGCGCGAGCTCAGCGACAAGCTCGTCGCGCAGGGCACGCTCACCCGGCTCGATCCCACCGTCCGCCCGAACAGCTTCTACGCCCGCTCCGATCCGCGCGACGTCGCGCGCGTCGAAAGCCGCACCTTCATCTGTTCGGAGCCGATGAAGATCATGACGCGCATGGGCCAGCCGGCGCTCGACGCGCTGGGCGAGGACGGGTTCTTCGTTCGCTGCGTCCACAGCGTCGGCATGCCGCTGGCCGATGGCGTCACGGACGTCGCCTGGCCGTGCAACGACGAAAAGTGGATCGTCCACTATCCCGAGACGCGCGAAATCTGGTCTTATGGTTCGGGTTATGGCGGCAACGCCTTGCTCGGCAAGAAATGCTTCGCGCTTCGGATCGCCTCGGTGATGGCGCGCGACGAGGGCTGGCTCGCCGAGCATATGCTGATCCTCAAGCTGACCTCGCCCAAGGGCCAGGTCCATTATGTCGCGGCGGCTTTCCCCAGCGCGTGCGGCAAGACCAACATGGCGATGCTCGAGCCGACGCTGGCGGGCTGGAAGGCGGAGACGATCGGCGACGACATCGCCTGGATGCGGTTCGGCAAAGACGGCCGCCTCTACGCGATCAATCCCGAAGCGGGTTTCTTCGGCGTCGCGCCCGGCACCGGGCCCGCCACCAACCGCAACGCGATCGAAACGCTCTACGCCAATTGCATCTTCACCAACACCGCGCTCACCGAAGAGGATGACGTGTGGTGGGAAGGCCTTACGCCGACTCCTCCCTCGGGCCTGACCGATTGGCAAGGCCGCCGCTGGTTGCCCGGCTCCGGGGCGCCCGCCGCGCATCCCAATGCGCGCTTCACCGCGCCCGCGGAACAATGCCCCGTGATCGCACCCGAATGGGACGACCCGGAGGGGGTGCCGATCTCCGCGATCCTGTTCGGGGGGCGGCGCGCCTCTGCCGTGCCGCTGGTGACCGAGGCTTATGATTGGCAGCATGGCGTCTATCTCGCCGCCAATATCGCGTCGGAGGGCACCGCGGCTGCCGAGAATGCGATCGGTGCGCTGCGCCGCGATCCGTTCGCGATGCTGCCTTTCTGCGGCTACAACATGGCCGATTATTTCGCGCACTGGTTGCGCATCGGCGCCGCCGCCCAATCCGATCCGGGCCGGCTGCCGCGCCTCTACATGGTCAACTGGTTCCGCAAGGACGGGCAGGGGCGGTTCGCCTGGCCCGGCTTCGGCGACAATGTCCGCGTGCTCAAATGGATCGTCGATCGGATCGAGGGCGACGCCCCGGCGGTCGACACGCCGATCGGGCGCCTGCCGACAGCGGACGCGCTCGATCTGGAAGGGCTCGACCTGAGCGATGCCGATCGCGCGCTCCTGCTGAGCGTCGATCCCCTGGTCTGGCGTGAGGAAGCCGCGCTCAGCCGCGATTATCTCGCCGGTTTCGGCGACAGTCTGCCGCCCACCTTGCTGCACGAGCAGGAAGCGCTCGAAGCGCGGCTCGCCGGAGGGTGACGATGCACCGCAAGCTCGTCGCGGGGAACTGGAAGATGGTCGCGAGCCGCGGCCCTCTCGACGAGCTTGAGGCGGTCAACGATGCCGCCGGGCGGCTGGACGTGGATGTCGCGCTCTGTCCGCCTTTTCCGATGATCGGCCCCGCACGCGCGGCCGCACCTCGGCTCGGCGTGGGCGGGCAGGATTGCCACCATTTGCTCGAAGGGCCGCATACCGGCTCGACCTCCCCGGCCTTGCTGCGCGATTTCGGCGCGGCCTATGTGCTCGTCGGTCACAGCGAGCGCCGTGCGCTGGGCGAAACCGATGCGCAGGTCAGCGCCAAGGCCGCCGCCGCCATCGGCGCGGGGCTGATCCCGATCATCTGCGTCGGCGAAAGCGCGGAAGAGCGCCACCAGGGCAATGCCGTCGCGCTGATCTCGCATCAGGTCTGCGCGTCGCTGCCCCCGGCGGCAATGCCGGATCGGATGGTGATCGCTTATGAACCGATCTGGGCGATCGGATCCGGCCATACGCCCACGGGGCTGGAGATCGCCGAAATGCACAGCGCGATCCGGGCGAGCCTGCTCCGCTCTTATGGGCCGAGCGCGGCCGAGACGCGCATCCTCTACGGCGGCTCGGTCAATCCGCGCAACGCCGGCTGGATCAGCGCGATCAAGGGCGTGGATGGGCTGCTGGTCGGCGCGTGCAGCCTCAGCGCCGCCGATTTCGTGCCGATCATCGAAGCCGCCGCATCGGCCGCACAGCTGGTTCCCGCCGCCGCCTAACTCTCCCCGCGCGAGCCGCGCACCCGCTATTTTGTTGCGCACAAAAAGTAACAAACATTCGCTGGCGCGGTCGTTTCGTTCATGTATCAATTGTGCGTGGACGTTGCATGATGCTGCGGGCGACAGGCCCCAGGGCTGCATCGCACGATTGCTGAGGCGCGACCCCAAAGGCGCCTCAGGGGGGCCGGTCGCCACCGCGACCGGCCCTTACCGTTAGAGGGTGTCGCCGGCGGCCTCCTCAGCCCTGATCCTCATATGCGAACTGCAATATGCCCCAGTGTCGGCCGCGCACGTGGATCGAGGCGATCACCTGCTTCAGCAGCACCACGCCGCCGCCCGCCACGCCGCGGCGATAGGCCTTGATGCAGAAGGGCTCGGTGATCCGGCATTGCTCGCGCGTATCCTGAAATTCGAAGATCATGCCCTGGCGCGCATGTTCCGCATTCCAATCGTCCTCGCCCGGCCGTTGCGTCTGCGCGCGCTCGGGCATCGCGACCGCGCCAAAAGCGTTGCGGTCGGTGAAGGTCATGCCGAAAAAGCCCTTGAAGGCGCGCGCGGCTTCCTGGTGCGGGCGTGCCGCTGCCACGATCAAGGCTTGCGCGGGGTGTGCATAGAGCGGCGGATTGGTGCCGGGGACTTGCGCATAATCCGCGCTGAACAGATCGGCTTCGCTCAACCGCCCGTCGCCGATCGCTTCCTCCAGTCTGGCCGATACGTCCTGCGCGGCGGCCAAGCCGAAGCGGATATAGGGCGAGTCCGGAATCTCGGTTCCGCTCTGCGCAAAATATTGCAGCAATTCGTTCGTGTCGTTGCTCACATCGGTCACGCGGTCGGACAATCGCTGGAGGCCCGTCGCATTGTCGGCCGAGGTCGCGCTCAGCGCACCAAGACCGGCATGGACATTGTCGACCGACGCCACCATCGAACCGATCCGGTCGGCGACGCTGTCGCTGATCTCCGACAGGCCGCGCATCAGCGAGCCCAGCCGTTCGACCAATGTCTCGATATCCTGCGCGCCCTGGTGCGCCGATCGCGCCTTGGCGCTTCCGTCATTGATCCGGTGGAGCATGCGATCGGCTTCGCCGGTCAGGGCGACGATCGAATGCTCGATCGTCTGCGTCGCCTGCGCGGTTTCCTGCGCCAGCTTCTTGACCTCGCTCGCGACCACGGTGAAGCCGCGCCCGGCATCGCCCGCGCGCGCCGCTTCGATCGTCGCGTTGAGCGCAAGCAAGTTGGTCTGGCTCGCGATGTCGCGGATCGCGCCGGTGACGCGCCCCACCGTCGACAAGGCGTTGGTGAAGGCCTCCAAGCCGGCATGGATCTGCGTGACCTGGTCGATCAGGTCGAGCACGTTGGCGGTCGCGCCCGACAGGCGCCGGTTGGAATCGTCGATCACGCTGCGCGCGGCGGTGGCATTGGCGCGCGCTTCCTGCGCGGCCCCGGCGACATTCTGGCCGTTTTCCGAAAGCCGGTCGGCCTCGCACCGGATCGTGGCAATGGTCGAGGCCTGCTCCGTCACGCGCGTGGCGAGTTCGGAAATATCGGCCTGAAGGTCGAGCGTGCGGATGCCGAGCTCCCCCGACATCTTGGCCGCCCGCATGATTGTCTGGTTGCTAGACATGTGCGTACCTGGGAGTGCCTCTTTGGGGCTGCTTCTAGTTTCTTTTCGTTAACAGCTCTTTAGCAAAAGCTGCTGGACGCCCTTTCGCGAACAATTTCGCGCGTCACGGAACCGAAACGCGTCCGTCACAAAAATTCCATCGAGCCTCCGCTACGGGCTCTCGATCTTGCACTGCAGCAAATCGGGGTAAAAATGGCTCGCACCACCGTCTCGTTACTCGCGCTCGTCATTGCGGGCATGGCTCCGGCGGTTGCCCAGGCTGCGGATCCGGCAAATGCGGCGCCCGCCGCCGACGCGGCTCCGGCCGGTGCCGATGACGCGGAAAGCGGAACGGTGATCGTGACCGGCGCCAAGACGACCCGCTCGGCCACCGCGATTTCGGGCGCGGAAATCCAGAAGATCCTGCCCGGCGTATCGCCGTTGAAGGCGATCCAGACCCTGCCCGGCGTGCTCTACATCACCGCCGATCCGTGGGGGAATAACGAGCAGAATGCCCAGATCTTCATCCATGGCTTCAACTTTCAGCAGCTCGGCTACACGATGGACGGCGTTCCGCTGGGCGACCAGAATTACGGCAATTATAACGGCCTCTCGCCGCAGCGCGCGATCGTGTCGGAGGATGTCGGCCGCGTCATCGTCACCACCGGCGCGGGCGATCTCGGCACCGCCTCGACCAGCAATCTCGGCGGTACGATCGAGACCCTCTCCTCCGATCCGGCCCGCCAGTTCGGCATCCTGGCGAGCCAGACGGTCGGCAGCTACGGCACGTCGCGCACTTATGCCCGGATCGACAGCGGCACGCTGGGCGGCAACAATGCGGTCTATGTTTCCGGCGTGCGCCAGC
Organism: Sphingomonas sp.; assembly: GCA_019508115.1. Lineage (GTDB taxonomy): Bacteria > Pseudomonadota > Alphaproteobacteria > Sphingomonadales > Sphingomonadaceae > Sphingomonas_I. Next base: position 6,376 of record JAEKMC010000182.1, read on the forward strand.
GTGCCCGCGCATGGGACTTCAACGGCATCCAGGGCGGTTGGCAGGCCGATGCCAAGTTCGTTCACGACGACAGCGCCGGCAAGCTCACGCTCTTCTTCGATTATTCGGACAAGAAGGAGCCCAACGAGGACGCGACCGTATTCCGCATTCCCGCCACCACCGCCGCGCAGGCCTACACGCCCGGCACGCGTCCCTTCTTCTATGACGATCTAGCCGGCATGCGCGCTTACATGGACGCGTTCGGCAACACGCCCGCGGCGCAGGGCAGCAATTACCGCAATTATTATTCGGACGCGCAGCGCACCGATTATCTGACCTACGCACGCTATGACGCGCATCTCGCGCCGAACGTCACCTGGTCGACCACCGGCTATTATCACCATGACGACGGCGTCGGCGTGGTCGCGGGGCCGCTCGGCCAGTCGATCACCGTCGTCCAGGCCTATCTCGACCCGAATTATGCGACGGACTGCCATTTCGGCACCAACGGCAACGGAGCGCTGCCGACCGGCTGCACCAAGATGACCGCCGCGCAGGCGGCCACGCTCGGCAACCAGCTGAACGCCGCCACCGGCGGTTCGGGCCTGCTCACCCGCACGACCGAATATCGTATCGACCGCAAGGGCGTGATCTCCACCCTGGTGGCGGATATCGGCGCGCATCATATCGAATTCGGCGGCTGGTTCGAACGCAACAGCACGACCCAATGGCGTCGCTGGTACGGGTTCGACGTCAACCATCCGGATGCGAGCTCGCCTTATATCCGTCCATCCAACCCGCTCTTCACGCAATATCAGGGCGAGGCGCGCGTGAGCGACCTTCAGCTCCATGTGCAGGATACGTGGAAGGCAACGAACCGGCTGACGATCGAAGCAGGGCTCAAGACCAGCGCGCAATGGGCCGAGGGCTGGTTCCCGGTCCAGCCGGTCGCGGGCTCGCTGTCCGGGCTGAGCGGCGGACTGCCGAGCGGCACCATCGACACGCAGAAATGGTTCCTGCCCGCGGTCGGCGCGACCTACGAGCTGACCGATCACGAGCAGCTCTATTTCCACGTCCAGAAGAATCTGCGTCAATATATGGTCTATCTGGGCGGCGGCTCGCTCTCGCCCTGGTTCAGCGGCAGTCAGGCGGCGTTCGACGCCTTCCGCGATCAGGGCCGCCCGGAAACCTCATGGACCTATGAAGGCGGCCTCAAGTCGCACCGCAGCTTCTCCGGCCTGCTCACCGGTTTCGACGCGCAGCTCAATTATTACCACGTCATATTCAACAACCGTCAGCTCGGCATTCCCACCAACCCCGGCGGCATCGCCGGCGGCGCGATCACCGGCGGCACATCGGTGCTGGTCAATGTCGGCAGCGTCCATACCGACGGCGTCGATGCGGCCTTCACGATGCGCTTCGGCCCCACCTTCTCGCTCTACAATGCGACCTCGTTCAACACATCGACCTACCAGAGCGACTATACCTCCACCGC
>JAEKMC010000183.1 GCA_019508115.1 Sphingomonas sp.
AGCGTGATGCCCGGCACGGTCTGTCCGATGCCGACGCCCATCGCGCCGTCGGGCTGGTGCAGGACCATCGCGATCACCGCATGCTCGAAGCGCGGATCGCCGATCCCGGGAAGCGCCAGCAACAACTCGCCGGCGAGCGAGGCGAAGTCACCCGTTGCCATATCCCTGTTATAGGGATCGGGCACGATCAAGCCAACCGTTCCGCGCCCCTTCCGGGTTTCCGGGAGGCCTGTTAGGGGACAAGAAAAGGAGAAAAGCGAATGACGATCGCAGTTGGCGACACGCTGCCCGCGGCCACTTTGGTCAAGATGACCCCCGACGGCCCCGAAAAGGTCGAGACCGGCAGCTTTTTCGCCGGGCGGCGCATTGCGCTCTTCTCGGTGCCGGGCGCGTTCACGCCGACCTGCTCGGCCAAGCATCTGCCCGGCTTCATCGACAAGGCCGATGCGCTCAAGGCCAAGGGGATCGACGAGGTGGTCGGCACCGCGGTCAACGACGCTTTCGTGATGGGCGCCTGGGGCAAGAGTGCGGGCGCGGACAGCAAGGTTACCTTGCTCGCCGACGGCAACGGCGATTTCGTCAAGGCGCTCGGCCTCGATTTCGACGGCAGCGCCTTCGGCATGGGCACGCGCGGCAAGCGTTTCGCGATGGTCGTCAATGACGGCAAGGTCGAGAAAATGCCGTCCCAGCAAAGTCTCGCTTATATCGACGCGCTCGACGCGCTGTACCGGGAATCGGTGACCGCGCTGCGCGGCGCCCTGTCGCGCTATATTACGAGCGGCGAACGCCCCGACCCGGCGGCGCGCGCTGCCGGCGCCTTCTGCTATCCCGAAATCCGCGTCCGCTATGACGGCTCGCCCGCCGCCACCGCGCCCGGCCGCGCGTTCGGCCGGCTGCACGTGCCCGGCGACTATGCCGTCAGCGTGACGCAGCCCGCTCTGTTTCGCGACTATCTTGCCGAGCAGCTCGATTATCTGATCGAGGATTATGGCGCCGAGGTCAGCATCGGCCGCAGCGACGAAGAGATTGCTTACCCTTACGTGCTCGACGCCGAGATCGACCTGACCGGCGCCGCCGCGGTCGAACTCGCGCGGATCTTCCCCGCGACCGAGCTCGCCCATATCGGCGACGAGATCGCCGACGGCCTCGCCGTCAGCGGCGTCGGCCCGCGCCCGCTCGCTTTGTCAGAAATATGTGCTGTTCACCAATTACCATCGCTACGTCGACGAGTTCGTGGCGTGGGCCTGCGAGGAGCTGAATGCGGGCAAGGGTTACACCATGCTCAGCGGCGCGGGCGGGCTCGAGATCCGGCCCGGCGATTCCGATCCGGCGCGCGCGGTGGCGGACAGCGCCTGGCGGCGGCACCAGATGCCTGCTTATCATCTGGTCGCGCCCGATCGCTCGGGCATTACCTTGGTCAATATTGGCGTCGGCCCATCCAACGCCAAGACGATCACCGATCATCTCGCGGTGACGCGGCCCGAGGCGTGGCTGATGATCGGCCATTGCGGCGGCCTCAGGCCCAGCCAGCGGATCGGCGATTATGTGCTCGCCCACGCTTATCTGCGCGACGACCATGTGCTCGACGATGTGCTGCCACCCGAAATTCCGGTGCCCGCCATCGCCGAGGTCCAATTGGCGCTCGACCGCGCCGCCGAGCGCGTCTCGGGCGAGAGCCGTGAGCAATTGAAGGCGCGCCTGCGCACCGGGACGGTCGTCACCACCGACGATCGCAATTGGGAACTGCGCTACACCAGCTCGGCTCTGCGCTTCAGCCAGAGCCGCGCGGTCGCGATCGACATGGAATCGGCCACGCTCGCCGCGCAGGGGTTCCGCTTCCGGGTGCCCTATGGCACCCTGCTCTGCGTCTCCGACAAGCCGATCCATGGCGAGATCAAGCTGCCCGGCCAGGCCAACCGCTTCTACGAACGCGCCATCGCCGAGCATCTGCGCATCGGCATCGCCGCGATCGACGAACTCAAGCTCGCGGGCGACCAGCTCCACAGCCGCAAGCTCAGGGCCTTCAACGAGCCGCCCTTCCGCTGATCGCGGGCCCCGGCAGACCGCAACGCCTACGACCGTTGCCCGCTTGACGCGTGGCGCGAACCGCTTTCCTATGTCCGACAAAATAACAGCTCGCGGTCGCGTGGCCGCGGCACATACCCAATTCCGTACGACATTTACGGAGCGGGTGGGAGAGCAGGAATGAAGACGGCCTGAATCGGCGATCTGCCTTGCTCGCTTCGATGGCGGGTGTGGGGTTCGCGGCATCCGGGGGCGCGATGGCTGCTCCACGGCGCAGTGCGGCGGCGGCAAGTTCATCCGGAACCTGCCTGACGCCGCGCAGTGCGATCGCGCGCACCCAATATGGCCCGGTGCGCGGCTACGTCGATGACGGCGTCTATATCTTCAAGGGCGTTCCTTATGGCGACACCACCGAAGGCGCGAACCGCTGGCTTCCGGCCAAGCCGCCCAAGCCTTGGACCGACGAATATAATGCGCTCGCTTATGGCGCGAACTGCCCGCAGACGCTGCACAATTTCCGCGCCAAGGAACATACGTTCCTCCAGCAATGGACCGACGGCTTCCTCGGCGAGGATATGCTCAAGCTGAACATCTGGACGCCGTCGCTCAGCGGCAACCGGCCGGTGATGGTCTATTTCCATGGCGGCGGCTTCAGCTTCGGCTCGTCCTACGAGCTCGCCTCGCACGATGGCGCGCAGATGGCGCGCCATCACGATGTCGTCCAGGTCTCGGTCAACCATCGGCTCAACATCCTCGGCTTCTTCGACGCGGCCGAAATCGGCGGATCGGCTTACGAGGATTCGGTCAATGTCGGCATGACCGACCTCGTCGCATCCCTGCGCTGGGTACGCGAGAATATCGCGCGCTTCGGCGGCGATCCCGACCGGATCATGATCTACGGCCAGTCGGGCGGCGGGTCGAAGGTCACGACGCTGCTCGGCATGCCCTCGGCGCAGGGGCTGATCCATCGCGCATCGATCCAGTCGGGCGGCGGCGGCAACATCCCGACGCGCGATCAATCGCGCGAGCTGGCGCGCCAGACGATGAAGGAATTGGGTCTCGCTCCCACCGACATCGAATCGCTGCAGAAGATGGAATGGTCGAAGCTGATGGCAGCGGGCAATGCCGCTGCCACCAAGATCAACGGGCCGGCACGCGGGCCAGGCGGGCTCGGTTTTCCCGCTAGCGGGCCGCCCCGCGTCGGCTGGGCACCCACGATCGACGGCAAGATCATCACCGTCCGCTCCTATCAGGAGGTCGCGCCGGAGACGTCGCGCAACGTGCCGGTGCTGATCGGCTCGGTCAGCGAGGAAGGAACCTCGTGGGGCCAGAACCCCAGTGAAGAGCAATGGCGGCAGAACCTGACCAAGAGCTTCGGCGCGGAGAAAGCCGACACGCTGATCGCCGCCATGAAGCACGCGCATCCGGAGAAAAGCATCCGCACTTTGTCCTACGGCGTCGGCGGCTACGGCCAGCGCAACAATGTCCAGCGCATGGTCAAGCTGAAGCATGACCAGCATGCCGCGCCCGCCTATCAATATTGGTTCACCTGGCAGTCGCCCCAGCTCGACGGCCAGGCCGGCGCCTGGCACACGGCCGAGCTCGCTTTCTGCTTCGACAATACCAGATTGTGCGGCCAGGGGACCGGCAACACGCCCGAAGCCCAGGCGCTGGCGAAGAAGATGGCCACCGCCTGGGCGAATTTCGCGCGCACCGGCAATCCCAGCCAACCCGGATTGGCATGGACTCCCAGCGATCCGGTTCGCTGCCAGACGATGGTGTTCGACAATCATTGCCGGATGGAGGACGATCCCGGCGGCGCGGTCCGGCGGATATTGCTTAGTTAGGGTCATTTTCGCCAAGGTGGAATTGACCGCGAAAGCCCTCTCCCTTTTGAGGGAGAGGGTTGGGTGAGGGTGTCCCGCACTACAAGTCCGGGCGCTCGCCTGCGGCTCGCCCCCCTCACCCCAGCCCTCTCCCCGCTGGGGAGAGGGAGCCCCGCTTCGATCAAACCGAAAACGACTCTAGAGAGGTGGGCATGAAATAAGACCCGTTCGGGCGAACGGGAGGAGTGATCCCGGTTTACCGTAATCCACCCTAGCCGGTCGGCGTATCCTCAGGCCCGTCGGCCATCGCCGGCGGCCAATGATCGATCACGGTACGGTTACGGCCCTCGCGCTTGGCCTGGTAGAGCGAGCGGTCGGCCCGCTCCATCGCATCGCGCAGGCTAAGCGTCTCGGCGCTGAGCTGCGCTACGCCGAAGCTTGCGGTGATCGAGGGCAAGGCGACGCCGTCCTCATTGGGCAGGGCCACCATCCCGCGCACATGCTCGACGCGTTGATAGAGTTCGAGCGCGTCGACCCCCATTGCCATCAGCACGAACTCCTCGCCGCCAAGCCGCGCCAGCAGGTCGCCCGGGCGGATCGCGGTGGCGAGCATCTTGGCGAATTGGATCAGCACGGCGTCGCCCGTCGTATGGCCGTAACAATCGTTGATCGCCTTGAAACTGTCGATATCGGCGATCGCGACCGCTGCACGGTCGCGGTGTTCGGCGCGGAGCTTGGCGATCAGATGCGGCGCCGCCTCGTCGAAACCGCGCCGGTTCCAGACGCCGGTCAGCGGATCGGTTCGCGCCAGCCGTTCGAGCGCGATCCCGAAATCCTGATTGAGCAGCAACACCGTAACCAACCCCAGTGCGACATATGCCGCGGAGGAGCCGAGCGCGATGAACGCGATCGCCTGGTTGGCCTCATTCTCGATGAAGACCAGGCCCATGACGAGCATGAGATTGGCGACGCCGAATGCCACCAGCAGCGCGGTCGCATACCAGTCGAAACCGCGATGTCTGCGCGTCCGGCGCGGCCCGACCGCAACCGCCGCGAGCAACAGGCCGATCCCATTCAGCAGTGCGATCGTGGCGGGGATCTGTTGCCGCAAGATCGGCGCCAGATCCTGCAGCAGGCTGATCGCCAGCGCGATTCCGGTCCAGATCGCGCCCAATGCGGCGGCGCGATCCGGTCGCCCGCCGCGTTGGCGCAGACCGTGCACCAGCAACAATGCCGCGGCCAGCCAGCACAGGCTGGGCGTCGCCCCCGGCAACGGGGCGACGTTGAGCACGAACGTCGTGCCCAGCACCGACAGCCAACCGATCATGATCGCCGCGAAGGCCGCGCCCCAGCTCATCGCATGCGCCGCCTCGCGCCGCCGCCGCCAGATGGCAAGCAGCGCGCCCGCGAACAATCCGCTGATCAGGAGCGGGGTGCAAAGGATCGCGACCAGAATCACGGGTGACGCCGTGGCTACCTTATCGCCGCAACAATATGGCGCGCATGACGCCAGTCATCGCGCCGACTTCTGTCTCAAAGACCATGGCGCCTCTTAAATGACGAGTCGTTAAATCCTCGTCACGGCTGCCTCGGAAGTTGGAATCCCCGCAAGAAATTGAAATGTAAATCATTGTGCACACAAACTCCCCCCAATAGAGTTCGGGCGAGAGCGTGAGCGCGGATATGAGCTCAGGTCAAGACGGTAACCGTCCCGTTAACCACTAATCTTGCGAGAGAAATTCTACGATCGCACGTCCGAGCGCGGGCTGCAGCACCGCTGTCATATGGTTACCGGCTATTTCGACGAGTTCGCCGTGCGGCAGCAAGGCGGTCAGATCGGCCGACGATCCGTTGTCATGATCCTCGATGCCCGACAGCACCAGCGTCGGCGGCGCGATCTCCTCGATCTGCGCGCGCGATGTCGCCACGAACGTATCGAGCAAGGGCAGCATCGCCAGCGGATCGCCTCCGGTCGTCTTGAGGAAGGCCTCCGCCATCCACGCGCCGGATCCGCGCGTGTGCCTGCCCAGTCCGGTCAGCACGTGGCGAAAGAAGTCGCGCCGCTTGTTGGGGTCGACGACGCCTTCCAGTCCCATGCCCGACAGGATCGCCTTGCGCGGGCGTGCGCCGCGCACCAGCATCCGCAGCACGGTCCGCCCGCCGAGCGAATAGCCGCCGAGATCGTAATCGGTCAGCCCGAGATGGCGCACCAAAGTCTCGCCGTCCTCGGCGAGCACGTCGGGCGGATAAAAGGCTGCGTCGTGCGGCGCGGCGCTCGTCCCGTGCCCGCGCAGGTCGGGCATGATCACGCGATAGCCCGCGTCGGCCAGCAATCGCGCATGGCCATAGCGGATCCAATTGACCCAGCCGTTCGAGAACAGGCCATGGATCAGCACGACCGGGCGCCCCTCCCCCATCTCACGATAGGCCAGGTCTAGCCCGTCATGGCTCTTGAAATAGGTGACGGGGAAATCAATCGGGGAGCTTGCCAACAGTCTTCATCCAGCGGTCGGTGACATTGGGGTTTTCGTCCGAGCGCAGGCTCGGCAGATGCGCGGTATGTTGCCAATTAGGCAGCAGGCTCTCGACGGCATAATTGTGCACCGGACGGAAATCGCGCGGCTCGTCGAACGAGCCCAGCGTGATGTCCATCCTGGTAGCGCCTTCGATAAAGCGAAAACCCAGGGGCGTGCCGCAGGTCCGGCAGAAAGGCCGCTCCGCGATCGGCGAGGAGCGATACCAATCGGGCTCGGTTTCCCACACAAGCTTGTCTAGATCGACACCGACGAACGCGATCGAGGCTCCGCCGGTCGCGTGGCGGCACATCTTGCAATGACAGAGATAGGCGTCGTCATTGTCGACCGTCACCCGGTAACGGATGCGTCGGCATTGGCAGCCGCCGGTCAGGTCCTTGGCCATCGCCGCGCGTTGGCACCGCATGGGCACGCTGGCAAGTCGGCGCGCGGCATGCCACGGCGCTCCGATGTCTGTTCCAGCACGATTTGACGCGATCATCCTTGGCGCAGGCGGCGCGGGGCTGATGTGCGCTGCGGTGGCGAGCCAACGCGGCCGGCAGGTGCTGCTGATCGATCATGCGCCGGAGGCGGGCCGAAAGATCCTGATCTCGGGCGGCGGGCGCTGCAATTTCACCAATCTCGATGTGGCGCCCGACCGCTATCTCAGCGCCAACCCGCATTTCGCGCGTTCGGCGCTCAGCCGCTACACTGCCGCCGACTTCATCGCCTTGGTCGACCGCTACGGTATAGCCTGGCACGAAAAGACTCTGGGCCAACTCTTCTGCGACGGCTCGGCGAAGCAGATCGTGGCGATGCTGCTCGACGAATGCGCAGCCGGCGGCGTCACGCTCCACCTGGGCGATGCGATCCGCGACGTGGCCCACGACGATGGCCTCTACAGAGTCGACTATGGCTAGCGCAGCGCTGCCGCTCCCACCTTGGTCATCGCCACAGGCGGTCCCTCCATTCCCAAGCTCGGCGCGACCGGTTTCGCCTACGATCTCGCACGGCGTTTCGGGCTCAAGGTGGTCGAGCCCCGCCCGGCGCTCGTGCCCCTCACCCTGCCCCAGGAAGAGGCCCTGTTCCATTCGCTCGCAGGCGTCGCGACACCCGTCGTAGCGCGCGCGGGCGAAGCCTCTTTCGCCGAAGCCGCTCTGTTCACGCATCGCGGCCTGTCCGGCCCCGCAATCCTGCAAATCTCATCCTACTGGCGGCATGGCCAGCCCATCACGGTCGACTTCCTGCCCGGCCGGCAGGGGTGGCTCGTCGCCGCCAAGCGCGCCCGCCCTCGCGCGACCTTACGCTCGGTGCTGGGCGACCTCCTCCCCGATCGTCTCGCCGAGGCACTCGCGGAACGGATCGCATTACCCGGCGCGCTCGACGAGAAACGCGATGCGGTGCTGACGGAGGTCGAGCAGCACCTCGCCGACTGGATATTCCGCCCCAACGGCACCGAAGGCTTCGCCAAGGCGGAGGTCACGGTCGGCGGCATCTCGACCGACGGCCTGTCCTCGAAAACGATGGAGGCCCGGAAGGTATCGGGCCTCTACGCGATCGGCGAGGCGGTCGACGTCACCGGATGGCTCGGCGGCTATAATTTTCAATGGGCCTGGGCCAGCGGCTGGGCGGCCGGGCAGGCGCTTTAAATTCCCTCTCCCCTTGTGGGAGAGGGTTAGGGAGAGGGGATCGACCGAAGGGGCTCGATGCCCCTGAGGACAAAAAGCGAGCTTCGCTCGCTACCCCTCTCTCCATCTCGCTCCCATAAGGGGAGAGAGGGCCTCAGGTTATCGCAATAATCCCAACGCCCTCGCCATCTCCTCCGGCGGCGCCGCCTCGGCCCACGCCGCCGCCCCTTCCGGCAACTCCAGCCACGGTTGCTTGCTGCGCGTCCAGATATGCGCGGTCACGACCAGTTCGTTCGACCGGTCGAGCGTCCCCGCCCGGATCACCGCCACGCCCGGCCGCGCACTGTTCGTGTTGAAGATGCGCGTGTGGCAGATTTCGCACATGCGCTGGCGCGAAACACGGCCACTCGGGCCCTCGATCGTCATCGCCGTTTCGCCTCCCTGCCCGTCCGCGACAGCATCCAGATCGATGTTGCCGCACCGCCCACAAGTGCGATCGCCAGCGCGACGATCATGTGCAGCTGGGATGCAGGTAACGCACCCCAGCTGCGCAGATAGTTCAAAGGCTTACGCGGCCTTCTTCAGATGACGTCGCCCGAGCAGTTCGGCGATCTGCACCGCGTTCAGCGCCGCACCCTTGCGCAGATTGTCGCTCACGCACCACAGGCTGAGCCCGCTATCGACGGT
>JAEKMC010000090.1 GCA_019508115.1 Sphingomonas sp.
CATTGGCCGAAAAAGCCGGGCGCAAGGTCGTGCTCAAGGTGCCGCAACGCGGCGAGCAGAAGCGCATTCTCGCGCAGGCGACGCGCAATGCCGAGGAAGCGCTCGACCGTCGCCTGGCCGAGGGTGCGACCCAGACCAAGCTGCTGCGCGAGGTCGGGGAATTGTTCGAACTCGAAGGGCCGCCCAACCGAATCGAGATTTATGACAACAGCCACATCATGGGCACCAACATGGTCGGCGCGATGGTGGTCGCGGGGCCGGAAGGCTTCCGCAAAGGCCAGTATCGCAAGTTCAACATCAAGCGGCCCGAGACCGCGCCCGGCGACGATTTCGCGATGATGCGCGAGGTGCTCGAGCGGCGCTTCGAGCGGCTGGAGCGGGAGGATCCCGACCGCAAGTCGGGCGAATGGCCGGATCTCTTGCTGATCGACGGCGGCAAGGGGCAGGTTTCGGCGGTGCTTCGCGATCGGCGCGCATCGCACCAAGCGTGCCGCCGCCTTCACCAGCAGCCCGCTGGATGATGTTCCGGGCATCGGGCCTGCGCGCAAGAAAGCGCTCTTGCTCCATTTCGGCACCGCCAAGGCCGTACGCGGCGCGGGGCTGGAGGATCTGCAAAAGGCGCCCGGCGTGTCGGCGACGATGGCGCGCGCCATCTACGATCATTTCCACCCCAGCGGGTGAGATCAGATTGCGGCTTTCGCGGGCTGGATCTTCATATCCTTGGCTTGCTCGCTTTCGTGCGCCGGATTGCCTACTTCTCCGGCCATGCATGTCGAGGCTCTCGCGATCGTCTGCGCGGTGCGCGCCCATGGCGAGCATGGCGCGATCGTGCGTACGCTCACGCCCGACGACGGATTGCTCGCGGGCTATGTGCGGGGCGGGCGCTCGCGCCGGCTCAAGCCGGTGCTTGTTCCCGGCAATCTGGTTCGGGCGGACTATCGCGCACGAACCGAGGAGCAACTCCCCGCGCTCACGGTCGAGCTCAGCGAGAGTCGCGCGGGGATGATGAGCGAGGCCTTGCCCGCGCTCGCGATCGAATGGGTGACCGCGCTTACCGCCACGGTCCTGCCCGAGGCCCAGCCTTATCCGCGCCTTTACGCCGCCTTGGACGGGGTGCTGGGGGCGGTAACGGCGGCGCCCGCTGCGCGCGGATGGGCGGTGGCGCTGGTGCGCTACGAATTGCTGTTGCTGAGCGAGCTCGGCTTTGGCCTCGATCTCACGGCCTGCGTCGCGGGCGGCGCCAATGACGATCTGGCCTACGTCAGTCCGAAGAGCGGCGGCTCGGTCAGCCGATCCGAAGGCGAACCTTACCGCGAGCGACTGCTGGCGCTTCCAGCCTTTCTGGTCGAGGGTGGAGCAGGGGAGTGGGGCGATATCCTCGCCGGCTTCCGGCTGACCGGCCATTTCCTCGAGCGTGACCTGCTCCACGGCCGTGCGATCGACATCCTTGCCGCACGCGAACGGTTGGTCGATCGCTTGAAGCGCGCGGTTGGCCAAGGCTAAGGACAATCCGTCGGCCCGCTCGGGCCAAGCGAATTCAGAAAGTCTCGCTCGCCGGAGCGAATCGAGAGGAGTTCCCATGACCGACCAGCCCCGGATCACGCTCAACGACGGAAACCAGATGCCCCAACTCGGCTATGGCGTCTTCCTGGTCCCGCCCGAGGAGACGAAGCGGCTCGTCATCGATGCGATCGAGGTGGGGTATCAGGCGATCGATACCGCGACCTTCTATCGCAACGAGGCGGAGGTAGGCGCGGCAATACGCGAAAGCGGCAAGCGCCCCTTCGTCACCACCAAATTGTTCAACGACGATCAGGGCTATGATCGCGCGCTGAAAGCCTTCGACGCGAGCTATGAGGCGCTGGGGCTGGACGTGATCGATCTCTATCTGATCCACTGGCCCAAGCCGAAGCAGGATCTCTACCGCGAAAGCTGGAAGGCGCTGATCCGCCTGCGCCAGGAAAAGCGGGTGCGGTCGATCGGTGTTTCCAACTTCACCATGGCGCATCTGGAAACGATCATCCACGACACGGGCGTAGTGCCCGCGGTCAATCAGATCGAACTCCACCCTTATTTTCAGCAGGTTGAGCTGCGCGCCTTCCATGATGAAAATGATATCGTCACGACCAGCTGGTCTCCGCTCGGCCGCGGCGGCGTGCTTGACGATCCCGTGATCGCGAGGCTTGCGCGCAAGCATGGCAAGACGCCCGCGCAGATCATCCTGCGCTGGCATATCGAGAATGGGCTTACCGTAATCCCCAAATCATCGAGCCGCGCGCGCCAGGCCGAAAATCTGGATATTTTCGACTTCCGCCTCGACGCCGAGGACATGCATGCCATGTCCGAGCTCGATCGGCGCGATGGCCGCATCGGACCCGATCCGGATTCATTCTAGTCGGGCGGAGATGCGCGCGATCCAGCGGTAACAATAGGCTATGATCGCACCGAACACGGCGAGTCCCACGAACATTGCCGGCGTTTCGAAGCTGTCGCCGACCAGGCCGAGCGGAGTGCCGCTTCCGGTGACGACGATCAGTCCCGCCAGTGCCACGCCGAACAGGCCATCGCCGACGATGAAGCCCGAAGCAAGCAGCACGCCGACGCGCGAGGCGACCTCGGTCCGCGTTCTCTTCTCGTACAGGTGTCCTATGACGGCGCCGATCACGACGGGGAGCGTGGCGCCCATCGGCAGATAAATACCGAGGCCAACCGCAAGCGGCGGCACGCGCCGCCAGCCCATCTTGCCGAGCAGGCCATCGACCAGGATCAGCACCAGCCCGACCGCGACACCCGAACCGATCAGGTTCCAGTCGAGCCCGGCGCCGAGCACACCCTTGGCAAGCGTGCTGATCAGAGTCGCCTGCGGAGCCGGCAAGGCATGCGGACGCGCGATGCCCGTGAGCGGGGCAAAGCCATAGGCCTGGTTGAGGAGGTTGAACGTGAACGGGATGACGGCCGAGCCCGCGAGCACACCGATCATAAGCGCGACCTGCTGTTTCCAGGGGGTGGCGCCGACCAGCTGCCCTGTTTTCAGATCCTGAAGATTGTCGTTGGAGATCGTTGCCGTGGAGAAGATCAGCGCGGTGAGGAAGAGGGCGAATGCCACCAGGTGCGGCACCGCTATTGCCGGAAGATAAGGCTTGGCGAGAAAGAGCAAGGTCAACCCCGCACCGACGACGCCGAGGATGCCGAGGCCAGACACCGGGCTGTTCGACGCGCCGATCAGCCCCGCCATATAACCGCACACCGCTGCCACGATCGCGCCCGCGATGAGAACATAGACGAGGCCGATGCCGATCAGCGGCCAGGTCATCTGCGAAAGCGGACCGCTTTGCAGGAAAACGTACATCGTGATCGCCATCGGCACGAGCAGGATAAGCAGGCCGACGCCGAGCATCGGTACCGGAATATCCTGCTCCTCGATCGCCAATATCTCGGTGCCCGCCTTGCGCGCGCGCGACGCTGCGAGCGATTCCCGTAACCCGCCGACGATCGGCATGATCAGGGTGGCGAGCGTCCAGAGCGCGGCGACACCGATCACGCCGGCGCCGAAGAAGCGCACCTGATGCGCCCATATGCTTTGGGCGGCATCGGGCGTGTGCGCCCAATAAGCGAGCAGAGGGGTAACGATGCCGAAGCCGAGGACCAGTCCCCACATGATCGCCAGCCCCACGGTCAGTCCAACCAAATGCCCCGCACCGATCAGTGCGAACGACATGCTGGCATCGACACCGGTGCCGGTCGGGCCGACGCGAAACCATTTGGTGACCTCCGCCGAAGCAATCTGGGTTGCCGCGAGCGCCGAATAGAAAGCGGATACCAGGCTGCCGACCACGATCACGCGCAGGCCCGCCTTGCTTTCCGCCACGCCTTCCAGGGTGTCGGTGCCGACCTTGAGCACCGCCGCGGCGGCGACGCCCTCGGGGTAAGGCAGGTCCGATCCTGTCACGAGCGCGCGCCGCAGCGGCACGCTGAACAGGACGCCGAGCAGGCCGCCGAGCGCGCAGATCCAGAAGCTCATCCAGAAGGAGAAGCCCGTCCACCAACCGATCATGATCAGGCCAGGCAGGACGTAGCCGATCGAGGACAAGGTCCCCGCCGCGCTGGCGATCGTCTGGACGATATTATTCTCGAAGATGTTGGCATTCTTGAAATTGCGCAGCAACGCCATCGAGATCACCGCCGCCGGAATCGAAGTCGCGATCGTAAGACCGACGCGTAACCCCAGATAAAGGTTGGCGGCCGTGAACAGCAAAGTGATGAAGCAACCGAGCAATATCCCGCGAAAGGTGAGCTCGGGCGGGCGGACAGCGGATTTTGAAGCCATCCAGTCATCTTGCCGGAGGGATTTCGCGGAGTCGAGCGGTCAGCGAGCATCCCGTTCGGGCTGAGCCCGTACATTCTTCGAGTAGATCGAAGAAAGGGCGGCGCTTCGACACATTCAGCGCAAACGGATCAAGCGATTAGCGCCTCAACCCGCTCTTTCACCCTTTTCAGGTCCTCGATGAAGCGCCGATATTCCGCCTCGGTGTCAGCCTTGTCCCGGATGCGGAGCAGGAAGCTGGGATGGATCGTGATCCATCCCTCGCTGCCATCCTCGAGCGGATGTGCCGCGCCGCGCGCGCCGCCGATCGTGACTGCCTTGCCCAGCATCTGCCGCGCCGCGGTCGCGCCCAGCGCTACAGTGACCGCCGGGCGGATCAGCGCACGTTCCTGCGCATACCACCAGCGGCACGCCTTGATTTCGCCCGCATTGGGCTTGGAATGGATGCGACGCTTGCCACGCTGTTCATATTTGAAATGCTTGACCGCGTTGGTGACATAGACACGTGCCCGATCGACGCCGGCTTTCTCCAGCGCCTCATCGAATATCCGCCCGGCGGGGCCGACGAAAGGCTTGCCCGCCTGGTCCTCCTGGTCACCCGGCTGTTCGCCTATAAACATCAGCCTGGCATCGAGCGGGCCTTCGCCGAAGACGGTCTGGGTCGCGTTTCTGAAAAGCGGGCAGCGGGTGCAGCCCTTCGCCTCCTCGCGAAGTGTCTCCCACGAACCTGCTATATTCGCGCCCCGATTCTCGCGGCTCGTCGCCATCATCGCGCTCTCCCGCGCCCGCGCCGATGTGGGCAGGCGCGGCACCAACGCGGTTTCGGGCATGTTTTTCCAATATTTGCGCAGGCCGCGGCGATTCGGACAGCCCGCGCTATCGGGCGGGTCGCGGCCCGACGTTAGGGAGCAGGCGTCTCCCCGATCAGCAGCAGCCGAAAGCGCGGCGAAACGGCAAGCAACAGCCCGCCACCCGCCGCGATCGTAAGCGAGGTACCGTAAATTATCGCGATTAAGCCAAGCAACGCTGACATGGATCGAATCCTTAACCACTCTGCCGCAACGCAGCATACATTAGCTTAAAAATGTTTCAGTTCGAAAACATTCGTTAAGGAATGCGCATTGTGCATGTGCGAAGGCGCCATGTGCGGCGCGCCATTCAAGCGTGCTCGCTTTAGCCGAGATCAAGCACGATCAGGAGGCCAGCGAACAGCAGATAGAGCAATCCCATCGATGCCAGCAGCCAGCGCGACACCAGCCCCGCGCGGAAGGCGAGGAACATGCCCGTGATCGCCACAGCGGTCACCGCGCCGGCGAGGAGCAGCGGGGCACCCAGCAGCCAGGGTGTCCAAAACAGGCCGAAGGCCGTGGGAATCGTCGCCTGGATCATCATCGATCCGGAAATGTTGGCAAGCGCGAGGCGGTATTTGCCCTGCCGCACCCAGATGATCGCGTTCATCGTCTCGGGCAGCTCGGTCGCGATCGGACTCAGCAGGAGTGCAAGCAATTGCGGTTCCAGACCCAGCGTGGGACCGAGCGCGGCCAGTTGCGACACGAACAGGCGCGAAGCGAAGAAGATCACACCCAGTGCGAGCAAAGTCTGGAAAAGCGCGATGCCGGTGCCCGGCACGGCGGCGTGGCGGGCAAAGGCGAGGGGTTCGGTCTCGCCTTCCTCCTCATGACAGGCATCGCCGCCCATCTCCTGGCGGATGTAGAGCGCGTAGGCCGCAAGAAAGAGAATGCCGAGCCAGGGTTTCCAGGCAAAGGCGACCAGACCGAGCGCGATCTTGGCCGCGAAGATAAGCAGGAACCAACCTTGGTCTCGCGCCAGTCCGCGGAAATCGGCGCAGATTTCCGGGGTGCGCGGCAGTTGCCGCCGGCAAAGCAGGAGCCCCACGCCTACCGTCGCATAAGCAATCGTGGCGAGGGCGAGGGGGCCGCCCAGTGCAGCGCCCACGCCCAATTGCTTGGCCGCCATCGACCCGCCGAACGCGACCGCCACCAGGGTTACCACGCTCTCCGGCAAGGCAGTGCCGAAGGCGGCGAGGATCGATCCTGTCGCTTTCTGACCAACCACCAGCTTACGGCCGACCCATTCGACGCCGTTCACGAATGTTTCGCACGACAGATAGATCACGACCGCGGCCCCGATCAGCAATGCGAAATGATACCAGAGGCTATGCATTCGAAACTTCCTGGGCCGGGCAGGGACACATGAACCGGCCCGCGCGCCGGCGGAGCGCTTGCCGATCCATGGTCTCGCCAAGCTGACGCTGCCTTCGCCACGGCCATCGGCCGAGCATGTTGACGAAAGCCCCGCTGATGCGGGCGGCTACTCCCCAGGGAAAAATGCTTGTGGCAAAGCGGAGCGGGGCGGTCAATTGCGCGATATCGCCTGCTGGCCTTTGCCGTTCCGGTCGAAATCGGCGGGGACCTCTTTTCCTTACCCTTGGTCGAACGATCGCGGCTAAGGCTGGCGGCCAGGATGATATTCAAAGAGGGAATGATGGCGCGAAAAAGCGGATCGCGGATGGCCGCGATGGCGATCATGGGCGTGGTTGCACTTGGGCCGTCCCCTATTTGGGCGCAGGCCCAGCCGGATGCCGCTTCGGATATCGTCGTCACAGGCGCGCGATCGAAGCTCAGTAATTGGCGGCAGGCCGAAACGACCCATGTCGTGATCCTGGGCGATGGCAGCGAGGCGGAACTCGCCCGGCTGGCGCGCAATCTCGAATGGCTGCACTTCCTGTTGTCGAGCCTGATGGGCCGGGGCGCAAATGACGACGATCGGATCAAGATCCGCATCACGATGATCGGCGAGGTCGCCCAGTTCGAGGCGATGGACCTTCGCAACGTGCGGTGGCAGCAAGGGCCGTTCAACGATCTGTTCCGGATCGGCCGTTATTATGACCCGCGGCGGGATGGCGCCTACATGGCGACCACGCGCGTCGATCAGCGCGTCGTGATCGAACATAGTCCGGTCAATGCGAATTCGGTTCGGAGTCTGCTCGGATCGATGGCCTCGGCCAGCTCCGATCCCGCCATGAAGGCTGGTCTGGAGAACGTGATCGGCAATATCGATGCCTTGGGCGGGATGCAGGGTCCCGGCGGGCCCGGCGTCACCTTCGGCGAAAACGCGATCGAGGTCTCCGCGGAAAGCCTGCTCTATGCCGGCTATGCCCAGCATTTCCTGCTGACCTATTTTCCGGCCGCCTATCCGCGCTGGTATCTCGACGGGTTCGGCCAGATATTCTCCTCCTTCGTCGTCGACGGAGACAAAGGGATCGAGTTCGGCCGCGCGCCGTCCGGCGCCACGGCCGTAATGGACGAATTCGGCGCTTTCCCGGTCAAGGACGTGCTCAACGATGCCTATCTGACCCGCAAGCCGTCGGATACGCGCTGGACACCGATCCATGCCTGGATGCTCACGCATTTCCTGCTCTTCTCGGACACGCGGCGACCGCAGCTGAACCGATATCTCTCCGCCCGCGCCCGCGGCGAGGATGCCGACACCGCCGCCGCGATATTCGGCGATCAGGCGCAATTGGTGGGTGAGCTCAAGGCCTATTTCGCGGCGCGCAAGCCTTATGTGAAGGTCACCTATGACGGCACCAAGATTGAGCAGCCGATCGTTCGGCGCCTGCGCGAAAGCGAGGCGGCGTTCGTCAAAGGCAGGCTTGAGTTGGGCGCGCGGGTCGTGATCCCGCCCGCACCGTCGGCTGATGCCGAGCCTGCCGTCGCTAAGGCGATGAACAAGGCGCGCGATGAAGCGCTCGACCATCGGACGCGGTGGCTGAACGGTTTGCGTCGCGATGCGACGCGGTGGCCGGGCGAGCTTCAGGCGCAGTTGCTGCTGGCTGAAGCCGAATGCCGCAGCGGCAATGCCGTCGAATGCCTGGCTGCGGCCAAGCGGGCGGAGGCGATCGCGCCGGCCGACATACGGGCAATCGTCTGGAAAGCGAATGCAATGGTGCTCCAGGCAGCAGCGCTCGCGCCTTCCGAGCGCAAGCCGCTGCTGGCGGAGGCCAGGCAACTGATCGTCAAGGCCAACCAGACCGATCATGATGCGATCGGCCCGTTGCTGGCTTATTTTGACAGCTTCGCCCGAACCGGCGAGGCGCCAAGCGTCAATGCCATTCTTGCTTTACAGACGGCGCTGGACGAAGCGCCGGCCTCGCCCGAAACGCGGCTCGAACTGGCGCAGGCGCTTGCCCAGGGAGGGCAGGGGGCGATGGCGCGGTCGGTCATATTGCCCGTCGCCGTCGGCGCCTATGACAGCCCCGAACGGCCTGTGGCCCGAACATTGCTGGACCGGATCGCCGCTTCCAAAGTGTCGAGCGGCCACGGGGATTGAGGCGACCAGCGGAATGAGCGTCCGCTAACGCGCCCCGCAACAGACTCGCCGGGCAGCGCGGCGATCTTGATCTGCGAGCCAGGCAGCGCCCGCCCCAAGGGGCGGGCGGTCGGAAATCGGCGCCAATCGCGCGTGGCGCGCCGAATTCCGCTTTTGGGGACGGGCACTAACGTCTCTTCATGCAGTCGCCCCAAGCATAGCGGCTCCGGTCTCAGGCTATCGCAGGAAACCTCCCTGATCTGGCCGGCTTTTCCACGTGGACGTTTTTGAATTCGTTCCGGGCGCGCAACGATATTGTCATGAACTCTAGGGGCGGGGACTCACCTGATCCCGTGCAATTACTCCGGCAGGGAGGCAGCCGCCCTTCCCTGAGCCACGCTCTGTCGCGTTCCTAAGTCGCACTCCCAATTTCCATCATTGAATGATATTTTCATTAGTATTATATGTATCCTCATCCGAAGACCGTCGAAGACGGCGATAACGGGAGAGGGCAAAAGATGAGCGGGTATGCGGTAAGTGGGCGTTACGGTCGCAATGCGTGGCTGGGGGCTTCGACGGGCGTATTAGCGATGATGCTTGCGGCACCGGTTTTGGCGCAGGCCGCCGGCAACGCGGATACGACCGCCTCTGGTCAGACCGATCAGCCGGCCGAAGTCATCGTCACCGGGCAGCGCGCAGCAATCCAGTCCGCCCAGAACATCAAGCGCAATTCCGGCGAAATCGTCGATTCGATCGTTGCGAACGACATCGGCAAGCTGCCCGATCGCAGCGTGACCGAGGCGCTGCAGCGCGTCGTGGGCGTGACGATCGACCACACGATGGCGCGCAACGATCCGGAACATTATTCGGTCGAGGGCAGCGGCGTGAACATTCGCGGTCTGACCTATGTCAGGTCCGAATTGAACGGCCGCGACAGCTTCACCGCCAATGGCGGTCGCTCGCTCAGCTTCGAGGACGTATCGCCCGAATTGATGGCGGGCATCGACATCTACAAAAACCCTTCCGCCGAGCAGATCGAGGGCGCGATCGGCGGCCTCGTCAATCTGCGAACCGCCATGCCATTCGACTATAAGGGGCTGCGTGCGAGCGCCTCGGTCCAGGGTTCATGGGGTGATCTCAGTCGCGGCAAAGCGGCACCTTCGGCTTCGGTTCTGCTGAGCGATCGCTGGAATACGGGGATTGGCGAAATCGGCATTCTCGTCGACCTCGCTTATTCACAGAGCCGTACGCGAACCGACGCGATCCAGCAGGAGCCGTTCTATCCGCGCATCGATCTGGTGCCGGGGCAGACCGTTTGGATTCCCAAGGGGGAATCCTGGCGGACGCTCAAGTTCGACCGCAAACGCAAGGGTGCCTATGCGGCACTGCAATGGCGGCCAAACTCGGACATCGAGACCTCGCTGAGCTTTTTCCGTTCCGATTATAGAATGCATTGGGATGAAAATGCGATCTTCACCTCGACCTATGCGTATAACATCGTTCCTGCTCCCGGCGCCGAGTTCACGTACGACAAGAACGGGGTGTTCCAGAAAGGCGTGCTGACCGACCCGACCGATGGCGGCATGCCGTTCAACGACGACGTGCGATCGGCGGATCGTCATTCGGTTACGAACGACCTTTCCTGGCATCTCAAGTGGAAGGCCAGCAGCCGGTTCACGTTCAACGCGGACGCGCAATATGTGCGCGGCACGACCACCGGCTTTGACTCCACGGTCGCCACCGGGCTGCAAATTCCGTCCGAGACGATCGACCGGTCGACCGCGATCCCCAGCCTGACCGTCGACAAGGCGTATATGACCAATCCGGCCAATTATTATTGGGCGTTCATTATGGACCATAAGGACCATAGTGTCGGCAAGGAATGGGCGGGTCGCGCGGACGGCGAATATGAGTTCGGCGAGGGATTCCTAAAATCCCTGCGTTTCGGCGCCCGCATAAACAACCGGACTGCGGTGACCAACAGTTCGCCGTATAATTGGCAAGCGATCAGCCAGACATGGATGCTGGGCTGGTATGAACCGACTCTGGCCTATCTGAATAACTTTCAGGCACCCAGCCAGACCTATGCCTTCCCGAATTTCTTCAATGGCAAGGTGGCACTGCCGTCGGCAGTCGTCTTCCCCGCGACGTCGCTGGCTACGGGTTGGCCCAATAGCTATCAGCAGCTTTTCGGCTTCCGCCAAGCGCTCTGCAAACAGCTCAATCCCGGTTGCAGTGATAGCTGGACCCCAACGGCTTATTCCGATGCAACCTTGAATAACCAGAAAGAGCGAACCTACGCCGGATATGCCACGCTGCGGTTCGGAACCGAAGTAGGCGGCATGCCGCTGGACGGCAGCCTTGGCGTGCGTGTCGTCCGCACGCTGGACAGCGCGAGCGGTGTGCTTGCGGTGAATGCCTTCACCCCTGGAGCCGGCGGGCAATTGCCGCCTGGTAAGACAGCCGGCGATTTCGCCGCCTTTCCAGGGATCTCGCAGCACATCGTCGCGAAGAACGACTTCACGAATGTACTGCCGAGCTTGAATGTGCGGCTGCGGATCACCCCCACGCTGCAGGCGCGACTGGCGATAGCCAAGGCTATCGCGCGACCCGATTTCTCGCAGCTACAGCAATATACTTCGCTCTCATCCTCGATCGATTCTACCACGTCGATTCAGAGTTTCACGGGCAGCGGCAGCGGCAATCCCTATCTGAGGCCGACCAAGTCGGATCAGTTCGACGCCACGTTGGAATGGTATTTCGCACCGACGGGTTCGCTGACCGCAGCCGTGTTCTACAAGCGTCTGACCAACGTTGTGATCAATCAGCTTTCGACCTTGAGCGTGAACGACACGGCAGGGCAGGCGCATAACTTTACCATCACAGCTCCGATCAACGGCGCCAAAGGCACGGCCAAAGGTTTCGAGATCGGCTACAACCAATATTATGATTTCCTGCCGGGCCTGCTGAGCGGCTTCGGTGTCCAGGCGAACTATACGTTGGTGGCGAGCAAGCAGAAGCTCTACATGCCCGTGAACGTTCCTTATTGCACCGGCGACGGCGCCACGCAGACAAATCTGAACGTCAACCTCAACGGGTGCGATACCAACGGACAAACGTTCGGAAATCCGCCGCTCGCCAACCTGTCCAAACATGCCTTCAACGTCGCGCTACTCTATGACAAGGGCCCGCTCTCGGCGCGCCTCGCTTACAATTGGCGCAGCAAATATCTGCAGGCGATCAACGTTAATCCGACGCAGGGTTCGGACGCGCTCAATCTGAATCCTAGCAGTGCGGGTTATGGCCAGAAGAATATCGTTTGGGGTCTGCCGATCTGGGCCGCCAGCTATGGTCAGCTCGACGGGTCGGTTTTCTGGAAATTCAACGACCATCTGACGGTCGGTATCGAAGCCCAGAACCTGACCGATTCGAAGTATAAGCAGTTGATGCAGCAGCATATCGGCTTGATGAACCGCGCCTGGTTCGTCTCCGGTCGCCGCTATACGGCACAGCTCCGCGTCACCTATTAGAACGTGACGGTGCGCCGGCCGCGTGGCAATGCCATGCAGCCGGCGTCTCCGCCTGAAGGCGCGGCGTGCGCGGGGGTTGAATGCGGGGGTCGGTTCGCAGGATCGTCATCGTGGGCGGCGGCAGCGCCGGTTGGATGGCGGCCGCCGCTTTGTCCCGGACGCCCGATCGCCAGATCGAGTTGATCGAATCCTCGGATATCGGCGTGATCGGAGTAGGGGAGGCGACGCTTCCCACTATCCGCTTCTTCAACAACACGCTGGGCGTCAACGAGATCGAGTTCGTCCGCAAGACGCAGGCGACGTTCAAGCTCGGCATCGAATTTCGGGAGTGGGCCGGGCCAGGCACCAGCTTCTTCCACGGCTTCAGCGATTTCGGTCCGCCTATCCAGAGCGTTTCGGCGCATCAATTGTGGCTGAAGACACGGCGGCCGGATGAACTCCTGTCCTATCAGGATTTTTCGATCACGACCGCGGCAGCGCGAGCAGGGCGCTTCGCGGGGCCGGCCGAGGACAAAAGGTCGGTCCTTGGCTCCTATTCCTATGGCTACCATTTCGACGCAGGGCTCTATGCCGCTTTCCTGCGCGGCCAGGCGGAATCGCGCGGCGTGCGCCGGCGCGACGCGCGCATCGTCGACGTACGCCTGCGCGGCGAAGACGGTTTCATTTCCGGCGTGGTGCTCGATGGCGGCGAGGTCGTCGAGGGTGACCTCTTCATCGATTGTTCGGGTTTCGCCGGCTTGCTGATCGAACGCGCGCTCGGCGCAGGCTTCGAGGATTGGAGCGACTGGCTGCCATGCGACCGCGCCTTCGCCGTGGGATGCGAATCCGGCGGTTCGACGATGCCGGCGACCCGTGCGACCGCAAGATCGGCGGGCTGGCAATGGCGCATTCCGTTGCAGCATCGGATCGGCAACGGCCATGTCTTCTGCAGCCGTTTCCTGTCCGACGACGAAGCGGCCGCCACCTTGCTCGCCAATCTGGATGGCAAGCCGATCGGTGAACCGCGCCTGCTGAAGTTCACCGCCGGCCGGCGCCGCAAATCATGGATCCGCAATTGCGTGGCACTGGGGCTCGCCTCTGGTTTCGTCGAACCGCTCGAATCCACCAGCATTCACCTGATCGAGCTCGGGCTGGGCCGTCTGCTGGAGCTGTTCCCGGCACAAGGCTTCGAGCCACGCCTCGCCGACGAATATAACCGCCAGATGGGGCAGCGGTTCGAATCGATCCGTGATTTCCTGATACTCCATTATTGCATCGCGCGCGGCGACGACGGCCCCTTCTGGCGGGAGAGGCGGGAATCCCCGATCCCCGACACGCTGCGCGCGCAGATCGAGCTATTCGCGGCAACCGGCCAGGTCTCGATCCGCGACAGCGGCTCGTTCGGTGAGCCGAGCTGGGTCTCGATCTATTTCGGAAACCGTCTCTGGCCGCGCCGCTATGACCCGCTCGCGGACCTGATCGACGACACGCAATTGCGGCGGGTGCTCGATCAGCGGCGCCACATCGTGGCGTCCGCGGCGCAGGCGCTCCCCGATCACATGGCCTTCATCGCGGCGCATTGCCGGGCTGACGCGGCATGAGTGGCGCGGCGGAGGAGGGGGTAGACCGGCGCCTCCGCAATATCGTCATCGTCGGCGGCGGAACGGCGGGCTGGATGGCCGCCGCCGCCTTGGCCCAGGTGCTGAAGGGGCGCTTCGGACCGGTGCGGTTGATCGAATCGGCGGAAATCGGGACGGTCGGCGTGGGCGAAGCGACCATCCCGAGCCTGGCCGGATTCCATGAGCTGCTGGGTATCGACGAGCGCGACTTCGTTTGCCGCACTGGCGCCACGTTCAAGCTCGGGATCGAGTTCCGCGACTGGCATTGCCCGGGCACGTCATTCTTCCATCCCTTTGGGGGATATGGCGTCGGCCTCGATCCGGCTCTCTTCCAGAGCTTCTGGCTCAGGGCGCGCACGGAAGGCGATACGCGCGGCCTAGCGGAATGGTCGATCAACAACCTAGCCGCGGCTCGCGGCCGTTTCGCACCACAGGGGCAGGGGGTCGGCCCCCTTTCCTATGCCTATCATTTCGATGCTTCGCTCTATGCCCAATATCTGCGCGCTTATGCCGAGGCGCACGGCGTCGAGCGGATCGAAGGCCGGATCGAGGCGGTGGTCCATACGCGCCCCGAACGCCTGGATGCGGTGCGTCTTGCCGGCGGGCGCGTGATTGACGGCGACCTCTTCCTCGACTGTTCTGGATTTCACGGCCTGCTGCTCGCGGGCGCATTGGGCGAGGGGTTCGAGGATTGGTCGCATTGGCTGCCGTGCGACAGGGCCGTTGCGGTCGGGAGCGAACGCGCAGGGGCCTTCACCCCTTTCACCCGTTCGACCGCGATGGAGGCGGGGTGGCGCTGGCGTATCCCGCTCCAGCGGCGCACCGGCAATGGCTATGTCTATTGCAGTCGGGATCTGTCCGACGACGAGGCTGCGGCGCGCCTTCTGGGCGAACTCGATGGGAGCGCGCTTGGCGAGCCGCGCCTGTTGCGGTTCACGGCCGGGCGGCGGAAGCGGAGCTGGGTCGGCAATTGCGTCGCGCTGGGGCTCGCCGCCGGTTTTCTGGAGCCGCTCGAATCGACCAGCATCCATCTGATCCAGACCGGCATCGGCCGACTGCTCAGCCTGTTCCCCGATCGGGATTTCGATCCTGTGATCGCACGCGAATATAACCGCCTCACCGCGCTCGAATATGAGCGCATCCGCGACTTCATCATTCTTCACTATAGCGCGAGCCAACGCGACGACACGGACTTCTGGCGCAGGGTGCGGTCGATGCCGCTGCCCGAAGAGCTGGCCTACAGGCAATCCATGTTCGAGCGAACCGGGCACAATGTCACGTTCGAGGAGGAGACGTTCCTCTTGCCAAGCTGGCTGTCCGTCTATGCCGGCCACCAGGTCTGGCCGGCCCGCCATGAACCGGTGATCGACGCCCTTCCTCGCGCCGAGCTCGAGCGGGGGCTGGCGGCGATGCGCGCCGCAATCGACCAGGCGGCAAATTCCTTTCCGGGCCATGCGGATTATGTGGCCCGCTTATGCGGTTGATGTCTTTCGACCGGTGGGGACGCAGGCTGAGCCGATGATCGATCCCATCGCTAGATACATATCAGTCTGATAATATATATTATGTTAAATCTCTATCGATGAAACCGCATCGCGATCGAGACCAGCAACCATAAAGTGCCGATGATCCCGATCCATACCGCGCCCTGCAATGCGACCTTGCCCATCGGCTGACGCCGCCGCGCGATCCCTGAGCCGACCAGCGCCAGCCAGCCGATCAAAAAGACGACGCTGAGCAAGACATCCGGGTTCATAGGCAGACCTCCAGCCCATCATAGCCGGGCTCGACACCCACCGGCAGTTCATGCGCGAGACCGGCATAATCCATCGACTGATCCATATGCGTCAGGATCGCGCGCTTGGGTTTCAGCCGCTCGATCGCTCCGAGCGTAGTCGCCAGATTGGCATGGGTCGGATGTGGCGCGCGGCGTAATGCATCGACCACCCATAAATCCAATCCTGAAAACAATTCATCCATATCCGCCGTAAAATCATGAAAATCCGTCGAATATCCGAATGACATGCCGCCATGCTCGAACCGCAATCCCGCCGAAGTGATACCGCCATGCGGCATATCGACGGTGCGGATAGTCATGTCGCCAACCGTGAGCACGTCGTTCAGCAAGGCGATCGTGGAGGTCGGCGGATAGCCACCGCGACCGTGGAAAACGTAGCGGAAGCGCCTGTCGAGCGATTCAAGGCAGCGCTCGCGTGCATAGCAAGGCACCGGCTCACCCCTCAGGTGAAAGATCTGCCGCAAATCGTCGATGCCATGAATATGATCGGCATGCTCATGCGTCCAGATTACCGCATCGATATTGCTGACGCCGGCGTTGAGCAGCTGTTGGCGCATGTCCGGGCTGGTATCGACCAGGATCGTGGTCGTATCGCTCCGTACCAGCACCGAGGAGCGTGTGCGCCGGTTGCGCGGATTTTGGGGATCGCATGCGCCCCAATCGCCCCCGATCCGCGGCACGCCCGAAGACGTCCCGCATCCCAGGACGATCACCTTCACGGCTTCGCCTTCGTGAACAATCTGAAGAAGTTATCGGCGGTGCGATCCATGAGGTCTCGTGTTTCCTCGCCGCGCAGGTTGGCGATGAACGCCGCCGTATCGGCCACGAACGCCGGCTCTCCCGGCTTGCCGCGATGCGGGACCGGCGCCAGGAACGGCGCGTCGGTTTCGACCAGCATCCGGTCACCCGGAAGTGCGGCGACGGTTTCCTGCAGTTCGCGCGCATTCTTGAAGGTCACGATTCCCGCGATCGAGATGTAGAGGCCCAAATCCAGCATCTTCTCCGCAAAGCCCCGGCTTGCAGTGAAGCAGTGGATCAGCGCGGGGTATGCCCCCTTCCCCATTTCGTCGGCGAGGATCGCGGCGGTATCCGCCTCGGCTTCGCGCGTATGCACGATTAGCGGCAGGCCGGTTTCGCGCGCGGCGGCGATATGCGCGCGGAAACTCTTCTTCTGCTGTTCGCGATCGGAATGGTCGTAATAATAATCGAGCCCGGTCTCGCCGATCCCGATCACCTTGGGATGGCGTGCCGCCGCAAACAGCTTGCCCGCGTCGACATCCGGATGCTCGTCCGCCTCGTGCGGATGGATACCGACCGAAGCCCAGATATCGGGCTCGCGTTCAGCAATCGCGATCACCTCATCCCATTCGCGCTCGCGCGTCGAGATGCAGAGCATGCCCGTCACGCCCCGGGCGCGGGCGCGAGCGATCACCGCCGCCTGGTCTTCGACCAGCCCCTTATAATTGAGGTGGCAATGGCTATCGATCAGCATCAGGCGGCAGGCTCAACCCAACGCGGGAAAACGCCCTGCGGCGCGGGAAGCTGCGTGCCCGGCTCGATCGGTGTCCCGATCGCGGCGAAATCGCGCGCGTCGGGCCGCTGCGCAAGCAGATCGAGCAACCTGTCCACGCTTTCGGGGATCGCCCAGCGCGCCATGATGGCAAGGATACGGACCGCTTCCGCCGTCCAATAGAGCACGCCATCTGCCATGGCCGGATCCTCCTTGCGCAGCGACCAGGGCGCCATGTCGGCGAAATAGCGATTTGCGAGCGCCACGCCGTCCCACACGATCTCCAACGCGCGGTTGAGCGCCAGGTCAGCGAAAGCGCCGTCCATACGCTCCAGCAGCGCGCCCAGGCCGAGCTGGTCATGCGCAGGGCCCGGCTCTGGTACTTTGCCGTCGCAATTCTTGGCTATGATCGACAGACAACGCTGCGCGAGATTGCCGAGCCCGTTAGCGAGATCTGCATTGCAGCGTGTGACGATCGCTTCGTGGCTATAGCTGCCGTCATGGCCGAAGCTCACTTCACGGAGCAGGAAGTAGCGCAGCTGGTCGACGCCGTAGAGTTTCGCCATCTCGAGCGGATCGACGACGTTGCCGACCGATTTCGACATCTTCTCGCCCTTGTTGAGCAGGAATCCATGGCCGAACACCTGCTTGGGCAATTCCAGACCTGCCGACAGCAGGAACGCCGGCCAATAGACCGCATGGAAGCGGACGATATCCTTGCCGATAATGTGCAGATCCGCCGGCCAGCAGCCCGCGCGGCCCTTGGCGCCATCGGGGTAGCCCGAGCCCGTCAGATAATTGGTGAGCGCGTCCACCCACACATACATTACGTGGCCCGGCGAATCCGGGACCGGAACGCCCCAATCGAAGCTGGTTCGTGAGATCGAGAGGTCGGAGAGCCCGCCCCGTACGAAGCTCATCACCTCGTTGCGGCGGCTTTCGGGACGGATGAAGTCCGGATTTGCCTCATAATGGGCGATCAATTTGTCCGCATAGGCCGACAATCGGAAGAACCAGCTCTCCTCGACCGTCCATTCCACGGGCGTACCTTGGGGCGATAATTTCTCCCCCTCCTCCCCTTCGACGAGCTCTTCCTCGCCGTAAAAGGCTTCGTCGCGGACCGAATACCAGCCCTCGTAGCGGCCCAGGTAGATATCGCCATTGGCCTGCATAGCACGCCACAGCGCCTGACTCGCGGCATAATGATCGGGCTCGGTGGTGCGGATGAAGCGATCGAAAGAGATGTTGAGAGCTTCGTCCATCTCACGGAAATAGGACGACATTTCGTCCGCCAATGCCTTGGCTGTGATACCGCGCTTCGCCGCGGTCTGCGCCATCTTCAGGCCATGCTCGTCGGTGCCGGTCATGAAGAAAACGTCGCGCCCGCGCATCCGCTGGTAGCGCGCGATCGCGTCGGCCGCGATCGCCTCATAAGCGTGGCCAATATGCGGCCTGCCATTGGGATAGGAGATTGCGGTGGTGATGTAGAAAGGCTCGGCCATGGGCTCAGCCTTTAGCGCGAGGCTCCACGGGGGCAAGCTTCGCGACCAATCCGGCAATCTCCACCACCGTCAGTTGCGGGTCCATCGACTGGCGCACCGCGCGATCCGAGATATCGCGCGCCTGCCGCCAAAGCGCGACCGCCTGCGCCATATCGCC
>JAEKMC010000184.1 GCA_019508115.1 Sphingomonas sp.
TGTCCCTGGCCAGCTTGGCGAGCAGGGCGAAATAAGGCGCGGCCTCGGTTTCCGCCGGTGGCACGCACATCAGGCCGGCAATCTCGAGGCCGAGATCGCGGCATCGCGCCAGCAAAGCCGGCAGATCGGCGATCGCGCAGCCGCCTTTCTGTTCTTCGGCGCCGATATTGACCTGGACGAACAGGGTCGGCGCGCGGCCGGCCTTGCCGATCGCCTTCGCGAGCGCCTCGGCCAGGCTGGGGCGATCGAGCGAATGGATCGCGTCGAACAAGGCGACCGCTTCGGCGGCCTTGTTGGACTGGAGCTGACCGACGAGATGCAGCCGGATATTGGGGTAAGCCTGCTTGAGCGCGGGCCATTTGCCCTGCGCCTCCTGCACGCGATTCTCGCCGAAGCTGCGCTGGCCGGCTTCGATCAGCGGCACGATCGCCTCGACGGCATGCGTCTTGGAGATGGCGACCAGCTCGATCGCGTCGGGCTTTCGTCCAGCGAGCGCGGCGGCGCGCGCCAGTTTTTCGCGAACAGCGGCAAGGCGCGCGGCGGGGGCGGCTTCGGTCGGGAGCATGGCCGCGCTATAAAGCGATCGCAAAGCAGGTAAACTCACCTGCTGGTTCGTCGATCGCGATAAACGAGGAGTTGGAGCGGTTCCGCATGTGCGGAAATCGCTCTAACGCGGTGGCGATGCGCTCCCGCCAGCCTCTCCCGCGCCTGTGGCTGATGACCGACGAGCGGATGGGCGACGGCCTGTGGGATGCGCTCGCCCGGCTGCCGCGCGGCAGCGGCGTGATCTTCCGCCATTATGCGACGCGCGACCGGCGCGCTCTGTTCGAGCGCGTCCGGGCGGTCGCGCGCAAGCGGCGGTTGGTGCTGGTGCTCGCGGGCCCGCCGCGTCAGGCGGTGGAGTGGCGCGCGGACGGCGCGCACGGCCGGTCGCGACACCGCCGCGCGGCGCGGCCGCTGCTCCGCACCGCGCCTGCGCATGACGCGCGCGCGCTGGCGGCGGCGCGGGCGCATGCCGTGCTGCTTTCGCCCCTGTTCTCGACGCGGTCGCATCCCGACGCGCGTTCCTTGGGGCCGCTGCGGTTCGCGATCCTGGCGCGGCGGGCGGCGCTGCCGGTGATCGCGCTCGGCGGAATGGACGCGCCGCGCTTCCGGCGGCTCGCGCCGCTCGGCGCCTATGGCTGGGCTGGGATCGATGCGCTCACGGCACAAACGGGCCGTCATTTCGGTGGCGACCGAAGCTGGTGATCGTCTCGTCGTGCGAGGCGTTGTCGCGGGATGAAGCACCAAAGACCCCCCACCCGGACCGGTAGCCGGCGGCGGCTGGAGGCGCTGCGATCGGGCCGTTTCGTCGGCGGGGTCGTCGTCGCATTGCTGTTCATGGGCAGTTCGCTGCTCACGCCGCTCTACGAACTGTATCGATCGATCTACCGGCTGGACGCGCTCGGGCTGACGTCGATCTATGCGGTCTATGTCCTCGGCAATCTGGCCGCCTTGCTCTTCTTCGGGCGGCTTTCCGATCAGATCGGGCGTCGCCCGACGATCTTGGGCGGGCTCGCGCTGGCGGCGTTCAGCAGTGTCCTGTTCCTGATTGCGGGCTCCAGCGGATCGCTGTTCGCCGGCCGCGTCGTAAGCGGCTGCGCGGTAGGGATCGGATCGGGCGCGGCGACCGCATGGATCGCCGAATCGACCCCGACGGAGCGGCGGCCGCTCGCGGCGAGCACGATGACCGCGTTCAACTTCGCCGGCCTGACGCTCGGCCCAATCGTCGCGGGCGCGCTGGTTCAATATGCACCCTGGCCGCTGCGCCTGCCCTTCGCCGTCTATCTCGTGCTAATCGCGATCGTGGCCTTGCTCGTTCTCGCCGCGCGCGAGACGCTCGCCCGTAAAGGCACCGAGCCGCTGAGCCTGAGGCCGCGCCTCGGCGTGCCCGCAGGCGCGCGGCTGGCGTTCGCTGCGCCCGCGGCGGCGGGTTTCGTCGCCATGGCCACCGTTGGCTATTATGCCGCACTCGGACCGACGATGATCCATCAGACGATCAACGTGACCAACCGCGCGTTGAGCGGCGCGATCGTCGCGGAGCTGTTCGCGATCGCGGCGATCGTCATAATCCTCACGCGCAGGCTGGAGCCACGGAGGGCGTTGCTCGCCGGACTGACGGTTGCGCCATTCGGCCTCGCGGCGTTGGCGGCGGTCCAGGCGTGGCCGTCCTTGCCGTTGATGCTGGCAGGGACGATGCTCTGCGGCATTGCGTCCGCACTCAGCTATCGGGGCGGGCTCGGCGTGGTCAACGCGTTGGCGCCGCCCGATCGCCGCGCCGAACTGGCATCGGCGTATCTGATCTGCTGCTTCCTGGGCAACGCGCTCCCGATCGTCGGCGTCGGCGCGCTTTCGGAGCGGCTGGGTCCGGTCGCGGCCGACCGAATCTTCGCGCTCGGACTGTCGATCCTCGCGGCCGCCGCGCTTGGCGCGGCATTGCTGTTTCGGGGAATTGATCGTGGCCGCGCGTAGCAATCACGGGAGATCCTCCCCTTGACGGGGAGGTGGCATGCCGCAGGCATGACGTAGCGGTAGCTCGGTTACGGCGGAGGGCTCCAATTTAATGTGGGATACCCCTCCACCGCACTTCGTGCGGTCCCCCTCCCCTTGCAGGGGAGGATTTGCACCCGACATTCGCCGGAAAACCATGCGAAGCTATCGTCGCTTCGGCCGAAGGCGTCAGAACTTGAAGGTGGTGCCCAGATAGACCGATTGGCTGTCGCGGCGGTCGTCGGTCAGCGATTCGACCTGCTCATGCTGCTGCTTGTAGCGCACGCCGCCAGTCAGGTTAAGGCGGCGGCTAACCGCATAGGAACCGCCCAGACCGACCGAGAAGCTCTGGTCGACACTGGGCCCGATCGGGATGTGCGGACCTGAAGCGCGTTCGCTCGCAACGTCAAGCTGGGTCGCCCAGCGCTTGCCCGAGAAGATCAGGCCGAGATCGGCGGATTCGCGGCCATTGGGCAGCAGGCCGCCATCCATCTTCTGCACGTCGCCCGAAAGCGCGAAGCGCTTCCAGCCGATCGAAGCGCCCAGGCTGTAGGCCGACGGCGCGAGTCCATCGTTGGGCAAGGCCATCGCATGCGCCGCCTGCTGGCGCGTGATCGCGCGCGAGCGCACCGCGACCGTGATCGCGCGACGGTTGTTGCTGACGTTGGACGGCGTGAAACGGAATGCGCCGTCATTATAGGCGTCGCCCACCCCGAAGCTGAAACGCGGGTCGGCGGCAGCGGGCGTGAAGGAGTTGAACGCGAAGGCCGGCGTGACGGCGACGACGGGCGCGCGATGATGGCGGCGCACCCGGGCATCCGCGGGTGTCGCGGAGGCGGCAGAAAGGGCTGCGAGCGCCAAGGCGCCGCCCCAAAACCTGCTATGGCCGCGAATCGCTGTCATTTGGGTTCCCATATGGGTCCCGCGCGGTCGTGGGGCTAGCCCTTGGCGCAACCTTCTACCCCACTTTCGATCGAATCATTTCACTATGTTGCAGAGGCTCCACATTTTCCGACGCCCCGCATAACCGCGCCCGATACCCGGAATGGGCGCGCGCGGCCCACCGCACGTGGCTTGCGGGGCGCGGGCGAGCTTCTATAACGACGCGCCTGCCCGACCCTCAGAAGGTTTTAGCCTGCACATGATCCGTCCTTCCCGTCCTCTGATCGGCCTTCTGATCGCGGCCAGCCTCGTGGGCGTCGCCGATGCGCGCCGGAAAAAGGCCAAGGCGCAGGAAATCGCGCCGGTCAACGTCACCACGATCGGCGTCAACGCCTATCTGTGGCGCGCGTCGCTCGACACTCTGTCCTTCATGTCGTTCGCCCAGACCGACAGCAATGGCGGCGTCATCGTCACCAACTGGTACGTCAATCCGCAGGTCCCGACCGAGCGGATGCGGGTGTCGGTCGCGATCCTCGACGCGACTTTGCGCGCCGACGTGGTGCGCGTTTCGACCGCGCGCCAAATCTATCAGAACGGCCAGTGGGTCGATGCCGCGGTCCAGGCTTCGACCAACGCCAAGCTGGAAGAAATCATCCTTCAAAAGGCGCGCGACCTTCGGCGCAACGCCGCCGCGCAAGGATAATTTTCCTGTGAGCGAGCGGTTCGAGCCCCGCGACAGCGACACGCGCTGGCAGCGGGAATGGGAGACGCGCGGCACCTTCCACGCCGACGACGACAGCCCCAAGCCCAAGAGCTACGTGCTGGAGATGTTCCCCTATCCATCGGGGCGCATCCACATGGGCCATGTCCGCAATTACACGATGGGCGACGTGCTCGCGCGCTACCGGCGGATGAAGGGGATGGAAGTGCTCCATCCGATGGGCTGGGATGCGTTCGGCATGCCCGCCGAAAATGCGGCGATGGAGAAGAACGTCCATCCAGGTACGTGGACGCGCGCCAATATCGAGGCGATGAAGGCGCAGCTGAAGCGGCTCGGCTTCGCGCTCGACTGGAGCCGCGAGATCGCGACCTGCGAGCCCGATTATTATGGCCAGGAACAGGCCTTGTTCCTCGACCTGTACGAGGCGGGGCTGGTTTATCGCAAGGAAAGCGCGGTCAATTGGGATCCGGTCGACATGACCGTGCTCGCCAACGAGCAGGTGATCGACGGCCGCGGCTGGCGCTCGGGCGCGTTGGTCGAGCGGCGCAAATTGAGCCAGTGGTTCCTCAAGATCACCGACTTCGCCGACGAATTGCTGGAGGGGCTGGATGGCCTCGAGCATTGGCCGGAGAAGGTGAAGATCATGCAGGCCAATTGGATCGGACGATCCAAGGGACTGCGGTTCAGATTCCATCTCTCCCCCTCCCTGCCAAGGGAGGGGGCCGGGGGGTGGGTGACGCCATCCGAGGCGCAGACCGGTACCGAGATTCCGGCGGACTCACCCACCCCAACCCCTCCCTTGGAAGGGAGGGGCTTTTCGGACATCGAAGTCTTCACCACCCGCCCGGACACGATCTTCGGCGCGTCGTTCGTGGCAGTGTCGGTCGATCATCCGCTGGCGCAGGCGCTGAAGGATACGATTCCGGGCCTTTCCGATTTCATCGAGGATTGCCGCCGCACGGGCACCGCCGCGGCCGAGATCGAGACGGCGGAGAAGAAGGGGTTCGACACCGGCTTGAGCGCGGTCCATCCGCTCGATCCGACATGGACGCTGCCCGTCTTCGTCGCGAATTTCGTGCTGATGGATTATGGCACGGGCGCGGTGTTCGGCGTGCCCGCGCACGACCAGCGCGACTATGAATTTGCGCGCAAATATATGCTGCCGATGACGCGCGTGGTCGCGAAGTCGGTCGAACATGCGAACGATCCGATCGGCGACGAAGCCGACAGCGATCCGGGCGTCGCGGTCAATTCGCGTTTCCTTGACGGCATGAATTCGGAAGACGCGAAGAGCGCGGTGGTCGCGCGCGCCGAGGCTGAAGGCTGGGGCGTCGGCACGACCGTCTATCGCCTGCGCGACTGGGGCGTCAGCCGCCAGCGTTACTGGGGCACGCCGATCCCGATCATCCATTGCGACGCCTGCGGTCCGGTGTCGGTGCCCAAGGACCAGCTGCCGGTCGTGCTGCCCGACGACGTCAGCTTCGATATTCCCGGCAATCCGCTCGACCGCCATCCGACGTGGAAGCATATCGATTGCCCGAAATGCGGCGGCAAGGCGCGGCGCGAGACCGATACGCTCGACACCTTCGTGGATTCGAGCTGGTATTTCATCCGCTTCGCCAGCCAGCCCAAGGACCAGCCGTTCGACCGCAAGGTGGCCGAGCAATGGCTGCCGGTCGGCCAATATATTGGCGGGGTCGAGCATGCGATCCTGCACTTGCTCTACGCGCGCTTCTGGACGCGCGCGCTCAAGCATATCGGGCGGATCGACGTGGCCGAGCCGTTCACCGGCCTGTTCACGCAGGGCATGGTGACGCACGAAACCTATTATACCGAGGACGCGGAGTCCGGCCGTGTCACCTGGTTCGCGCCCGACGAGGTCGATCGGCGCGAGAATGGGGTCTTCCTCAAGGATGGCGGCCCGCAGATTCGCCTTGGCCGCGTCGAGAAGATGTCGAAATCCAAGAAGAACACGGTCGATCCGGCGCCGATCCTCGATCATTATGGCGCGGACGCGGTGC
>JAEKMC010000185.1 GCA_019508115.1 Sphingomonas sp.
GGAAACGGGCCTGTCCGTGCAAATCGGCAAGATGGTGGTCGAGTTGCGATTGGCGGGCGCCGACAAGGGTGCCGCGCTCGATGCCTTCATGGCCGAGCCGCCGATGCGCGGCACCTGTCCAGTCTTCATCGGCGACGATTCGACCGACGAGGCCGCGTTCGCCGCCGCCGCGCGCGCTGGGGGCCACGGCATTCTAGTAGGCGCCGGCCCAACCGTTGCGCATTATGTCTTGCCCGACGTCCCCACGACGCGCGCCTGGCTGAAAGCGGCCGGGGAGGCGCTGTCATGACCTCCACGCTCGATCTCTGGCCGATCGGCAATTGCCAGGTCAGCGCGCTGATCGACCGCGCGGGGCGGTTCGTGTGGGGGTGCGTGCCCCGCGTCGACGGCGATCCGGCATTCTCGGCGCTGCTTGGCGATGTCGATCTCGACCAGCCCGGCGATGCGCAGGGCTTCTGGGCGGTCGACCTCGATGGCGCGCAGGCGGTCGAGCAAAATTATGTGCGCAACACGCCGATCCTGATCTCCCGCCATACTGATGCCGCGGGCAGCGCGATCGAGGTGATCGACTTCTGCCCGCGCTTTCGACGCAATGGACGCGGCTATCGGCCGGTCGCCTTCGCGCGGCTGGTGCGGCCCCTGTCCGGCAGCCCACGCATCCGCGTGCGTCTTCGGCCGGGCAGGGGCTGGACGCCCGACGCGCCGCCGCAGACCAACGGGACCAACCACATACGCTATCGGCTCGATCGGCAGACGCTCCGGCTCACCACCAACGGGCCCATCGGGATGATCATCGAGGAGCGGGCCTTTCGGCTGGAGCAGGAATTGGTCCTGTTCCTCGGACCGGACGAGAGTTTCGACGCGGATCTGTCGATGGCGGTCGGCCAGATGCTAGCGGACACCACGGCCGAATGGCAGGATTGGGTGCGCGGACTGGCGACACCGGTGGAATGGCAGGACGCGGTGATCCGCGCCGCGATCACGCTCAAGCTGTGCCAGCATGAGGAAACCGGCGCGATCGTCGCTGCGCTGACCACCTCCATCCCCGAACATGCCGGATCGGAGCGCAACTGGGATTATCGCTACTGCTGGATACGCGATGCTTATTATACGGTGCAGGCGCTGAACCGGCTCGGCGCGCTGGACGTGCTCGAATCCTATCTGTCCTACCTGCGCAACATCGTCGATCAGGCGCGGGGCGGGCATATCCAGCCTCTCTATGGCGTGCTTGGCGAAGCGACGCTGGAGGAACGGCTCGAGCCGGCTCTCCGCGGCTATCGCGGAATGGGACCGGTGCGTGTCGGCAACCAAGCCTATGCGCAAATCCAGCACGACGCCTACGGCCAGATCGTGCTTTCCAACGTCCAGGCCTTTTTCGACCAGCGCCTGTTTCGCATGGCCGGGGTCGAGGATTTCGAGGCGCTCGAGCGGGTCGGCGAACGTGCCTGGGAAAAGCACGACACCGCCGATGCCGGCCTATGGGAATTGCGAACCCGCCAGTCGGTCCACACTTACTCGGTCGCGATGTGCTGGGCGGCGTGCGACCGGCTTGCTAATGCCGCGCAGGCCCTGGGGCTCGAGGACAAGGAGGCGTTCTGGCAGGACCGCGCCGACCGCATCCGCGACCGTATCGGACAGGCGGCGTGGCGTCCTGATACCGATCGCCTGTCGGCGACGTTCGCGGGCGACGATCTTGACGCCAGCCTGATCCAGTTGCTCGATCTGCGCTTCCTGACGCCGGACGATCCGCGCTTCCGCGGTACGCTCGCGGCGGTGGAACAGGGGTTGCGCCGCGGGTCGCACATGCTGCGCTACGCGACCGAGGACGATTTCGGCCTGCCCGAGACGGCGTTCAACGTCTGCACCTTCTGGCTGATCGAAGCATTGCATCTGACCGGTCGCCACGCTGACGCGCGCGCCTTGTTCGAGGAAATGCTGACGCGGCGGACGGCGGCGGGCCTGCTGTCGGAGGATATCGACCCCGTCAGCGGCGAGCTGTGGGGCAATTACCCGCAAACCTATTCGCTGGTCGGCATCATCAACTGCGCGGTCCTGCTCAGCAAGCCATGGAGCGCCATCCGGTGAGCCGATTGATCGTCATCTCGAACCGCGTGTCCGCGCCCTCCACAAACGGCGCGCAGGGCGGCCTTGCCGTAGCGCTGCAGGCGGCATTACGCGAATATCGCGGCATCTGGTTCGGCTGGTCGGGCGAGCGCACCGACGAGTTCACCGGCGCGCTCAACGTCCAGCGTACCGAGGGCGTGACCACCGCCACGATCGATCTCGAAGATCAGGATATCGAGGAATATTATAACGGCTATGCCAACCGCACTCTGTGGCCGCTGTTCCACTATCGCGTCGATCTCGCCGAATATGAACGTGGATTTGCCGGCGGTTATCAGCGGGTGAACGAGCGTTTCGCCGAGACCGTGCTGCCGCTGATCGAACCCGACGACATCGTCTGGGTGCAGGATTATCACCTGGTTCCGCTCGGCCAGGAGCTGCGCCGCCGCGGCTGCGCCAACCGGCTGGGCTTCTTCCTCCACATTCCTTGGCCGCCCAGGCGCCTTCTCAATACATTGCCCGAGGCGGAGACGTTGGTGCAGACCATGTTCGCCTACGACCTGATCGGCTTCCACACGCAAGAATGGCTCCAGGCCTTCATCGACTTTGTCGTGAATGATCTCGGCGCGGTTGAAGAGGAAGGCGGCGTGTTGCGCTTGGGCGATCGAAGCGTGCGTGCGATCGCTTGCCCGATCGGGATCGAGGCACGTGAATTCGCGGAGATGGCGCGCGGCCCGGTGGCCCAGGCGACCTGCGTGCAGATGAAGGAAAGTGCGAACGAACGGGCAATGATCGTCGGTGTCGACCGGCTCGATTATTCGAAGGGGCTGGAGGAGCGCTTCCTCGGCTATGAGCGCTTCCTCGACGATCATCCCGAGGTGCACAAGCGGCTGTTCCTGCTCCAGATCGCGCCGCCCTCGCGCGGATCGGTCGAAACCTATCAGAAGATCAGAACCTCGCTCGAAGGGCTCTCCGGCCGCATCAACGGCGCCTTTGCCGACCTGGACTGGGTGCCGCTTCGCTACGTCAACCATGGCTATCCGCGTGATGTGCTGGCGGGCGTTTACCGCTCAGCGCAGATTGGCCTGGTCACGCCGATGCGCGACGGCATGAACCTCGTGGCCAAGGAATATGTCGCCGCGCAGGATCCCGAAAATCCCGGTGTGCTGATCCTCTCGCGCTTTGCCGGCGCCGCCGAGCAGCTTGCGGATGCGCTGCTGGTGAACCCCCACAGCGCGGAGGAATTGGCCGACGCCCTGCTGCGCGCGCTTCACATGAAGCTCGACGAACGGAAGCGCCGCTGGCGCGCTATGATGGACGTGGTCGAGCGCGAGGACGTTCTCTGGTGGCGCCAAAGCTTCACGGATGCATTGCTGGAGGCGGCGCCGGAAGCCGCTATTGCATAGGCCTAGCTATTACCTCGTTCCGTCGGCGCGGCAGCGCTTCGGGCATCTCCTTGGTGAGAAATGCCATCATCGCCTCGCGCACGTCGCAGCGCAGGTCGAACGCGAGGGCCGCGTCGCCCGCGCTCACCAGACAGCGCAATTCGATATGATCGAAATGCGTGTCGGTGACCTGCAGCACGCAGACGCGGCCGTCCCATCGGGGGTTGGCCTTCACCACCATTTCCAGATGTCCGCGAATGCGTGGCACGTCGGCGGTCGGGTCGACCTGAAGAAAAGCGGAACCAAGCAGTTGGCTGGTCTCGCGCGTCCAGTTCTGGAAGCTGTTCTCCAGGAATTTGGACACGGGCACGATCAGCCGCCGATCATCCCAGATGCGCACCACGACGAAGGTCAGGCGTATCTCTTCGATCCGCCCCCACTCGCCGTCCATGATCACGACATCGTCGATCCGGATCGGCTCGGTGAAGGCCATCTGGATGCCGGCTATCAGGTTCTTGAGTGCGGGTTGCGCGGCGGCGCCGACCGCGAGGCCAGCGAGCCCGGCGGAAGCGACCAGGGTCACGCCGATGCTGCGCACGCTCGGGATGCTGATCAGCATCATGCAGAAGGTGATCAGCAGCACGGCGAACAACGCGATGCGGTGGAGGATGCCCGCCCGCGTCCGCCTCCGCCGGGCGGCCAGATTGTTGGGCATCGTGATGTCGGTGCGGATCACCACGATATCGTGGATCGCGCCCAGCAAGCCCGTCGCCAGCCAGCCGAGCAGCGCCGGAACGAGCAGGCCCGACGCCTGCTGCCAGATAGCCGGAATGGGGCTGGGCAAGGCGAGCGTCGGCTGGAGCACCGAAAGGACGAAGGTCACGAGGAGCCAGCGCGAAGGCTGGTTCAACCGTCGCAGCAATATGTCGTCCGTCGTGGTTGCCGTACGCCGCGCAGCATGTGTCATCGCCAGCAGCACGACGCGATGGACGAGCAAGGCCAGTGCAATCGCGATTACCACCGAGAGAACCGCGCCCAACCAAGGCCACGCCCAGGCCAGCCAAGCTTTCGTCAACCGTTCCTCCTAGAGCGATTTCCAGCCGGGTGGAATCACCCGGCGACTCGGAAATCGCGGTAAAACAAAGATCTGGAGCGGCCGATCCGATGCAATCGGATCGGGAACCGCTCTAGCTGTGGCATGGCTGAACCGACTCGTTCGCAGGCGTGTTCCGGGAGGACGGCGCCGGTACGATCAGTCGGGCAAAGGGAAGGGCGAGCGCCACCAGGGCGCTTTTATGCAAAACATATAGCGCGCCCATTTCCCTCGTCTCGCATCCCTACGCGTGCCGCTCCTAATGACTGATCCTCGACCTTAACCCGCGAGGATCAGGTGCAAGACATTTTCTGGATCGCAATGATGCTGGGGCTGGTGGCGGCAACGCTCGCCTACGTCCGGCTATGCGACAATGCGTGAGGGATCAGGATCATGACCCTCGATCTCTGGCTCGCCGCGGTCACCGCGCTTGGGCTCCTCCTTTACCTCGTGGCCGTGCTCGTCCGGCCCGAGCGCTTCTGACGGGAGCGGCATCATGACTCTTCAGGGCTGGACCCTGATCCTCGTCTTCTTCGCGATTCTGATCGTGATCGCCAAGCCGATGGGGCTGTGGCTGTTCGCGCTCTATGAAGGTCGCCGCACGCCGCTCCATGCCGTGCTCGGCCCGATGGAGCGCGGCTTCTATCG
Source organism: Sphingomonas sp. (assembly GCA_019508115.1). Classification (GTDB taxonomy): domain Bacteria; phylum Pseudomonadota; class Alphaproteobacteria; order Sphingomonadales; family Sphingomonadaceae; genus Sphingomonas_I. Next base: position 5,191 of record JAEKMC010000185.1, read on the forward strand.
CCTGTCGGAGATCGACCCGGCCGAAGAGATGAGCTGGCGCCGCTACGCGGTGCACATGCTGATCTTCAACGTCGTGCTGGCGCTCTTCACCTATGCGATATTGCGGCTGCAGGCGTTCCTGCCGCTGAATGCCCCGGGCATGGCCAATTTTACGCCCGACGGCGCCACTAACGTCGCCGTCAGCTTTACCACCAATACGAACTGGCAAAATTATTCGGGCGAGGCGGCGATGTCGAATCTCAGCCAGATGCTGGGGTTGACGATCCACAATTTCACCTCCGCCGCGACCGGCATTGCATTGGCCTTCGCCTTGTTCCGCGGTTTCGCGCGGCGCCAAAATGCTGACGGAAAGCCGGCGACGCTCGGCAATTTCTGGGCGGATGTCACACGCGTCACGCTCTACCTGCTGCTGCCGATCTCGATCGTCTACGCGCTCTATCTGATCGCGAGCGGCGTGCCGCAGACTTTGGTCCAGCAGATCGACGCAACCACGCTGGAAGGGGTCAAGCAGACGATCGCGCTCGGCCCGGTCGCGTCGCAGGAAGCGATCAAGATGCTCGGCACCAACGGCGGCGGCTTCTTCAACGCCAACAGCGCGCATCCGTTCGAGAATCCCAGTGCGCTCACTGACTTCGTGCAGATCGTGTCGATCTTCGCGATCGGCGTCGGTCTGACCTGGTGCTTCGGCAAGGCGGTCGGCAACACCCGTCAGGGTTGGGCGATCCTGTCCGCGATGCTGCTGATGGTGCTGGCTGGCGTCGCCGTCTGTTACTGGCAGGAAGCGGCCGGCAATCCGATGCTGCACCAGCTCGGCCTCGCCGGCGGCAATATGGAGGGCAAGGAGGTTCGCTTCGGCACCGCCGCCTC
>JAEKMC010000186.1 GCA_019508115.1 Sphingomonas sp.
AGGTCACGCTTCCGGCCGGCGCCAAGGTCAACCACGCCGAGACCGACTTCACCGTCGCGACGATCGTGGCCCCGTCGGCGCTCAAGTCGAGCGAAGGCGATACCGAGACCGCCGAAGGCGCGGCCGAAGAGACTTCGGAGTAATCGTCACCCCAGCGAAAGCTGGGGTCTCGGGAGGCAAGCGGTCGCTTGTTGCCTGAGACCCTGGCTTTCGCCAGGGCGACGCGTCGCATCGTGCAGCTCTGGGTCGGCCTCGGCAATCCGGGTGCGGAATATGCGCTCAACCGGCACAATGTCGGCTTCATGGCCGTGGATTCGATCGCCGAGGTCCATGGCTTCGAGCCGTGGAAGAAGGGCTTCCAGGGCTGGATCTCCGCCGGCCGGATCGGCACCGAGCGCATCCTGCTGCTCAAGCCCGCCACCTACATGAACGACAGCGGCCGTTCGGTCGGCGAGGCGCTGCGCTTCTACAAGCTCGATCTCGACGCGCTCACCGCTTTCCATGACGAGCTCGACCTCGATCCTTTCCGCGTCAAGGTGAAGAAAGGCGGCGGGGCGGCGGGCCATAACGGCCTGCGCTCGATCGACGCGCATCTCGGCCAGGACTATCGCCGCGTCCGGCTCGGCATCGGTCATCCCGGTCATAAGGATCGCGTGACCGGCTATGTCCTCGGCAATTATGCCAAGGCGGAGATGGACGATCTGTCCGACATGCTCGGCGCGGTCGCGGCCGAAGCCTCTTTGCTCGCCGCGGGCGACGATGCGCGCTTCATGAATGAGGTCGCTTTGCGCCTCGCCTGAGCGGGTTCAGCGTCCCGGAACGCTTTCTCCGCGCTTTGTCGTCATGCTGCGGCCGAGCAGCAGCATCAGCGCCAGCGCGATCAGGTTGGTGACGATCTTGAACGCCATGTCGGCGGGCGTCGCATTGCCGATGAAGCCGCCGAAAGTCGCCAGCATCGCGCCGCCGAGCGTGCCGAAAACCAGGCCGAAGCTGTGCAATTCGGTCCAACCCGCATCCGCGCCCCAGCGGATCATGCAGGCCAGCACGAGCAGGATCAGCACCAGGAAAGCCACGAACACCACCGGTGCCGGAAGCTGCGGCATCAGCCCGAACGCCAGCACCACCAGCACAAACCATAAGGCCGACCAGATCGCCCCGCCGATTCCAAGCAGGAGAGGGGAGGGCGGCGGTGCGCTCGCGGCGAGGCGTGGCGGAAATTTGATCGCCCACAGGAACAGGGCCGCGATCACCGTCAACGCGCCCAGCAACTCTCCTGGCGTCGGATTGTAGATCGGCAGATGGAAGGTCTGCACGCGCGCGATCCGCGTCCAGCCGAACCAGGCCATCGCCGATCCGATCGGGAACAGCAGGCCGACGATGATCAGGCCGATCGGGCTCAGCCAGGTTTCGGTCTTGCGGTCGGGGAAGACCATTTCCGCGACCAAGGTCGGCATCAGCACCGCCCATACCGCCTCATAGGCCAGCGCCCACAGCGCATAGACGTAATTGATGCCGCCGGCGCGTGCCCATTCGACGCCCTTCAGCTTGATCACCAGGGGCGCGAAGCTGGTCTGCTGAATCACGAATTCCTCGGCCATTGCGATGATCAGGCCGAACAGGATCAGGCTGCCCCAGCCCAGCCCGAGCTTGCGCGCCAGAGCGCGGAGCATCAGTGCGCCGCCGCCCCACACGATGATCTCCATGACGATGATCGGCGGGAAGCCGATGATCGCCGACAGCCGCGTCCCGCCCAGCAGCCATTCGGTGAAGAATGGCGGCAGCGTTATCATCAGCAAGGCGGGCGCGATGCGTGAGACGAAGCCGCGATCGGCCGGTGCCATTGGACAATCTCCCGTCAAGTATATACGAATTATGTGATCGATAAGTATCTTAGCTGTGAGATAAATGCAAATGGCCCAACAGGCGCTCGATGGCGCGGCCGAATCCAACCGCCTCCACCGTGAGCTGGCGACCGCGGTCGTCAGTTTTCAGGAAGCGGTGGCGCGTGCGGTCGGGATGACCGCGGCGGAGCGCAAATGCGCTGGGTTGCTCGCCGAACGCGGGCGGATGACTCCGGGTGAACTCGCGCACGCGACCGGTCTCACCACCGGCGCGATCACGGGCATCGTCGACCGGCTGGTCAAAGCCGGTTTCGCCGCGCGCGTCGCGCACCCGACCGATCGCCGGAGCGTGATCGTCGAAGCGCGCAATGCCGATCGGCTGATGGCGACGATCGGCCCGGCCTTCGCCGCGTTGACCGCGCGCATGGATCGGCTCGATGCGCGCTATTCGGACGAAGAACGCGCGCTCATCCTGCGCCACCTCGCCGACACGATCGCGATCTTGCGTGAGGAAACGGGTCGTTTGCTGACCGCGCCGCCGTCCGGCAAGGAAGCCGCCTGACGGCGCCGCTCACGCGCCAATCGTCATTCGGGCGGCGCGCCCGCTTCACCGTCGGCCTCGTCGCCGATTTCCTTCTTCTTCTGGATATTCTCGATCGCCGCGGACTTGGCGGGATCGAAGATCGCCCCGAACGCCAGCCCGATCGCGAAGGTCGCCCCCGCCAGCCGGCCTTTCCCGCGCGCGGATCGCTTCGACGCCGCGACCGCCCAGGGCAAGGCGATCGACAGGCAGACGGCGATCGCCGCCGCTATGATCCATTTCACCGCCACTTCCCCCAACAATCTGCACGGTCAAAGTGGGTACGCCGCCGGCTGAGACAAGCGGCAGGCTGCGAGGTTGGCAAGCCACGGTCGCGATCCTATCGCGGTACGATGACCACACGCAGCCTGTTCGCCACCCGATTCTATCAAGGCGCGCTCGCCGACGATGCGCTGCGGGAAGAGCTCGACCATAGCTGCCGCACGCTCGCGGAGGATGATCGTGCGGGACGGAATTGGTCGAAGGCGCATGGCTATCGCGGCTACACCTCCTACGCCTCGCTCGACGACCTGCCCCAGCGCGATCCGGTCTTCGCCGATCTGGTCAAGGCATTGAACCGGCACGTCGCCGCCTTCGCCAAAGATTGCGCGTTCGATCTCGCCAAGCCGCTCAAGCTCGACAGCCTGTGGGTCAACGTCATGAAGCGCGGTGGCACCCATTCGGGCCATATCCATCCGCACAGCGTCGTATCGGGGACGATCTACGTCGCCGTGCCGAAGGGCTCGGGCGCGCTCAAGCTGGAGGATCCGCGCCTCGGCCTGCTCATGGCCGCCCCGACCCGCCGCGCGGATGCGGCGGAGGAGCTCCAGCCCTTCGTCTATGCCACTCCCAGCCCCGGCGCGATCTTCCTTTGGGAAAGCTGGCTGCGGCACGAGGTGATGCCGAGCGACGCGAAGGACGAACGCATCTCGATCAGCTTCAATTATCGCTAGCCGCGCATCTTGCCGTAGCTGATATGCCGTATTAATACACCGCCTCACTCTAAGGAGGCGAAATGTTTGCTTTGGCTTTGATGGCCGCGGCCGGCGTTGCCGGAACCGTCGAGCGCAGCTTTCCCGTATCTGCGTTCCATGCTGTCGATCTTGCGGCGAAGGCGACCGTGGAGGTGACCGCTGCGCCGACGCGCTCCGTCCTGGCGAGCGGCGATCCGGCGGTTCTGCGGTGCCTGGATGTCACGGTCCAGAACGGTGTGCTGACGATCGATTGGCACGGCAAGGCGCGTCCGGTCGCCTCGTCCTCGTCCTCGTCCACCGGCCAGGATATCATAATCGAGGCGCGGCTTGGCTGCCGCAAACCGGGCGGCGCGCATCCGCTCACCGTGCACGTCGCCGCGCCCACGATCGACGGGGTTCGAATCAGCGGTCATGGGTCGATCTCGGTCGCGCCGTTGCGGTCGGCGCAATTTTCAGCCGCGATCCCCGGCGGGGGCTCAATCATGCTCAATGGGATCGACGTCGCGAAGGCCGACCTTTCGATAGACGGTGACGGGCATATCGTCGCGACGGGGCGGCTCGGCCAGCTCCATGCTGACCTGGCCGGATCGGGATCGATCGATACGACCGGTGCCGTCGCCACTGCATCGCAGGTGTATCTGGGCGGCCATGGCAGCATCGCCGAGCGGGTGGATGGAATGGCTTCGGGAACATTGGCCGGATCGGGTTCGATCCTGGTCAAGGGCTCCCCCGCCTGCGCCGTCCGGAAAGCCGGCAGCGGCAGGATCACATGCCCCGCCTGACCGGGGCTCGATATGGCATGAGAGCAAGGAAGACACGAATGAACCCATGGTTGAAGTCCGCCGCGGCGCTTGCGGTGGCGGTGATGACGCTGGCGGCGGCACCCGCGCCGAAGCCGCAATTGATGGTGCTCGGGCTGGATCATTTCGACAATCCGGCACGTGATATCGCTAACCTCAAGGTCGAGGATGTGCTGACGCCTGCTCGCCAGCGCGAGATCGAAGCGGTGGTGGAGAGCCTCGCGCGCTTCCACCCGAACCATGTTGCCGTGGAGTGGGAATCGACGGACCAGGCGGCGCTCGACAAGCGCTACGCCGATTATCGTGCGGGCCGGCTGAAGCTGACGCGCGACGAACGCGACCAGATCGGCCTCCGCCTCGCCGCCCGGCTGGGATTGCCGCGCGTCGATGCCGCGGATTGGAACCAGGAGCCGCCAGGCAAAGATGAGGATTATGATTTCCCCGCTTGGCTGAAAGCGCACGGACGGGAAGCGGACTGGGTCGCCCTCCAGGCCGATGGCCAGCGCTTCGCCGACGCCATTGGTGCCCGCAACCGTTGCACCTCGATCGGCGATTGGCTGCGCGGCCTCGCGGATCCGGCTTATATGTTGCGGCTGGAACGGCCTTATTACCGGATCGCGACGTTCGGTGATGCGAAGCAAAATCCAGGCGCGGCCTGGGTCGGCGCCTGGCACGCGCGCAACTTGCATATCTACGACAATCTGCTCGCCTTCGCCAAACCCGGCGACCGGATAATCGCCGTGTTCGGCTCCGGCCACACTTGGCTGTTGCGGCGCTACGCCTCCGAATCCGGCAGCTTCGCGGTGGTCGATCCGCGCGCCTATCTTCCGCCCGTGACGCCGCCGACCTGTTGAGGCTCTTGCCGTCCTGTTGTGGGCCAGGACGGCAAATCGCTCAGGCCACCTCCGCCACCCGCTCCTTCACGATTCCGCTCGCCAGCTTATTATTCACCTCCGCCAGATGGTCGAAGCGTGCACGGTAATGCGCCATGCCCTGGCTTAGCGATCGCAGCTCGGTCTCCAGCCCGTGCAGCTCCGCCTCGGGCAAGGTCAGCTCGATCCGGTCCCAGCGGGACCAGCCCTCGATCGGCTCGATCCCCAGCATCTGGCCGCGCCGGCTGGTCGCGGCCGACGTGATCCGCGACACCGCGCTTCCCGGCGCGTCCACCGTCACCTGCGCGATCGGTTCGAGCAGATATGGGCCGGCCACCGCCAGCGCCTCCGCCATCGCGATCCGCCCCGCAGTGCGGAAAGCGAGTTCGGAACTGTCGACGCTATGGAACGAGCCGTCGACCAGCGCCACCGCCACGTCCACCACCGGAAAGCCCATCGGGCCGCGCATCATCGCGTCGCGCACACCCTGTTCGACTGCGGGAATCCATTGCCGCGGGATCGCGCCGCCGGTGATCTTGTCTTCGAACCGGAAACCTTCGCCGCGTGCGAGCGGGCGCACCTCGATGATCACATCGCCGAACTGGCCATGCCCGCCCGATTGTTTCTTGTGGCGGCCATGCTGCGTCACCGCCTTGCGGATCGATTCCTTGTAGGCGACCGCGGGCGGGCTGGCCGAGACCGCGACGCCGTACCGCCGCTTCAGTCGTGCGAGCACGACGCCCAGATGCTCGTCGTTGAGCCCGTGCAGCAACGTCTCGCCCGTCGCCTCGTCGGTGCCCCAGTGCAAGGCCGCATCTTCCTCGACCAGCCGGTTGAGCGCGGTCGACAGGCGTACGTCGTCCTTATGGTCCTTCGCCGCGATCGCCAGCGCGCAATTGGTCACGGGCCGTTCGGCCGTCGCCGGCGCGGGCGGGGCCTTGCCCGTCGTCCCCAGCCGCTCACCCGCCTGCGCCGCGTCGATCTTGGCCCTTCGCTGAGGGGTGCACCGAACACGCGCGCGAGCGCCAGCCGCCCGACCGCGCAGCCATGCGATATCTTGAAGATATCGGCCGCCGCGCCCTCGATCCCCAGTCGCGCGGCGGTCGTGGCCGCGATCGGCGTGTCGTGCCGCAGCATCTTGAGCAGCCGGCCGATGCCGAAGCCGTTCTGCGCCGATCCGAACAAAACCGGCGCGATCAATCCTGCCTCGGTTTCGCGCGTCAGATCGCCGAAAATCGTGTCGAGCCGCGGCGCCTCGTCGATCAGCAATTGCTCCAGCAAGGCGTCGTCATGGTCGGCCAGTTGCTCCAGCATGTGGAAGCGGGCGGTCGTCTCGTCATCGCGGATATGCGCAGCGAGCGGCACTTGCTCGGATCTTTTGCCCGGCTGGTAATGATAGGCCCGCTCCAGCGCGAGATCGACGAACCCCGCCACGCGCTCGCCCGCGCGGATCGGAATCTGCCGCGCGACCAGGGTCGCATTGCTGAGCGGCTGGAGTGCCGCGAGCAGGTCCTCGATGCTGCCGCGCGCCTGGTCGATCTTG
>JAEKMC010000187.1 GCA_019508115.1 Sphingomonas sp.
GCAGGCGCCGTCGCGCGCCATCAGCCCGATCTCGGCCAGCTCGCGGCCCTCGAGCCCGCGCGTCGCCGCGGCGAGCGGGTGGACCCAGACCTTTGGCTTGCCCGAGGCGGCGGCATGCTGGACGAGCGCGACCGTCTCGATCTGCCCCCGATCCGGCATCAACACCGCGCGTGTGATCCCGCCCGCGACGAAGGCAGGCCGGTCGATCGCGAATACGCCGACATCGATCAGGCCCGGCGCGATCAGCTTGCCTTTGGCGTCGATCGTCTCGGCGTCCGCCGGATTATCGAACCTGCCGATCGCCGTGATGCGCCCGTCGCGCACCAGCACGCCACCCTCGACCAGGCCTTCGGGCGTGACGACGCGCCAGCCCGTAACCGCCAGCGCGCTCACCATCCTTTTACTCCGCGGCGCGCGCGCGTCAGCACGTCGAGGCAGGCCATACGCACCGCGACCCCCATTTCGACCTGCTCCGTGATTGCCGATCGTTCGAGATCGTCGGCGACGTCGCTGGCGATCTCGACTCCGCGATTCATCGGCCCCGGATGCATCACCAAAGCATCGGGCGCGGCCTTTTTCAGCCGCTCGTGCGTGAGACCGTAGAGCGCGTGATATTCGCGAAGCGAGGGCACGAACCCGCCCGCCATCCGCTCACGCTGGAGCCGCAGCATCATCACCACGTCCGCACCGTCGAGGCCGGAATCGAAATCGGTGAAGGGCGTGACGCCCATCCGTTCGATCGCGGGCGGCAGCAAGGTGGGCGGCCCGACCACGCGCACCTCCGCGCCCAGCGCCGTCAGCGCCAGGATATTGGAGCGCGCGACCCGGCTGTGCAGCACGTCGCCGCAGATCGCGACGATCAGCCCGTTGATCCGCCCCTTGCGCCGGCGAATGGTGAGCGCGTCGAGCAGGGCCTGGGTCGGATGCTCGTGCCGCCCGTCGCCCGCATTGAGCACCGGGCAATCGACCTTGTCGGCGATGAGCTGGACCGCGCCCGAGGCTTCGTGGCGGATCACGATCATGTCGGCGCGCATCGCGTTGAGCGTGATCGCGGTATCGATCAGCGTCTCGCCTTTTTTCACGCTCGACTGGGCGACCGCCATATTGACCACGTCGGCGCCGAGGCGTTTGCCGGCAATCTCGAACGACAGGAGAGTGCGGGTCGAATTTTCGAAGAAGGCATTGATCAGCGTGAGGCCGGCAAGCCGGTCGTCATGCTTGGCGGTGCCGCGATTGAGCTGCACCCATTGCTCCGCCTCGTCGAGCAGGAACGCGATTTCGTGCGGCTGCAGCCCGGATATGCCGGTCAGATGCCGATGCGGAAACGGGAGCCCCTCGCGACCATCATTCGAACGTGTGGGCGGGCTGGACATTAAAGCCGTCCCCTACGCGCGCCGCCCGCGAAGCTCAAGGCTGCTGCGGCAATTCTTTGGCCCCTTGCAACCACGCCGTCGCGTTGCGCGACCACAGGAAGAGCAAGGCAAAGCAATTGGCGACCACCGTCACCAGGCTGAGCGTCTGCACCGCCGGGCTCATGAGCCCCGTCTGGTGGCTGACGAGCAGAAAGACGTAGCTGGCGAGCGTCGCGCCCAGACCGAATGCCAGCCAGACCGTCAGCGCCAGCCGCCCGACCCGGCTGCGTCCGTGCATGATCCACGCAACCAATCCAAGGACAATGAGTATCCCCATCGGCATCGCGATCAGCGCGCGCGTGGCGAAATGCGCCGCCAACGCGGTAGCCAAGGCGTTCACAAGGCTGGCGCCGACGGCAATCGCGGCGAACCGGTCTATTTCCGCTGGTCGTCCCATGGCACAGGCCCTCCCTCTCCCTCGTGCGACTGCGATGCGAGCGCGTCGATCGCGCCCTGGAGAATATAGGCTGCGGCCATCTTGTCCACGAGTTCGGCACGGCGCGCGCGGCTGGCGTCCGCGTCGAGCAAGGTGCGCGTCACCGCCGCCGTCGACCAGCGCTCGTCCCACAGCAATATCGGCAATTCCAGGTCGGCGAGATTGCGCGCGAAGGCGCGGACCGATTGGGTGCGCGGACTATCGCTCCCGTCGAGGCTGAGTGGCAGGCCGATCACCAGCCCCTTCACCTGCTGCTTGGCGACGATCGCGCGCAACAAGGCGCGGTCGACGCTGAATTTGGTGCGGCGGATCGTCTCGGCGGGGCTGGCGATGGTCCACATCGCATCGCAGATCGCGATCCCGATGGTTTTCGTACCGACATCCAGGCCAGCCAACCGTCCGCGCATCGGCAAAACGGCCGCGAATTCGCGTTTGTCGGCGCTGATCATTCTATCGTCCGTTCCCCGGCGAAAGCCGGGGGGCCAGATATAGCGGCGGGACTGGACCCCGGCTTTCGCCGGGGAACTACTGCCGTGAAAGCCTTGAGCCGCGCCGCCACATCGTCGCGGATATTCGCCCAGAAGAGCGCATAATCGAACACGTGGTAATTGTTGCCGGGCAGCACATAGGACCCGAAGCCCGCAGGCTCTGGACCGATCGAAAGCAGGCCCTGCGGCGTGCAGCGCGCGGGCACCAGCCCAGGGGTGAGCTCGACCCCGCTTAGATCGGCGTGCGGCACCAGCGCGCCCTTGTTGACCGAGGCCGGGGCAGCGCCGTCCTCCACGCCCGTGAGCGGATTGACGCACAGCATCCTGGTGCCCTTGCGCGGGATGCCCGCATAGCCCTGGCTCGCGTCGAAATAGGCCTTCACCAGGCGCGGATCGGAAGGCTCGGCATAGCTCTGCCATGAGAGGATGCAGCGCGCTTGCGCCGCCGTTCTACAGGCGGGGAAGCCGAGCGCGGGAAGGTCCGCGGTCAACGAGATCGGCCATCCCACCGCGTAGATCGCGACGATCCGGCCCGCGACCGGCGTGCCCGCCACCTTCTCGCGCAACAGCCGCAGCAGATGGAGCGAACCCTGGCTGTGTCCGGCCAGGATGATCGGCCGGTCGGCCGGCGCGGCGGCGAGGAAGGCGTCGAACGCGCGCGCCACGTCGCGATACGCGAAGTCGATTGCCTGTGCCGAGCGGGGATCCGACGCCGCGAGAAAGGCGCCGAAGGTCGCCTGGCGATAGCGTGGCGCCCAGACCTCGCCCACGTTGTTGAACGCGCTTGCCTGGCTGCGCGCGAACAGGGCCAGCCGATCGTTGGCGGTCTTGTCGTCGATCGGCGCGTTCCAGCGGTCGCGATCGAGATAGGTTGTCGGCGGGATGTAGAAGATTTCCGCCCGAGGCGCGGGACTGGCCGGGCTGCCGGGCGGAAGCCAGCGCGATGGGTCATCGGGCAAACCGGGCCGCGCCAACCACGAGGCGGCCTTGTCATAATCGGGCGCGGTCGAGGCGGGCATATCCGCGAAAGCCGCGGACGGCACGAACGCCATGCGCATCAGCCGGTCCTGCATCAGCGACCAACCCAGCCCCAGCGCCAGAAACAGCACGATCAGGGCGGCGATCAGATAGAGAAAACGGCGGGCAAGCATTGCTTCAGGGGTGCACGGATAAAGCCGCTTGCGCAACATAGGCGCACGGCGGATATCATCCGCCGGTAACGTTCCGGGGCTATCCCGGCGCATGGGAGAGACGTCCATGTCCCTGAAAATCAATGATATCGCGCCGGATTTCACGCAGGACTCGACGATCGGGCCGCTCCACTTCCACGAATGGGCGGGCAATGACTGGGTCTTGTTCTTCTCGCATCCCAAGGACTTCACCCCGGTCTGCACGACCGAGCTCGGCGAAGTCGCGCGGCTCAAGCCCGAATTCGACAAGCGCGGGATCAAGGCGCTCGGCCTGTCGGTCGATCCGGCCGACAATCATGCGCGCTGGGCTGCCGACATTGCCGAGACGCAGGGCCATGCCCCCAATTTCCCGATGATCGCCGACACCGATCTCAGCGTCTCCAAATTGTACAATATGCTGCCGGCGGAGACCGAGGGCGGATCCGAGGGCCGCACCGCCGCCGACAATGCGACCGTGCGCAACGTCTTCGTGATCGGGCCGGACAAGCGCATCAAGCTGATCCTGGTCTATCCGATGACCACGGGGCGCAATTTCGCTGAAATCCTGCGCGTGATCGACTCGATCCAGCTGACCGCGCAGCACAAGGTGGCGACGCCGGCCAATTGGGAAGTCGGCGATGACGTGATCATCGTCCCCTCCGTCTCCGATACCGACGCCGCCGCGCTGTTCCCCGATGGCTGGACCACGCACAAACCCTATCTGCGCACGACCAAGCAGCCCGGCTGAGGGCGGTGCTGTTCGAGCAGATTGCGACCGGCGGCTGCCAATCCTATTTGATCGGCTGCGCGGAGACGCGCGTCGCGGCGGTGATCGATCCCGAACAGCGCCAGATCGACTGCTATCGCGGGCTGGCCGCGCGCGAGGGCGTGCGCATCCGTTACGTGATCGAGACGCATACGCATGCCGATCATTTTTCGGGTGCGGGACAACTCGCCGCCGAGACGGGCGCGACCATCGTCGCGCATCGCCTGAGCCCGGCGCCGCATACGAAGCTGCGGCTGGAGGACGGCGAACTGCTCTATGTCGGCGGCCTTGCGCTCCGGGCGCTGCACACGCCCGGCCATACCCGCGATTCGATCTGCCTGGTGGCGGACGATCGCGTCTTCACCGGCGATACGTTGCTGATCGGCGGCACCGGCCGGACCGATCTGCCGACCGGCGACCCCGAAGCGCTCTACGACAGCCTGTTCGCCAAATTGCTCAAGCTCGATCCCGCGCTGATCGTCTATCCCGCGCACGATTATAAGGGCCGGAGCAGCTCGACGCTCGCCACGGAGATTGCCGACAATCCCCGGCTGCAGAAGAAAGAGCGCACCGAATTCGTGGCGATGATGCGCGAGCTCAATCTCGCCGCCCCGACGCACCTGACCGAAGCGCTGCGTACCAACATGAGCGGCGGCAAGACGATCGCGCAATTGCTCGCCGAGGCCGCGGCGACCGTGCCGTTCCTGGGCATGGACGATCTGGCGCGACGCGTCGAAGCGGGCGTGCTCGACCTGATCCTGCTCGACGTGCGCGAGCGCGACGCGTTCGATGCGGGCCATATCCCGGGCGCGACCCATTTGCCGCGTGGCCAGCTCGAGCTGCGCGTCAACGAGATGCTGCCCGATCCGACCGCGCGCGTGCTCACCTGCTGCGAATATGGCCGCATCTCCACGCTCGCCGCCGCGACCTTGCGGATGCTGGGCTTCCAGCGCGCGGTCGCGCTCGACGGCGGCGTGAAGGCCTGGCGCGAAGCGGGGCTCCCTTTGGTTCGCACCGACTAATCGCGCTTGAGCCCATGGGGAGTGGCTGCTAGCCGCCCTTTCATGTCCGTAGATACAAATACCGTGCGCAAGATCGCGAGCCTTGCCCGCATCGCCGTCACCGATGGCGAGGTCGAGGCGATGACCGGCGAGCTCAACAATATCCTCACCTGGGTCGAGCAGCTCGGCGAGGTGGATACCGACGGGGTCGAGCCGCTTGCGGCGGTGATCCCCAATCAGCTCCGCCTGCGCGACGACGTGATCACCGACGGCGATATCCGCGATAAGGTGCTCGCCAATGCGCCCCAGGCTGACCATGGCTTCTTCACCGTGCCGAAGGTGATCGAATGATGATCCCCGATCAGCATTCGATCATCCCGACGAAAGTCGGGATCTCACATGGCCGGGCTTCGACGCCCGAGATGCCAGCTTTCGCTGGCATGACGGGGGAGTGCGCATGAGCGACCTTACCGATCTCGGCATCGCGCAGATCCGCGACGGCTTCCGCGCGGGCGATTTCACCGCGCGCGAAGTAGCAGAGGCATATAACGGCGCTGTCTCGGCCGCGAAAATGCTCAACGCATTCATCGTTGAGACGCCCGAGCATGCGCTCGCCGCCGCCGACGCGGCCGACCAGGAGCGCGAGTCCGGCAATGTGCGTCCGCTGTCGGGCGTGCCGCTCGGCATCAAGGACCTGTTCTGCACCGAAGGCGTGCAGACCA
>JAEKMC010000188.1:0-2496 GCA_019508115.1 Sphingomonas sp.
GGGGTGTGTACTCCGATTCCGCGATGGCCGAAATGGCGTCGGCGCTTTAGGAGACCGTTCGTGTCGAGTGGGTTCGAGCCTGTCGAGAACCCGTATCGAGACATTCGCTTGGCTATCCCTCGATACGCCGTCTCGACAAGCTCGACGGCTACTCGGGACGAACGGATCGATTCAGCGGGTCCGGTACATACCAAAACAAGGAAGCGGCCCGGCCTCCCGACCGAACCGCTTCCCGCCACCCTGTAGCGAACGGCATCCTCTCCTACGTGCGGGTTATATTTTTGTATCCCGCCGACCGTGTTCGTTGCCGTGGATCGAACCGGTATTGCGTCCTAAGTCGGCGCAAGGAATGCGGCAAGATCGGGGCAGGGGCTTTGCGAAAATAAGTAGATTTCATGGTAAAAAAGCAACAATCTTGCTCGCAGCCGCAGCATTAAACCGGTTTCAAGGAAGATGACGCCGCAGCGCAGTAAGGCTAAGCGGACAAAATGTCCGGATCCGCGCCGCTTCGCCTGCTGTTAGACGGTTCTTCGCTTGTCGCCAATTGGCGCTGGCTCGCGGCGCAGGCGCCGGGCGCGGCGTGCGGCGCGGCGATCAAGGCCGACGGTTATGGATTGGGCGCGCGCGACGTGGTGGCGCGGCTGGCGCAAGCGGGCTGCGCCGACTTCTTCTGCGCGACCTGGGCGGAGGCCGCGGCGCTGGGGGAGTTGCCCGGCGGCGCGCGACTCGCGGTGCTGCACGGCGCGCGCGCCGAGGACATGGACCAGGCGCGGGCGTCGCGGGCGCGGCCGGTGCTCAACAGCGTCGAGCAGGTCGCGCGCTGGCGTGAGGCGGGCGGGGGGCCGTGCGACGTGATGGTCGATACCGGCATCAACCGACTCGGGCTTGGCATCGAGGAGGCGATGGGCGGCGCTCTCGCCGGGCTGCGGATCGATACGTTGATGAGCCACCTCGCCTGCGCGGACGAGCCCGATCATCGACTGAACGCGGTGCAGCTGACCGCTTTCCAGGCGCTGCGGCAGGCAATTCCCGCCGCGCGCTACAGCCTCGCCAATTCGGCGGGCATCCTGCTCGGCCCGGATTACGCCTTCGACCTCACCCGGCCCGGCATCGCGCTTTATGGCGGCGTGCCCGTCGCGGCGGCTACGGGCATCAGGCCGGTGGCCGCGATCGAGGCGCAGATACTGCAGGTCCGCGCCGTGCGCGCGGGGGATGCGGTCGGGTATGGCGCGACCTGGCAGGCGCCCGCCGATACGCGCATCGCGATTCTCAATCTCGGCTATGCCGACGGCTATATGCGGCTGCTCGCCCCCGGCGCCTTCGCCACAGCGGGCGATCGGGTGCTGCCTTTGGTCGGGCGCATCTCGATGGATTTGATCGCGGTCGACGCGCGCAACGCGGATGTCGGCGAGGGCGATTGGCTGCGCCTCGATTTCGACCTGCCGCGCCTGTCCGTACGATCCGGTTTATCGCAATACGAACTTCTGACCGGGCTCAACCTGCGCTTCGAACGTTACTGGAACTAAAGCGCACGCTTTTCAAGTTTTCGGTCCGAAATGATGGAATCCTTTCAATCGTCTTGACCATCCGCGATTTCTTGCCCAATTGTAAACTTCGGGTGGAGGCAGGATGATTAGTCTATTATGCTTGCTTGGCTGGCACAGGCGCTCGCGCGGCCGTGCGCGACGCGACGGGTTGCAATGGATCAGCCGCTGCCGACGCTGCAACGCGCCGATGCGACGCAATCACAAAGGCAAATGGCGGTTCGACCGGACGGCGCTGGCCGAAGTCGAGCCCGAGTCGTTCAGCGATGCGCCAGAAGCCGATCCACCCAGGCAGGAACCAAGGCAGTTGCTGCTCCGAATTCGCTTGCCGCAAATCCATATCCACCTGCCGTTCCGGAAGCTTCAAGATTGAGCTCGAGCGTGTCCGCGCCGGCGGCATTGGCGAGCTGGACGAAGCCCGCGGCGGGATAGACCGTCCCCGAGGTGCCGATCGACACGAACAGATCGGCCTGCGCCAGCGCCTCCTGGATCGCGTCCATCCGATAGGGAATCTCGCCGAAGAAGACGATGTCGGGCCGCAACGCGCCCGGCGCTCCGCAGGACGGGCAGGCCGGCCCGTCGATCATGTCGCCCTCGAACCGCGACCGCGCCCCACACGCCCGGCACAAAGCCGACAGCAATTCGCCATGCATGTGGATCAGCCGCGTCGCGCCTGCGCGTTCGTGCAGATCGTCGACATTCTGCGTCACGATCAGCAGTTCGCCCGGCCACGACCGATCGAGCCGCGCCAGTGCCGCATGCGCCGCATTGGGCTGGACGGCGGCGAGCGCGCGGCGGCGTTGATCGTAGAAATCGAGCACCAGCCCGGGATCGCGCGCCAGCGCCTGCGGAGTGCAGACGTCCTCGACGCGATGGCCCTCCCACAGCCCGTCGGGGCCGCGGAACGTGGCCAGCCCGCTCTCGGCGGAGATGCCGGCGCCGGTGAGGATCA
>JAEKMC010000188.1:2502-8475 GCA_019508115.1 Sphingomonas sp.
CGATGTTGCCGGCGGGACTCATGGCTGGATCATAAACGTCCGCGCGGAGGTCAGCTATGGGTCTCCCTACAGCCGCCAGTGGATCGCGCGTTTATGGAGCGGCCAGATCAAGGCGGTGATCAACGCGAGGATCGCGATCGCGCAGGCGAGCGAGGCGAGCATCGGGGCGGCGATGACCTTCTCCGCCACCGCCAGCCCCCAGCCTTGCGGCGTCTGCGTGCCGCCGCTCAGGATCTTATATTCGCCGAAGATGCCGAGCAGGATCGACAGCACGAACGCCAGCATCGCATTGCCGCCGAGCACGCGCAGCGGCGTCGCGATCGTGCGCGCGGCTGCGCTCTCCAGCGCGAATGTCAGCAGGCACAGCAACACCGCGCTCACGCCGCTGCTGAACAGCGCGAAGCTGCTCGTCCAGATGCGCTTGTTGATCGGGAAAACGGGGTCGAGCAGCAGCCCGGCGACGATCAGCACCGCGCCGGCACCACCGATCAGAAGCGCGGTACGCTCGCCGGGCATGCGCTTCCAGGCGGTGCCGGCGAGGATGCCGAACAGCAAATTGGCGGTCGCGGGGAGGGTCGAGAGCAGGCCTTCGGGGTCATAGACGACGGCCCCGGCCGCATCGGTGCCGTAGGGCCACAGATGCGGCACCGTCCACACCATCCGGTCGACATATGCAGCGAGGTTGCCCGCCTGATCGAGATGGCCCGCGCCATAACCCGGCACCGGCACGAAGCTCAGCAATGCCCAATAGCCGACCAGCAGCACCGCGATGGCGGCCGCGACGGCACCGCGATTGACCGCCGCCAGTCCATCCGATCGGCGCCTCGCGGTCAGCAGCACGAGGCCCGCGCCGATCGCATAGCAAAGCCCGATCCGCTGGAGGATCCCCGGGATGCGCAGGGTCGATAGATGCAGATGCGCGAGGAAATTGAGGAATAGCCCGAGCGCGATCAGCGACAGCGTGCGCTTGATCAGCTTCGACCAGGCCCGCGCTTTGTCCGCCGCCGAGAAGGGCCGCGGGAAGGAGAGGGCGACCGCCGCGCCGACCGAGAAGAGGAAGGTCGGAAACACCATGTCGGTCGCGGTGAAGCCGTTCCAGGGGGCATGGTCGAGCTGCTCGTAGCGCAGGGTCCACGAGCCCGGGCTGTTGGCAAGGATCATCCCCGCAACCGCCAGACCGCGCAATGCGTCGAGCGAGATGAGCCGCTGGGTCAAAATTGCCTCCTCACCGTGGAACCATATCAAATGTTATCGTGACGGATGCTTCCGTCAGCACATCGTGCGCTTCGCCCATCTGCGTCTCGCTCATCGAGCGCAGCATAGCGCCGACCGTGGTGTTCTGTTCGTTCGGGGCAAGATTGTTTTCCACCTTGATGATCCGGACGGCGTGATATCCGATCGCGGCGGCATAAAGGTCGGCCTCGGCACGCGCCTTGCGGATCGCTTCGGTTACGGCAGCGGCGTGCGCTGCGCGATCGTCCTTGAGTTCAAAGAATGGGGTGGGCGTGATTGCGATGCCCTGATCGAGGATGGCCTTGCGGACGCGCTCATATTCGCTCGGCGTTCCGAGTTCGACCCGCAGCCAGCATGAGGCGACCCGGCCCGGCTGCTGCTGCTGCTCACCGTCTTCATCATCCTGGTAGGCCTCATTGCCGACGAAGCCGAGGCGGCTAACCTGGTCTTTCTCGCCGATACGCGCCGGATCGACGCCCGCAGCGACGATCGTGCCGCGGACCTTGCCCAGCTTGATTGCCAGATCCGCTTTCGCAGCGGCATCGGTTTTGCCCCTGCCGCTTACAATCACCGAGAGAGTGATCCGATCGGCCGGAGTGTGGACCGATCCGGTCGCCGAAATCACAAGCGGCAATGCACCGCCCGCACTTTGCGCCGTCGCCGGTTGGATTGCGGCGCAGCCAATCAGGGCGATTAGTACCGCCGTTCGCGTCTTCAGCATGGCATCCCCTCTTTCGAGAGGAGGCTAATCCCGACATGCCGGCTACGCAACGACCGGATTCTAACCGCCTATTCCGCCCGCTCCCATGCCGGGATCGCGCTGAAGCCGACGGCGGCGCGCAATTTGTCGGCCTCCATCACCTTGCCGTCCATCAGCACGATCCGCGTGTGGCGCAGGTCGCCGATCCTGGTCGAGGGATCGCCGTCGACTAGCACCAGATCGGCATCCTTGCCGACCGCGATCGTGCCGGTATGGCCGTCCGCGCCGACCAACCGCGCCGGGACGATCGTCGCCGCTTGCAGCGCCTCGCCTGGGGTGAAGCCCGCGCCGACATAGAGCTCCAGCTCGCGCACCAGCTCGATCCCGATGCCGTCCGTGCCCGCGACGATCGGCACACCCGCCTTGTGCATCTTGCCGACCAGGGCCTGTTCCTTGGCGAAGCTCGCGCGGTAATCCGCCCGCGTGACGCCCGCCGGCGGTACGAACCCGCCCGCGCGGAAGCCGCGCTCGACCACGGGCGGCATCGTGCCGAGATAGGGGGCATAAGCCGGCGAGAGGTCGCCATTTTCGGGCACGAACAGGCTCTCGACCACGACCAGGGTCGGGTCCGAATAGATATGCTTGGCCGCCATCGTCGCGATCAATGACTTGAGCGGCGGCGCATCGAGATCGACGTCCTTCATGTAGCGGCCCGTGCCCGAGAAGCGGTTGATCCCGTTCGAGGTCTTCACGACATCGTCGGGCATCGCCTCCATCGACACGAAGTAGATGTGGGTGAGCTCGTCATAGCCCGCTGCGATCGCCTCGCTCGGCCGCATCCCCGCGGGCAGATGGCCATGGACGTGGAGGCCAAGCTTGTGCGCCTCCGCCGCCGCGGGCGCGACCCAGGCGGGATTGAAGGTGCCGTAGAATTTGACCCCGGTCTGGCCGATCGCCTTGGCGGTATCGACCATCTTCACCGCTTCCGCCTCGCTCGTCACGACGTTGGCGACCTGCGCGGTATTGGGGCCCTTTCCGTCGATCAGCGACGAGGCATAAACGTGCGGGCTGAGCAGGTTGCCGTCGGCCCGGCGCTTGCGGCGCGCGACGGTCAACTGGTCGTCATTGCCGGGATCGCGCACCGAGGTGACGCCGATCGAAAGCTCCTGCGGTCCACTATAATCGTCGCCGATATGCATGTGGCTGTCCCACAGGCCGGGGACCAAAGTCTTGCCCGCGCCCTGATAGACGATCGCATCCTTGGGCACCGCGACCCGGCCCTTGGCGCCGACCGCGGCGATCTTGCCGTGCGCGACCACCACCGTCTGATGCTCGGCAAAATGCGTGCCGTCGAGGAAGGCGCGCACGTCGACGAACGCGACCGGCTTGTCCGCATCGCGGGCGAGCGTGCGCGCCAGGATCGGCGATTGCTCGGCCAGCTTATTGTCCTGGATCGTCTTGAGCTTGTCAGCCTCGCCCTCGTAGCCCGCGGGCATGAACGAGATCACGCCGACATTGGCGAAGATCTTGCCTTTGTCGTCGGTCCAGATCGTCCCCGGCGTGCCCGCAATCCCGGTGATCGCCCAAAGCGTGACACTCTTCTCGGTCGCGCCCGCGCCGACGGTCGTCGTGGCGAGCTTTTCGATATGCGCGCGGCCGCCGGGAAGCAGCGCCACGTCCTTTCCCGGATTGGCGGTCAGCGCCTCGGTCGAGATGTCGCCCGCGCGCGGCGCCAGGCCGAACGGCAAATAATAAGCCGCGCCGGCATAGGGCTTGGAGCCGCCGTCGATCGGCGATTTCCAGTTCGCGACGCCGTTCGCGACATGGAAGCTCTCGGCGACATCGCCGTTCGGGCTGTTGCCGCGCAGCGTGTAATCGCTGATTGCGCCGTCCGCGCCGAGCTTGATCGCCTCATCCTCGTCCCACACCTGACCGCGCAGCACGAGGTTCATGCGCGCCATCAAGGTCCCGTCGGGTGCGGTCCATTCCCACACCGTCCCGTGCTTGCCCGCGCTCGACAGGATCGAGAAGATTTTCGCGTCCGCCGGCGGCTTGGCCAGCTGGTCCACCGGGACCTGCGCCATCGCCGCGCTCGCGCCCAAGATCAGGCCCAACGCCGTTCCCGCCAAAGCACGCATGATCGATTCCCCCGAAAGTGATTTTCCGCACGCTATCAGCGGCGCGGACGCGCGCAACCGGATCACATTCAAACTGCTCCAAAACGGGCACGAACGTCCGCCCTCGCAAAGCGCGCGGCCTTGTGCCAGAGCGCGGGCATGAGCGTGAGGATCGGGATCATCGGCGCGACCGGACGCATGGGGCGCGCGATCGCGGGCGAGGCGGTGGCGCAGGGCGTCGGAATCGCGGGCGGCATCAATCGCGCGGGCGCGGTGCTGGGCGAGCATGCGGATGCGCTGTCGCTCGCGCAGGCGGCCGACGTGCTGATCGATTTCTCGACGCCGCAGATGCTGGCCCAGGGCCTCGACGCGGCACGGGCGACGCGCACGCCGATCGTGGTCGGAACGACCGGCCTCAAGCCCGAGGATCATGCGCTGATCGACGCGGCGGCGCGCGACGTGGCGGTGCTGCAGACCGCCAACACTTCACTCGGCCTGAACGTGCTGCGCAAGCTGGTCGAACAGGCGGCGCGCGTGCTCGGCCCCGATTGGGATATCGACATCGTCGAGATGCATCATCGCCACAAGCTCGACACGCCGTCAGGCTCGGCTTTGCTGCTCGGCGCGTCCGCCAATATCGGCCGTGGCGCCGCGAGCACGACCGAACTCAACCGCTTCGATCGGATGCAGGATGGCCCGCACGAACGCGAGGAGGGCGGCATCTATTATGCATCGCTGCGCGGCGGTTCGGTCGCGGGCGATCACCAGGTGATCTTCGCGACCGACGGCGAACGGATCGAGCTCGGCCACCGCGCCGAGAATCGCACGATCTTCGCGAAGGGCGCGCTCCGCGCCGCCTTGTGGCTCGCGGGCAAGCCCGCCGGGCGCTACACGATGGCGGATGTCCTCGGCTTCGAATGAAGAAGGACGCCGTCTTCGAATTCTATCGCCGGCTGGCCGAGCTCAATCCCTCGCCCGAAACCGAACTCGACTATGTGAATCCCTATACCCTGCTCGTCGCGGTCGTGCTCTCGGCGCAGGCGACCGATGTCGGGGTGAACAAGGCGACGAAGCGGCTCTTCCAGACGGTCCAGACTCCGCAGGCGATGGTCGCGCTGGGCGAGGCGGGGCTCAAGGAGCATATCAAGACGATCGGCCTGTTCAACATGAAGGCGAAGAACGTCATCGCTCTGTCCGAGCAGCTGATCGCGAAGCACAATGGCGAGGTACCCGACGACCGCGAGGCGCTCGAAGCCTTGCCCGGCGTCGGCCGCAAGACCGCCAACGTCGTGCTCAACACGGCCTTCGGCCACGACACGATCGCGGTCGACACGCACATCTTCCGCGTCTCCAACCGCACCGGCCTCGCCCCCGGCAAGACTGTCGAAAAGGTCGAGGCAAAGCTGGAGACGGTGACGCCGCAGGTCTTCAAGAGCCACGCGCATCATTGGCTGATCCTGCACGGCCGCTACGTCTGCAAGGCGAGGCGGCCCGAATGCTGGCGCTGCGTCGAGATCGACCTGTGCGCCTACAAGCCGAAGACGCCCGCACCGAAAGATAAGGCGAAGGCATGAATTGCCGGGGCGCAATCGCTTTGCTAAGCGCCCCTGCACGGCACCGGCACCCGTAGCTCAGCTGGATAGAGCGCTGCCCTCCGAAGGCAGAGGCCAGGGGTTCGAATCCCTTCGGGTGCGCCATTTTTCAGGAATGGGGGAAGTCGGCCGTTTTCGCGGGATACCCGACCCACATGTGTTGGGCACTAATCGGCAGGTTTTGGGCGGTCTCCAGACCTCCCGCTCTCGAGCGGACAAACGACTAAAGCGGACATCCGGGTGTCCCGATGTGCTAGGATGGGCGTTCGCTGGCCGCCTGAACCGGTCATTTGCGACGTCATGGGGGATGCTGGACGACTAGAGGGGCCTT
>JAEKMC010000189.1 GCA_019508115.1 Sphingomonas sp.
GGGTTGGCCGGCGTCTCGAAGAAGAACAGCTTGGTATTGGGCCGGATCGCATCCTTCCACGCCTGCGTGTCGCGCCCATCGACGATGGTCGAGGTCACGCCGAACTTCGGCAGGAAGGTGTCGGTCAGCCAGCGGCACGAGCCGAAGGCCGCGCGGCCGGCGACGATATGGTCGCCCTGCTGCACCTGGCAGACGATCGCGGCGGTCATCGCCGCCATGCCCGTCGCCATCGTGCGGCAGGCTTCGGCACCCTCCATCAGCGCGAGCCGCTCCTCAAGCATCTGCACCGTCGGGTTCTGTAGGCGCGAATAGGTCATGCCCTTCTGCTCGCCCGCGAAGCGCGCGGCGGCATCGCCCGCCTTGTCGTAGGTATAGCCCGAGGTGAGGAAGAGCGCCTCGCTCGTCTCGCCCCATTCGGAGCGAGCGGTGCCGCCGCGCACCGCCTGGGTGGCGGGGCGCCAGCGGCTCGTGATCGAGCGGTCCTGGCCGGTATGTCGTTTCATGATATTCCGCCTTTGCCCGCCGGGCGGGCGCAAGGTCAATGTTAGAGCGACGAGAGGACGGCATCTCCCATCGCGGATGTGGTGGTGGCGCCGCCAATATCGGCAGTCCGCGCGCCTTCGGCAAGCGCGCGCGCGACCGCGGCCTCGATCCGATCGGCCTCGGGGACCATGTTCAGCGAATAACGCAGCATCATCGCCGCCGACAGGATCGTCGCGAGCGGGTTGGCCTTGCCCTGTCCGGCGATATCGGGCGCCGAGCCGTGGATCGGCTCGTATAGGCCCTTCTGGTTCTGATCGAGCGAGGCGGAGGGCAGCATGCCGATCGAGCCCGCGCACATGCTCGCCTGATCGGACAGGATGTCCCCGAACAGATTGCCCGTCACGATCACGTCGAACTGGCCGGGATCGCGCACCAATTGCATCGCCGCATTGTCGACCAGCATGTGGCTCAACTGGATGTCGGGATAATCCTTCGACACCTCGATCACGACGTCCCGCCACAATTGCGAGGTTTCGAGCACGTTGGCCTTGTCGATCGAGCAGAGCCGGCCCTTGCGCGCCCGTGCGGTCAGAAAGCCGACATGCGCGATGCGCGACACCTGATCCTCGTCATAGGACATGATGTCATAGCCCTCGCGCCGTCCGGTCGCGGTGGTGCGCATCCCCTTCTCGCCGAAATAGACGTCGCCGTTGAGCTCGCGGATAATGACGAGATCGATCCGCCTGGCGATTTCCGGCCGCAGCGCCGAGGCGTCGGCGAGTTCGGGATAGAGCTTGGCCGGACGCAGGTTCGCGAACAGGCCGAGTTCCTTGCGCAGGCCAAGGATCGCCTGCTCCGGCCGCAGCTTGCGTTCGAGGCTGTCGCAGGAGGGATCGCCGACCGCGCCGAACAGGATCGCATCCGCGCGCCGGGCAAGATCGAGCGTTCGCTCGGGCAGCGGATGCCCCTCGGCCTTGTATGCCGCGCCACCGACCGGCGCTTCCTCGAAACGAAGCGCGGCGCCGCACACCTTCTCGAGCACGCGCCGGGCCTCGGCGATCACTTCCGGGCCGATCCCGTCCCCGGGCAGCAGCGCAATCAACATGGTCTTCGGTCCCCGTTCGTCAGAGTCGAAGCGGCTCTTAATGGCCGCTGCGGGCGAGGACTAGGCAGCCGCTCGCAAGAAATGTTTCAGGGTCGTGAAGGCGTCAGCGCGCCCGCCACCAACGGAGCGCGGCGATGCAGACCCCGCCACACGCGGCCACGCCCAGCAGCACGATCCCGATCACTCCGCTTCCCAGCCACAGCGCCGAAGTCAGCAACATCAGCATGAAATCGCTGATCGCCAGGGTGGCGTTGACCACGAGCCTAATCCGGCCGGACGAATTTCGACACGATCCGTGCGCCGCCCGGTAGCAGATCGCCGCCGGCATGGTCGCGGCACGCCTCTTCGGCTTCCTCGATCGTCGGGCAGATCTTGAGCGTGCGCCATCCCAGCCCGAGCACGCCGCTCGCCTGCGCCACATACCAGTCGCGATAGCCGCGTCCGGAGACCATCGCCTCGAAAATGTTCTTGCGCTGGTGGATCACGCGATACTTCTTCGCCATTCGCTCCGCCGCCTGTCCTCGTTCCTTGACGTCGATATAGCCGCCGCCGCGCCCGGTCCCAAACACTTTGCCGCAGCATTTCCATTCGGCCCCTCAGGGTTTGCATGAATGAGTAGAGGTTTGCATAAGTGAATGAAGTTGTAGACGGAATGCGCGAGGGCGGCAGCCGAACGGCCCGCGAACGAAAAAGAGGGACAGGATGGCTGAGGATCTGGTGGGCGGCGTCTCGCGCCGGGCAATGTTGGCGGGCGCGGCAGGGCTTTGCGCAAGCTCGGCGGTAAGCGCGCCCAAGCGAACGGTACAGCCCGGCCAAAATCTGCGACTCTGGTATCAGCAGCCGGCGACCCGCTGGGAAGAGGCTCTACCGATCGGCAATGGCCGTCTGGGCGCGATGATCTTCGGCCGCGTCGCGCAGGAGCGCCTGCAGCTCAACGAGGACACATTCTGGGCGGGCTCGCCTTATGATCCCAATTCGCCGGACGCCTTTGCCGCCCTGCCCGAGGTGCGGGCGCTGATCGCACAGGGGCAATTTAAGGAAGCCTCCCGGCTTGCGAGCGCGAAGGTGATGGCGCGCCCGCTTACCCAGATGCCCTACAGCACTTTGGGCGATCTGTTGCTCGACTTCGACGCGCCCGAAAAGCCGCGCGATTATCAGCGCATGCTCGACCTGGAGCAGGCGATCATGCGCACATCCTATCGCACCAGCCGGGGATCGGTGCAGCGCGAAGCCTTCGCCTCGGCGCCCGACCAGGTGATTTTGCTCCGGCTGCAGGCGACCGAAGGGGAACGGCTTTCCTTCACGCTCGGCTATCGCGGGCCGCGCAAGGCGCATTACGCCAATCCCGGCTATCAAGGATCGGCCACGCCGCTCGTCAAAGACGAGGCGGTCGACTGGCTTCACCGCGAGGAGAAAGGTCCCGCCGGCACGGAGACGATGGTCGCCGACGGCTCGAACGGCCTGCTGATAACCGGCCATAATGAGGGCGCCGAAAATGTTCCCGGCGGCCTCACCTATGCGCTCAAACTCAAGCTGATCGGCGACGGCCAAATCGAGGCAAAGGATGGGACGTTGCGGGTGAAAGGCGCCCGCACCGTCACCCTGATGATCGCGGCGGCGACCTCCTATCGCACTTACGCCGATGTGAGCGGCGATCCGGTCCGGATGGTGCGCGAGCGAATCGATCGTGCCGCAGCGCGCTCCTATGCGGTGATGAAGCGGGATCATATCCGCGACTATGCCGCTCTCTTCGGCAGCCTTTCGATCGACCTCGGGCGCACGCCTGCCGCCGACCTGCCAACCGACCATCGGCTTGCAACGAGGGGCGCCCAGCCCGACCCGGCGCTGGCGGCGCTTTACGTGCAATATGCGCGCTACCTGCTGATCTCCTCCTCACGTCCGGGCACGCAGCCGGCCAATTTGCAGGGCATCTGGAACGAGGGCACCAACCCGCCCTGGGGCAGCAAAT
This sequence comes from Sphingomonas sp., assembly GCA_019508115.1. Taxonomy (GTDB): domain Bacteria; phylum Pseudomonadota; class Alphaproteobacteria; order Sphingomonadales; family Sphingomonadaceae; genus Sphingomonas_I. The sequence goes on from JAEKMC010000189.1 coordinate 3,558, forward strand.
ATACGATCAACATCAATACCGAGATGAACTATTGGCCCGCCGGGCCGGCCGGCCTGACGACGCTGGGCGAACCGCTGCTGCGACTGGTCGAGGATCTCTCGGTCACCGGCACGAGAACCGCGCGCGTGATGTACGGCGCACAGGGCTGGGTCGCGCACCACAATACCGACCTCTGGCGGGCGACGGCGCCGATCGACGGACCGGAATGGGGCCTGTGGCCGTGTGGCGGCGCGTGGCTCTGCAATACCCTTTGGGACCAATATGAATATTCGCGGGACACCGGGCTGCTACGGCGCCTCTATCCCTTGATGAAGGGTGCCGCGCTCTTCTTCCTCGATACATTGATCGAGGATCCGAAGGGCCGCGGCCTGATCACCTCGCCTTCCATTTCGCCCGAGAACCCGCATCCTTTTGGTTCGTCGCTTTGTGCGGGGGCCGCCATGGATCGCCAGATTATCCGTGACCTGTTCGCGCATATGGTCGAGGCGGGAACGCTGCTCGGCAAGGATGCGGCGCTGCTGGACAAGGTGAAGGCGACGCGCGCCCGGATCGCGCCCGACCGGATCGGCAAAAGCGGGCTGTTGCAGGAATGGCTGGAAGATTGGGACGAGGCGGCGCCCGAGCAGCATAATCGCCACGTCTCGCACCTCTATGCGGTCTATCCGAGCAGTCAGATCAACGTGCGCGACACGCCCGATCTGATCGAGGCCGCCAAGACCAGTCTCAGGCGCCGCGGCGATCTTGCGACGGGATGGGGAACGGCATGGCGGCTGTGCCTGTGGGCGCGCATGGGCGAGGCCGAACATGCCCATTCGCTGATGCAGGCGCTCACCGGCCCCGAGCGCACCTATCCCAACATGTTCGACGCGCACCCGCCCTTCCAGATCGACGGCAATTTCGGCGGCGCGGCGGGCATCATGGAAATGCTCGTCCAGAGCTGGGGCGGCGAGCTGATCCTGCTGCCGGCTTTGCCGTCAGCCTGGCCGGACGGCTCGGTGAAGGGCATCCATGCACGTGGCGGGCTGATGGTCGATCTCGCGTGGCGTGGCGGCCGGCTGGCATCGCTGATGGTGAAGGGACCGAAGGGGGCTGCGGCGCGCATCCGCTACGATGGCAAGCTGCGCAACGTGACGCTCGACGCGAACGGCTTTTATCAGCTGAAAGCCTGAGGCCCAGAGTCGTTTCTCCGAGATGGGATCGGATGGCGAAAGCCCTCTCCCTTTTGAGGGAGAGGGTTGGGTGAGGGTGGCCCGCTCTTGAGGTAAGGCGCTCGCCTGCGGCTCGCTCCCCCTCAACCCAACCCTCTCCCCGCCGGGGAGAGGGAGCCCCGCTTCGATCAAACCGAAGACGATTAAGGCCTGCTTATTCCGCTGCCAGCAGCGTTTCGGCACCGCCCAGATCGACCGACACCAGCCGGCTGACGCCGCGCTCGATCATCGTCACGCCGAACAGGCGATGCATGCGGCTCATCGTCACGGCGTTGTGCGTGACGACGAGGTAGCGGGTTTCGGTCTCCTTGGTCATCTGGATCAGCAGATCGCAGAAGCGCTCGATATTGGCATCGTCCAATGGCGCGTCGACCTCGTCGAGCACGCAGATCGGTGCGGGATTGGTGAGGAATAAAGCGAAGATCAGGGCGACCGCCGTCAGCGCCTGCTCGCCGCCCGACAGCAAGGTTAGGCTGCCGAGCCTTTTGCCCGGCGGCTGCGCCATGATTTCGAGGCCGGCCTCCAGCGGATCGTCGCTGTCGATCAACGCCAGATGCGCCTCGCCACCCGCGAACAGGGTCGTGAACAGGCGGCGGAAATGGCCGTCGACCGCTTCGAACGCGGCGAGCAGGCGCTGGCGGCCTTCGCGGTTGAGGCTGCCGATCGACCCGCGCAGCCGATTGACCGCCTGATAGAGTTCGTCGCGCTCGGCGGCATTGCTCTCACGCGAGCCTTCAAGTTCGGCCAGTTCGCTTTCGGCGACGAGATTGACGGGCCCCAGCCGCTCGCGATCCGCGGCCAGCCGGTCATGGCGCGCGCTTTCGTCGGCGGCGGAGGCGAGGCTGCCGCTGTCGAATCCGATTCGCTCGGGCAAGGTCGCCGCAGGGCATTCGAAGCGTTCGCCCGACAGGTGCGAATATTCGGCGCGGCGGCTTTCCTGATGCTCGGCGCGCGCCTGTGCGCCCGCGCGCTGCTCGCGCGTCGCGGCAAGCGTTTCGCCGACCGCCGCCACCGCCGCCTCGATCCGGCGCAACTCGGCCTCGCGCTCGCCTTCGGCCGCACGCGCCTCGCGTGCTTTCGCCTCGGCGTTCTCGGCATCTTTCGAAAGCGCGCTCAGCGTTTCATCCAGCTCCGCGGGCTTATCGGCCAGCTTGGCACGCTCCGCCGCGATCGTCTCTTCGCGCTTCG
>JAEKMC010000190.1 GCA_019508115.1 Sphingomonas sp.
CGTCGCCAAGATGGTCGGGCAAAGGCTCGACTGGGCGTCGCTGGAGAGTTTCCTGCCGCTGGGGCTGGAGCCCGACCATCATCGCTCGGCGGTGGCGTCGAGCTTCGTCGCGGCGCTCGAACTGGCCAAGCAGGGGCGGCTTCAGCTCGCGCAGGCGGAGGCGTTCGCGCCGCTGATGGTGAAGGCGGCATGATCGGCGACCATCTCCGAGCACTGGAAGCCGCGCTCTTCGCGGCGGAAGCGCCGATGTCCCCTGCGGAGGTCAGCGCCGCGACGGGGATCGAGGAGCCCAGGGCCGCGCTCGCCGAACTGGCGGAGCTGTATGAGGGGCGGGGGATCGAGCTGGTCGAGCGCGGCGGGCGCTGGCTGCTGCAGACCGCGCCGGACCTCGCGCACATCTTGCGGCGCGAGCGCGAGGAGCCGCGCAAGCTGAGCCGCGCGGGCATCGAGACGCTCGCGATCATCGCCTATCACGAGCCCGTCAGCCGCGCCGAGATCGAGGCGATCCGCGGCGTGCAGATCTCCAAGGGCACGCTCGACGCGCTGATCGAGGCGGGCTGGATCAAGCCCGCCGGGCGGCGCGAGGTGCCGGGCCGCCCGCTGACCTACGCCACGACATCGGGCTTCCTCGACCATTTCGGCCTCGCCTCGCGCAAGGACCTGCCCGGGATCGACGATCTGCGCGCGGCGGGCCTGCTCGATCCGGTCGATCTGGCGCTGGAGCAGGCGCATCTCAGCCTTGAGGATCAGGATCCGCCCGAGGCGGAAAGCGATGAAGGGGAAGAATAAGCGGCTTTCTCCGGTCCTTCTTTTTGCGTCGTCTCCCGATCCAGCCCGTCACGGGCTGGTCAATTGGGGGGGCGAGGCCTAAATACACCCTCGATTACGTCTTCGGAGAGTTACAATGGGCGGCCTGTCGTTTGTTCACATCCTCATCTTCGCCGTTGCGGCGGTGCTGCTGCTCGGCGGCGGCCGCTTCTCCAGCATGATGGGGGATGTCGCCAAGGGCGTGAAGCAGTTCAAGAAAGGCCTGGCCGAGGATGACGATGCCGCGCCCAAGCCCGCGCCCCGTCTCGACGCGCAGCCGCCGGTCACGCCCAATGCCGACGAGAAGCTGCAGCCCATGAAAGACGATCGTCCGCATCAGTAAGACAGACGCGTGTTCGACGTAAATTCGACCGAATTGTTGTTGCTGGGTGCGGTGGCCATCGCGGTCATCCCGCCCAAGGATCTGCCGCGCGCGATGCGTTTCGCCGGCCAGTGGATCGGCAAGGCGCGCGGCATGGCGCGCCACTTCCGCTCGGGGCTGGACGAGATGGTCCGCCAGGCCGAGCTCGAGGAAATCGAGAAGAAGTGGCGCGAGGAAAATGAGCGCATCATGCGCGAGCACCCGCTCCATGACGCGATCGAGCATCCCGCCGAGCCGGTCATGACAGCCTTGCCCGCGCCCACGGCCGACATGGTGGTCGAGCCTGCTCCTCCCGAGGCGATTGCCGAAACCGCGTCACCCATCGAGCCCGCGCCGGCGGCTGCGGAGCCTGCGCCCAAGCGCGTGCGTGCGCCCAAAGCGGCCCCGCCGGAAGAAGGCGAGCATGGCCCCGAGCTTCCGTTCGATCTTCCGAAATCATGACCGACGAACCCGACGAGATCGACGACAGCCGCGCGCCGCTGATGGAGCATATCATCGAGCTTCGGAAACGGCTGATCTGGTCGTTCGCGGCACTCGGCGCGTGCTTCGTCATCTGCCTCTATTTCGCGCGGCACATCCTGGCTTTCCTCGTCCACCCGTTGAAAGCGGCGGGACAGGTACGCGTCGTCTATACGGCGGTGACCGGCGGCTTCCTTACCGAGGTGAAGGTCGCGTTCTTCGCCGGGTTGATGCTGGCGTTCCCGATCATCGCCAACCAGCTCTGGCAGTTCATCGCGCCCGGCCTCTATCGCAAGGAGAAGAAGGCGCTCCTGCCCTTCCTGATCGCGACCCCGATCCTGTTCCTGATGGGCGCCAGTCTTGCCTATTTCGTCGCGATCCCGCTCGCGCTCAAATATCTGTACAGCTATTCGGGCGATCTGGGCGGCATCCAGCAGGAGGCGCTGCCCGAGCTGGGCGCCTATCTCGGCTTCATCATGCAGTTCCTGTTCGGCTTCGGCGCGGCGTTCCTGCTGCCCGTGCTGCTGATGCTGCTGGAGCGTGCTGGCATCGTGACCCGCACGCAACTGATCAAGTTTCGCCGCTATGCGATCGTGGTCAATTTCGGCATCGCGATGGTGCTGAGCCCGCCCGATGCGGGATCGATGATGCTGATGGCCTTGCCTTTGGTGCTGCTCTACGAACTCGCGATCGTCGGCATCTGGTTCACCGAGCGCAAGCGCAAGCGCGAGGCGGCAGTACCCACCGACATCGCACAAGCCATAAAGAAGGGCGACGCATCCTGAGACGCGCCGCCCTCTTTCTCTCCTAAAACCTTCAGAGCCTTATTTGGCGCCATCGGCGGCATTGCTGACGGCCTTGCCCGCCGACGACACATCCTTGCCAGCGCCGGAAACGGTATTGCAGGCGGCGAGCAGCAGCAGGCCACCGACGGCGACGAGTTCGAGGGTCTTGCGAACCATGATCTTCTCCATTGTCCTTAGCGCCGTGGCGCTTGGGCGCATCATTCAATGAGCCGTAAGGGCTTTGGTTCCGCATGCGGTTCGAATGGGGATAGAGGAATGCGCGTCGCGCGGACGCAATTTGGGCCTGGATGCGCCACCGGGGGGGAGGATCGGCGCGTCCAGGCCCATGTGTGTGGACAGCGAGAGCGGGGGGGCAAAAGGTCGCTATCCGGTGTGTAGAACTAAGCTGGGCGGGATCGGTTCCGGCGCCGCCCCAAATTTTTCAGCTTTTTTTCCCAGCCAGGCTGTCGGGCGTGATCGCGATTTCGACCTGATAGCGGCCGGCCGCGCCATCATAATCGAGATGCGAGCGCAACTGGCGCGCGAGGCCCGTCACGATCCGCTCGAACCGTGCGCGTCCCGAATGCAGCTCGCAAATATCCTCGCCCAGCCGCTTGGATTCGATCGTCAGGATCGCGCGCCGGGGCGTGGCCGCCGGAGTCAGGCTGATCGCGACCGTGCCGCCGGGATCGCAGATCATCACCAGCTCGACGATCTCCGTCACCAGGAAGGCGACCGGCACCGCCACGTCCTGCGTGATGAAGGCGGGGATGATGTCGAGCGTGATCGTGAGGTGCTGGGCATGCAGCGGGGCGGTCGCGCGCAGGTTTGCGGTGAGCTCGCCGACGATCGAGCGCAATGCGACGCCGCGATTTTCCTCCAGCTCCGCATAATGATTGCGATGGACCACCGCGAGCGCGTCGACGCGGCGCTGGATCGAGGCATAGGCCGCCGCGACATCGCCCTCGGTCCCGCGTGCATGCAGGTTGATCAAAGACGCCACGACCTGGAGGTTGTTCTTGACGCGGTGATGCACCTCGCGCGTCAGGCGGACCTGATGGCTCAGGCCTTCCTCCAGCTCCAGCTCGCGCGCGACCAACTGCCCCGCGGTCGATTCGAGCGCTTCGCCCAGCGCGCGTATCTCTTCGGCAGGGGTCGATATGCGGGGCAGGATCAGCGGACCTTCACCGGGATGATAGGAATCGATCGCGCGCTGCATCTGGCGGAGCGGACGCACCAGCAATTGATCGAGCACGACCCAGGAGATTGCGGCCGACGCCGCCCACATCAGCAGGGGCAGCAGGACCAGCAGGATCTCGACCGCGCTGATCGGGCTTGCCATCACGGTCAGGTGCAACGCGATCTGGCCGCTCGCGGCGGGCGCGACGACCATGACGCGCCGGGCCAGGGGGGATTCCTTGCCGATCTTCGAGATCGTCAGGCTATGGCCGTCGTGGCTGAGCTGGATTCCCTGATTGCTATCCGCCGCCAGCACATGACGCAGCATCGGGGCGGGGATCTCGCCGACGCCGTAGCTGCCGTTCGTCGCGGGTACGGTGAAGCGCATGCCGGCCTCGCCCGGCAGCAGTTCGACGTCGACCCCGGCGTCGCGCGGATGAGGCAGGCCGATCGCGTCGAAACCGCGCGTGGCGCAGGCGAGCGTGCCGTCGGCATGGAACAAAGCGAGGTTGACCGGCGCGCCGAACGAGCCTTGGTCGCGCCGCAGCAAGGCATGGCAGGCGCCGTCGTCGGGATCGAGGCCGGTAAGGTTGGCACGAAGCAGCCCGGCCGCGCGCAGCAGGAGGATATCGATCTGACGCGCCTCAGCGGTTGCGATCACGCGCGCATCGGCCTCGCGCTGCGCCTGCTTGCTGTGCGCCGACTGGATCGACGCGAACAAGGCGATCAGGCCCAACGGCAGCAGCGCCGCCGTCAGGATGAAAAGCATCTTGGTCCCGGTGGAAAAACGGTCCGGAGCGAGGCGGGCGAAGAAAGGCGCCGCCGAAGGCGTCGACGCCATCGCCTATATCACCGCGTCAAGTGAGCTTGCCGAGCAGATCGAGAAACTCCTGCGGGATGTCTTCGCTAACCGCTTCCTGGTAGGCGTTACGCAACGCATTCGCAACGTGCGGGTCTCGGCCCCGTCCATCGCGTTTACCCGTTCCAGGTGCTTGGCTTTGGCGTCCGGTTGCTTTGGATGTCTTGTCCGCCGTCAAACCGACCGCCCCCCGCTGTATGTCATTGTCCAGACGCACTGTGGTTCCGTTGCCCTCAAGACTGCACCGCGGAAAAGCCTTAGTCTGTCGCTCCTATACAAAAAGGTGCAACGGATCGAGGTGGCTTCCTTTTAATCCAGGCGGAAAGTCCCGCGCGACGATGAAACCAAAAGTCCGCATGTTTGTTCCGCTTCCGGGCTAAAGATTCGGGCACGACCGGTAACCGGGGGTTTCGGCGCAGCAGCGCAAGGCTTTTGGTTGCATCGCTCCTGGGGCTTTCCCACAAGGAACGATCACTTTTCAGGAGCTTTCGATCGCTATGTCGCTCGGCCAGGATCTCGCACCGCACCTTCCGTTCCTGCGTCGCTATGCCCGCGCGCTCACCGGCAGTCAGAAGCATGGCGATGCCTATGTGCGGCAGGCGCTGGAGGCGATCGTCGCCGCGCCGAACGAATTTCCGCGCGATGTGGATGTCCGTCTCGGCCTCTACCGCACCTTCCAGCGCATCTGGCAATCGACGCATGACGATATCGACCGGATGGATGCGAATGGCGAGAATGCGGCGAATGTCGCCGATGCGCGCCTGTCGCGCATCACGCCGCGTTCGCGCCAGGCGCTGCTGTTGACCCAGCTCGAGGGCTTCACGCCCGAAGACGCCGCTTATCTCATGGAAACCCGCCCGGACGAGGTCGAAAGCCTCGTCGGCGAGGCGATTGCCGAGATCGAGCGCCAGACGCATGCCGACGTGCTGATCATCGAGGATGAGCCGATCATCGCGATGGACCTGGAAACGATCGTGCGCGACCTCGGCCACAATGTCACCGGCGTCGCGGTCACGCGCGACGAAGCCGTGGCGCAGGCACGCGCGCATCGCCCCGGCCTGGTCCTGGCCGACATCCAGTTGGCCGACGACAGCTCAGGCATCGACGCGGTCAAGGACATATTGTCCGAATTCCAGGTTCCGGTGATCTTCATCACCGCTTTCCCCGAACGGCTGCTCACCGGCGAGCGGCCCGAGCCGACCTTCCTGATCACCAAGCCGTTCCAGCGGTCCACGGTGAAAGCCGCGATCAGCCAGGCCTTATTCTTCGATGCCCAGACCGTGCCCGCTTAAAAAATAGGGCAGTGATGCTTACCTGATGGAACCGGCGGGAGTCGGGGCCGTTGGCAGAGCGGAACGATACGGGACCGGGTGATGGCTGAAGAAGACACCCATCTTACACGAACACGGGCACGGGGTGGCTCGTCCAATCACATGCTCCGCTACATCCTGCCGACGTCGATGGCGCTGATC
>JAEKMC010000191.1 GCA_019508115.1 Sphingomonas sp.
TCGACGGCAATATTGTCACGTCATGGCTGCGGATCAGCCAGGGGATTGCCGCCGCCGGCGTCGCCGGGCCGACCCGGCGCGTCACCAGCAATGCCGGCGGTATCGCGGCGAACGCACCGTTGGCGAAATAGAGGATCGAGTCATTGCGGTGCAGCGCCAGCCCGACCTTGCCCGGCGCGAGCACCCCGAATAGCAAGTTCGCCGCGCTCAGTGGAAAGAGTGCCGCGCCCGGCGCGCGCTCGCGCGCCGCAATCGACTCCCGGATCGCGCTCGCCGCCGCGGACACCCGCGCGCCGCTTATGTTGGATCGCTCCCAGACCAGGCCGTCACGCGTGACGCCTATCGCCAGCACGCCGTCCGCCAGCACCAGCGGCGCCAATATGATCTGGCCGGGCGCCAGCTGTGCGCGAACCGTGGCAAGCGCGAGCGGAGTAGGCCGTGACAGCGCACGGAAGGTGGGAAAGACGCGGTCGAGCTCCGTCCCGATTTCGGCGACTCTTGCATCGTTGGCGGCAATCGTATCGCCGCTGCGCCTGGCACCGTTATTGTCGTTGGCCGACACCGCGTAGCTGCGCTGCTGGTCGAGCAGCCGCCGATTGCGCACCCGATCCTGCAGCTCGACCACCAGCGCGCGCGCCTTCGGATCGCGGGCTGCAGCGCGCACCGCCAGATTGTTGGTGACCAGCACCGTCTCGGAAAGGTTCGCCACCTGGAGTGCGTGGAACCCTGTCTCCTCATGACCCGACGCGAACGCCAGGTCGGCGATCGTCGCAAAGACCGACGTGGCGAAATTGCTGTAGCGGATCAGCTCGGTGGTCGCCGTGCTCACGTCCAGCAGCTTCTTCTCCGCCCGCTGCCCCAGCTCGGCCGCCATCTCATAACCGCGTTGCGCACCCAGCGCCGCGCCGACGATCCGGGCATAGAGCAGTTCCGCACTCATCCGCCGCACGCTGTCGACGGCGAGCTTCGATCGCACGACGCCCACCGCTGGTGTCGCTATCGCCAGCGCCTCACTTTTGGCTCCGGCAAGGCGCAGCGATTCCGCATATTCCAACCGCGCGCGGGCAAGCTCGGGATGATCGTCCGGCACATGGCCGGTCATTTCCGCGACTGCCTGCTTGCGCCGTGCCAGAGCGGTGGCGGCATCGCCCCGCGCCAGCGCGGCCTCGGCGGCGAAGCGCAGCGGATAGGTCTTGCCGAGCACGTCGCCGCTCGACGCCGCTTTCTGCCACCAGTCGCGCGCCTGCAGCCACAGCGTTTCGGCATCCTTGTGCCGCCCTTGCATGTCGATCGTGGTCGCGTAGCTCGACAATGTCGTGGCGCGCGTCGCCCAGACGTTGGTTTCATATTTGGCCTGCCGGTCGAGCAGCAGCCTCAATATGCTTTCGGCTTCGGCCAGCCGGTTCACGTTGCGCAGCGAAACGCCCAGATTGTTGAGCGCGAGATTGGTGCCCATGCTCTCGGGCGGAAGATGCTCCAGCGCCCAGGCCACGACGTGCTCGTTCGTCGCAAGCGCCTCCTCCTGCAGCCCGGCCGCATCCTGAATGCCTGCCTGCGACGACATGAATTCCACCGTGATCGAGCTGTTCGAGGGCAGGCACCGCTGCGCGGCGTCCGCCGCCTTGGTGACAAGGCCGACTGCGCGCTCGAACTCCCCCGAACTATAAGCCACGAAGGCGGACGCATTGAACGCGATCGCGCCTTCGGCGCTGACCTCGCCAGACGTGGTGGTGGCCAGCGCAAGCGCGTCGGCTGCATGTTTGCGTGCCGATGCGAGATCGCCCGTCGCGGCTTCCGCATTGGCCAGCGTCACCAGCAGCCCCACGTTGAATGTCGCGCCCGAAAGTCCCGCCTTGACCGCCAGCTCCTCTGCCCGCCGTGCCGCCGCCAGTGCGCGCGCGGGATCGGGATTCGCGCTGCCAAGCGCATAAGCCAGCCCACCCTGAAGCTGGGCGAGGAGGGCAGGCGCGGCCTCCGGCATTTTGTCGGTTTCGCTGATCAGCGCCTGCCAGCGCGCCAGCTTGGCGACGGAATCGACTTCGGGATCTTCGGCGGCAAGTTCCTCAAACCGCTCCTGCACGGTCGCGTTCGGTGCAAGCGATCGCGCCACGATCGGCGCGGGATTGCACGTCGCCGCGGCGGGCGCCGCCAGGCAAGAAGCCAGCACGATTTGACAAGAAAAGCGCGCGAGCGCCCGAAACCGCATGATTTTCTGCTCCCCCTGCGGAAAGCTGGCCACCGCCGCCTACATTGTCAAGCGAAGGTCAGCGCAGGAAACGGCGTCGATCATCATGACAGGCTTTGTAAGTTGAACCGCCCCCGCATCCGGAAGATGCTGTTGAAATAGTTACGGCAATATTTCGGGGGGACGACATGCGGATATCATTGGGCCATGCTGGACTGGCATTGGCGGTCACGCTGGCGCAACCGGCCATCGCGGCGGAGTCGCTGGTCAAGGTAAGCTCGCCGCAGGTGGTGAAGGGCGTCGGGTCGGTCATCATCGGTGCCTTCAACGTCGGCTTCATCTTTGAATCGGTCGACAACACCAAGAAGACCGGCGGTATGATCGGCGCGTTTGGCGGCGCCACGCGCGCCAAAAGCGTGCTCGCAGGCGTCACGCCGGCGATGATGCAGGCGATCACCGATGCGGCTTATGCCGATTTCACCGCACGGCTTCAGGCGAGCGGCTTCACCGTCGCACCCGCTGACGGGCTGTTCTCCACGCCTGATTTCACCCGCGTGAAGCCGCTTGCTGCGCCCTATGACGCCAGCGTGCAGCTCGACAAACACAGCACGGGCAAGGCGACCTTCCTGAAGCCCGCAGCGGTCTCGACGATGTTCATGCTCCCGGGCGATCTCACCGCCAGCGGGTTCAGCGGCATGGGTGTGACCATGGCGGCCGGCACCAACCAATATGTCGTCAGCCAATATGCCAAATCGTCGGGCCAGACGATTGTCGACGTGACCTATCTCGTCGATTTCTCGGACGTGCGCCGCCCCGGCGCGTTCAGCATGGCGGGTGTGCAGGTGAATTCGGGCATGTCGGTCACCAGCGACTTTTCACGCGTCACGCTGATCGCGCCATCGGGCAAGAGCGCCACCGTCACGCTCAACGATCCGGCCGCCGTGGAGGGCGATTTCGCCGACAAGGCCGACACGACCAAAGACAAGGCGGTTCAGTCGGCGATGAATATCGCGTGCGGCGTGGCGGCGGCGTTCGGCGCCGGAACCTTTCAATTCGGCAAGAGCCGCACCTTCACGTTCACCGCCAAGCCGGCTTATGTCGAAGGAGCCGTGAAAGCCGCCGCGCTTGCGAATGACCGCATCGTGACCCAGCTCGCCGCGCTACGCTGAGCCTTCTCGCAATGACGGTCTTTCCAACAACACCGTCATTGCGAGCCCGGCGAAGCCGGAGAAGCAATCCAGGCCCGCGCTCGCAATCTCAGCGGTGAGCTAAACTCGCTCAGTTCACCTGCGGCATGGACAGCATCAGGTAAGCGAGCCGCGCCTGCGCCGGGGTGGGCTTGAGCATGTTGATCCGGTTCTGCTCGATCGAGGCGAGCATCTGGCCGATGTCCGCTCCGGCGGGATCGTCCGACGCATCGGTTATGGTCGTGGCGTCGGTGGCGGACATGTCCGCGAAACCGAGCTGGATCGACGATATATCGGGCGCGCCGGGCATCGACTGGACGAGGCTGCCGGGGGTAAGTCCGTTGCTCGCCGTCTGGACGGAGGCGCTGTCGCTGCCGTCGACCGCGGTATCGAGCTTGTGGCCCATCACCGCATAGACCTGGTCGAGCGTGCGCGGGCTGCCGTCCTTGCCGTAGAAGATCGATCGGTTGGCGCGCGCTTCCTGCGGAAACATCGTCGCGGCGCACGCGCTGCCGTTATTGCATTGTGCGCGCAGGAATTTGGTCGCGCCGCCAAGGCCCAGGAAGTGGGCCATATAAAGATCGGTGCCGTTGACGCCGCGGCCGAGCGCCTGGCTCAGGCTCGACGCATTGTCCGCCGCATAGGATGCCGCCATCAGCGCCGACGGGCCCGCCTGCTCGCGCAGCGCCATCACCGCCTGGCGCATCGACGGATCGACCGTGAAGCCGCCGCCTTTCTTCGCCGTGATCGCGTCCGCCGCCCAGCCGAAGCCATGCTCCGCACCATGCGCCTTGACCACGCCGAGCCAGCTCTGGTCGAGAAACTGATATAGCCCGGTCGCGCTCGAACTCGCCGCCTTGGCGTTGGGGTTGAGCCCGCTCTCGCTCTTGGCCTGCGCCATCAGATAGGAGAAATTGACGCCCGTCGACTGCGCCGCCTGCCCGATCGCGGCGCGCACGTCGTCGGCCATTCGATTCACGGTGGAGGGAGTACGGATAAGCGTCACTGCAATGTCCGGAACTGTGGAGATGCCGCGATTATGAAGCGCAAAGGTTAATGCGCCGTTATTCTCGATTGACGGCGCATTAGGCCGGGTTGACGCAGGCTTAGCGCGGCAACTCGATGCGGATCGGACGCGTGCCGATTGGAGCGCCGGTTGCGCGGTCGATCGTGACCGGATCGATCTCGGTTCCCGCCTCCGCATCGAAGAAGCGGGTCACGCGGTCACCGTTGCGGTGCTTTCGGCCCCAGGCGCCGATCGCGAACAAGACCGGCAGGAAGTCCGCCCCCGCTTCGCTTAGCACATATTCGTCGCGCGGCGGGCGCTCCGAATAGCGCCTTTTCTCCAGCAGCCCCTCCTCGGTGAGGGTCGCAAGCCGCCGCGTCAGGATCGTCGGAGCAATGCCCAGGCTTTTCCGAAACTGGTCGAAGCGGGTGAGCCCGGCATGCGCGTCCCGCAGAATCAGCATGCTCCATGCATCCCCCACCAGAGCAAGGCTGCGGGCGATCAGACAGGGTTGGTCGGAAAGATTCTGCATGTCGATATCTTTTTGATAGTGACTTACTCTCGAATCGATAGTAACTAACTTTGCATCGATGTTCCACGGCAAATGGAAGGCAAAGCGGATGAGCAAGACAGAGCGAGGCGTCGCCCTGGTCACAGGGGCGTCTTCCGGTATCGGGCTCGCGACCGCGCGCGCGTTGCGCCGTGACGGCTATCAGGTGTTCGGAACCAGCCGCAAACCGGTAGCCGATACCGCGGATGGCGTGACGATGCTGGTCTGCGACGTCACCGACGATGCGTCGGTGCAGAATCTGGTTGAGGAGGTGGTTCGCCGCGCCGAGCGGATCGATCTCCTCGTCAACAATGCCGGGATCGGGTTGCTCGGTGGCGCCGAGGAATCGTCGGTCGCGCAGGCCAAGGCTCTGTTCGATGTGAATGTCTACGGCGTGTTGCGGCTGACCAATGCCGTGCTGCCGATAATGAGGCGCCAGGGGAGGGGCCGGATCGTTAACCTGGGCTCGTTGCTCGGGCTAATTCCCGCACCCTTCAATGCGCTTTATTCTTCATCCAAGCATGCGATCGAGGGCTATTCGGAATCGCTCGATCACGAGGTGCGGACGCAAGGTATCCGCGTCGTGGTGGTTGAGCCCGGCGGCATTCGCACATCCTTCGAAGACAATCTCACCCGGGCGGACCGTCCGCTTCCTGCTTATGATGCTGCCCGGGCCGGCGCCGAGACGCTGATGCGCGAGGTCATCGACACGGGCGACGCTCCCGAGATCGTCGCCAACATGGTGGTCAAGGCCGCCAACGCGGCGGTGCCGAAAAGGCGCTACACTGCCGGGAAGCTGGCCGGCCAAGTCCGCTTCATACGCCGCTTCTTGCCCGAGTCCTTCGTCGATAGGAGCCTCAGGAGCTACAACCGGCTTCCCGCCTGAGCCGCGCGGCGGCGCGGCAATCTAGCTCTGACTCCTCTCCCCTTGGGGAGAGGAAGGGGCCCGCCGCGAAGCGGTGGGAAGGTGAGGGTGAGTCCGCTCGAT
>JAEKMC010000192.1 GCA_019508115.1 Sphingomonas sp.
GCCACTTTGACCGACGATCCGCTTGGAATGCTCGATAGCGCGGTGGACCGCGCTGCCGGGGCGCTCGCCAAGCAGCAGCGGCCCGATGGCCATTGGGTGTTCGAGCTGGAGGCGGATGCGACCATCCCCGCCGAATATGTGCTGCTTCGCCACTATCTCGGCGAGCCGGAGGATCTCGCGCTGGAGGCGAAGATCGGCCGGTATCTGCGTCGGATCCAGTCGACCGAACATGGCGGCTGGCCGCTCTATCATGCGGGCGCGTTCGATATCAGCGCGACGGTGAAGGCCTATTTCGCGCTCAAGATGATCGGCGACGATGTGGGCGCCCCGCATATGGTGTGCGCTCGCGAAGCGGTGTTGGCGATGGGCGGAGCGGAGACGGTCAACGTTTTTACCCGCATCCAGCTCGCGCTCTATGGCGCGGGATCGTGGGATGCGGTGCCGGTGATGCCGCCCGAGCTGATCTTCGCCCCGCGCTGGTTCCCGATCCATCTGTCGAAGACGAGCTATTGGGCGCGGACCGTGGTGGTGCCCTTACTGGTGTTGGCGGCGCTGAAGCCGCGTGCGCGCAATCCGCGTGGGGTGCGGGTGGACGAATTGTTCAGCGGCCGTCCCGCGCCGGTGGGCAGCAAGGCCGACAATGTCCGCTGGTGGTGGCGCGCGGGCTTCATCGGACTCGACCATCTGCTGCGGCGCACGCCATGGATATGGCCCAAGGCCACGCGCGAACGGGCGATCCGGGCCTGCGAGCAATGGGTGGTCGAGCGGCTGAACGGCGTGGATGGGCTCGGCGCCATCTATCCCGCCATGGCCAACAGCGTGATGATGTTCGACGCGCTCGGCTATCCGCCCGATCATCCGCATCGCGCGACCGCACGCGAATCGGTGGAGCGGTTGCTGGTGCTGCGCGAGGATAATGACGAAGCCTATTGTCAGCCCTGCGTCTCGCCGGTGTGGGACACGGCGCTGGCAGCGCATGCGATGCTGGAGGCCGGCGGCGACGAAAGCGAGGCGCGGGCCGCAGCCGCGCTGGAGTGGCTGAAGCCGCTCCAGATTCTGGATGTGAAGGGCGATTGGGCCGGGGTGAAGCCCGATGTACGGCCCGGCGGCTGGGCTTTCCAATATCGCAACGATCATTATCCCGACCTGGACGATACGGCGGTCGTGGTGATGGCGATGGACCGCGCGCGGGGCCGGGCGGGCAAGGCCTATGACGAGGCGATCGATCGCGGCGCCGAATGGGTCAACGGCCTGCAGAGCCGCGACGGCGGCTGGGGCGCGTTCGATGCCGACAACGGCTATCATTATCTGAACAATCTGCCCTTCGCGGACCATGGCGCATTGCTCGATCCGCCCACGGCGGACGTGAGCGCGCGCTGCGTATCGATGCTGGCGCAACTGGGCGAGCCGCTCGACAGTCCTCGCATGAGCGCCGCGATCGGCTATCTCGCGGCGGAGCAGGAGGCGGACGGGAGCTGGTTCGGCCGCTGGGGCGTGAACTATATCTACGGCACCTGGTCGGTCCTGTGCGCGCTCAATGCCGCCGGCCTGCCGCCGGCGCACCCGATGATCGCCAAAGCGGTGGCCTGGCTCGAGCGGGTGCAGAATGACGATGGCGGCTGGGGCGAGAGCTGCGACAGCTATGATCTGGCATTGAAGCGCCATTGTCCGGCGCCGTCCAATGCGTCGCAGACCGCCTGGGCGCTGTTGGGGCTGATGGCTGCGGGTGAGGTGGATTCACCGACGGTGAAGCGGGGCATTGCCTGGCTGGTCGCCCGCCAAGAAGCCGATGGCCTATGGGGACAGGAGCATTATACGGGCGGCGGCTTTCCGCGCGTCTTCTATCTGCGCTACCACGGCTACCCCAAATATTTCCCGCTTTGGGCACTCGCGCGCTACCGCAACCTCAAGCGCAGCAACGCCGTCCGGGTCGGGTGGGGCATGTGACGATCCTGATCGCGACCGGCCTGCGCAGCGAAGCGCGGCTGATGGCGGGGCCGGGCGTGACGGTGATTGCGGGCGGGGGTGATGCGGCGCGGTTGGAGCGCGAACTGGATGTGCTGGCGGCGTCGGCGACGGCTATCCTTTCAAGTGGGTTGGCGGGCGCGCTGGATCCTTCGCTGAAGGTCGGAGACGTCGTGATCGGGGCTAGCGTTATTGTCGCTCAGGAGCGTTCCCCGGCGAAAGCCGGGGTCCAGCCGCAGCGGTTGGACTGGGCCCCGGCTTTCGCCGGGGAACGGGAAGGGGGAAGGCAGGGCAGCGACCTGCTTGGCCGTAAACTCGCTGGTCTTTTGCCGGATGCCGGGACCGGACCGATGGCCGCGACTGATTGCCCTTTGGCGAGCGCGGGTGAAAAGAAAGCGCTGTTTGCCGAAACGGGCGCTATCGCGGTCGATATGGAATCGCACGTCGCGGCGCGGGTGGCGGCGCGGCATGGGCTGCCATTCGCGGCTGTGCGGGTGATTTCCGATGCGGCGGACACGACGCTTCCGCCGGCGGCATTGGCCGGGATGCGGCCGGATGGCGGGATCGCGATCGGGGCCATCCTGGTGTCGCTCGCGCGCGATCCCGGGCAGATTCCCGCGCTGATCCGAACCGCGCGCGATGCGCAAAAGGCGTTTCGGGCGTTACGCCGCCTTCACGACATGCTTCGCGGCGGCGGGATTGGCCGCCTTGATCCGCGCCAGCTCCTGCTCGACGTGACTTGAATAGACGTCCTCCGCGGGGCGCGCTTTGCTGAGGTCGATATCCTGCACAAAGGGGCCATCGGTGCGCACGCCTTTGCGCGCGACGCTCAGCATCTTGAGCGGGTGACGGATCGCGTCGGTCGCGGCGGTGCCTTCGAACCCGCAATGGACCATGCAGTCGGAGCATTTTTCATATTTGCCGACGCCATATTGATCCCAGTCGGTCCCCTCCATCAACTCCTTGAAGGTCGCGACATAGCCTTCGCCGAGCAGATAACAGGGCTTCTGCCATCCGAATATCGTGCGCAGCGGCATCGACCAGGGCGTGCATTCGTAGCTCTGATTGCCCGCCAGGAAATCCAGGAAGAGCGGCGAATTGGTGAAGGTCCACGCCTTCCCGCCCTTGCCGCGCCGGAACAGGTCGCGGAAGAATTGCTTCGTGCGCTCGCGATTGAGGAAATGCTGCTGGTCGGGCGCGCGCTCATAGGCATAGCCGGGCGAGATCGTGATCTCGACGCCGAGCGCCTCCATCCGATCGAAGAAGGCGGCGAGCCGATCGGAATCGGCGCCGTCGAAGATGGTGCAGTTGATCTGGACGCGAAAGCCGCGCGCCTTGGCGATCTCTATCGCTTCATAAGCGATATCGTAGGTGCCATCCTGGCTCACCGCCTCGTCATGCATTTGCCGATCGCCGTCGAGATGGATCGACCATGTGAAGAAAGGCGAGGGTTCGTAATCGTCGATCTTCTTCTTGAGCAGCAAGGCGTTGGTGCACAGGATCACGAACTTCTTCTTCGCGATATAGCCGCGCACGATCTTGGGCATGTCGCGATGGAGCAACGGCTCGCCGCCGGCGATCGACACTGCGGGCGCGCCGCATTCGTCGATCGCCTCCATGCATTGCTCATAGCTCAGCCGCTGATTGAGGATCGGATCGGGATAGTCGATCTTGCCGCATCCCTTGCAGGCCAGATTGCAGCGGAAAAGCGGCTCGAGCATCAGCACGAGCGGATAACGGCCGCCCTTGATGTGCTGGCTGAGCGTATAGGCGCCGATGCGCGCCACCTGGCTGAGGGGCAATCCCATCTTTTTCTCTCTTTCCTATTCGGCCGCTGCCGCCGCGGCGCGCGCACGGCGCAACGGGGGTGGCATGCTGAACGTCAAATTTTCCTCCACCCCGTCTAGGTTGGAAACCTCGACCGGACGCACCCGCGCGATCGCCGTGATCACGCTTTCGACCAATTCGTCGGGGGCCGAAGCGCCCGCCGTGAGCCCGACCGCATTCGCGCCGTCAAGCCATTCCGCCCTGACGCCATCGCCATCGTCGACGAGGTAGGACGGTACGCCCATCTCTTCGCCGATTTCGCGCAGGCGGCTCGAATTCGAGCTGTTGCGCGCACCGACCACGATCACGACGTCGCTCGCCTTGGCCAGATCACGCACCGCCGTCTGGCGATTCTGCGTGGCATAACAGATGTCCGCCACGTCCGGGCCCACCACATCGTCGAATCGCTCCTGGAGCGCGACGATCACGGTTCGCGTATCGTCCACGCTGAGCGTGGTCTGCGTGACATAGGCAATCGGAACCGAGGGGTCGAGCGGCAGTGCCGCCACGTCCTCGGGCGTGGACACCAGGTGGATCGGGGCGTCGATCTGCCCCATCGTGCCGATCACCTCGGCATGACCGGCATGGCCGATCAGCACGATCGTCCGCCCCGCGCGCGCATAACGGCGGCCCTGGACATGGACCTTGGTGACGAGCGGGCAGGTTGCGTCGAGGATAGGCAGGCCCCGCGCCTTGGCATCGGCCACCACCGAGCGCGCCACGCCATGGGCGCTGAATACCGTGTTCGACCCCTCGGGGATTTCGGACAATTCCTCGACGAAGATCGCACCCTTGCGCCGCAGCTTGTCGACGACATGGCGATTATGGACGATCTCATGCCGCACGTAGACCGGCGGACCGTACAGATCGAGCGCCTGCTCGACGATGTCGATCGCGCGCACCACGCCGGCGCAGAAGCCCCGCGGACTGGCGAGGAGAATTTTCAACGATTGCTGGTGATTGGGCAAGATGACACGTCTCCCAGCCGATATGCCGAGCGGCTCGACTTACATACCGCTTGGTCCACATGCAAACCACATATGCGAAACGAACATGCAATCCGCTCCATTCAGGTTCCATTCGTCGCAAGTGGACGATGGCGACGGCTTTGACTAATGCCAACGAAGCTGAATGGAGCCTGTGCCTTGCGTAGTCGCTTCCTTGCCCTGCCTCTCTTGCTCACCCCCGCCGCGGCCATCGCGCAGGCCGAAGATCCCGCCCGCAATACCGTGCAGGCGTTGGATGACGGGCTGATCGCGATCATGAAAAGCGGAAAGGCGGCGGGCGTTGCCGGCCGATCCGCCATGATCGGGCCTATCGTCGACCGGACGTTCGACCTGCCGCTGATGATGCGATTGGTGGTAGGGCCGACATGGAACACGATTGCGCCCGCCGAACAGGCCGCGCTCGTCGCCGCATTCCGCAAGATGACGGTCGGGCAATATGCGCGCAATTTCGATAGCTGGTCGGGCGAGAGCTTCGTCATCGCGCCGCAGGTCGAGGAACGCGCGGGTGACAAATTGGTCCGGACCACGCTTCGCGGTTCGGGTGAACCGGTCTCGATCAGCTACCGGCTCCGGCAGAGTGGCGGCCGGTGGAAGATCATCGATATCTTCTACAAGAATGCGATCAGCCAACTCGCCACGCGCCGGGCGGATTTCAGCGGGATCCTGGCGTCGGGCGGTCCCAAGGCCCTGATAGCGCACCTCGATCAGCTCGCGACGAAGTCCGGCGATTGATCGCCGATCCGCCGCCTGTCATTCAGGCCCCAGCGCCGCCGTCGATTCCGATGGTGGTCATTCCGCCGCCGTCCGCCGTTCCTCTTCCAGCCGCCCCGCCGCCCGCGGTCCATCGCCATGCGCCGGGCGATCCGCTCGAAAAGTTCAACCGGCACATGTACGCGATCCATCAGAGCCTGGATCGCGCGGTGCTGCGTCCCGCAGCGATGGGCTACAAGCATGCGATCCCCTCGCCCGTGCGTGGCGGGGTGCGTCATTTCTTCAGCAATCTCGGCGAACCGGTCGTCTTCCTGAACTTCGTCCTTCAGTTCAAGCTGCAGAGCG
>JAEKMC010000193.1 GCA_019508115.1 Sphingomonas sp.
TAGACTCCGTCGGTGATGATATGGACTGGCGATCGCTTGACGAGCCAGGTGTGGCGGTAAATCCCGCCGCCTTCGCCCCACCAACCCTGGAGCGCGCTCGAATCCACCCGCACGGCGACCACGTTGGGCTTGCCGCCGAAATGCGCGAACGGCGTCAGGTCGATGTAGGCGCTGTCGTAGCCGCTCCAGTTGTGGCGGACGACATTGCCGTTGAACCAGACCGTGGCGAGTGTCGCCATTCCGTCGAGCTGGAGCTCGATGTAACGGCCGCGGTCGCTCTCGGGCAAGGTGAAGCTCTTGCGGTACCAGCCGACGCCCTTCGGGTAATAGCCTTGGTCGCCGTTGGCGTTCTCGTCGAACGGCTCCTCCACGACGAAGTCGTGCGGCAGGTCCAGGACTCGCCAGCTGCTGTCGTCATATTTGACGCCCGCCGGCCCGTTCGCCGCGCCGGCCTTGGTATAGTCGTAAGTCTCGCCGGTCTTCGGGTAATGCAGCTCGATATCGCCGCGATAGAAGCGCCAGCCCTCGTCGAAGGAGAAGCGGTCGCCGACTCCGGTCGCATACGACGCGACCGGCGCCACATGCGGAGTCTCGCTCGACGCTTGTGCGGCTTCGGCCGAGGACAAAGGCAGTGCCAGATCCGTCGCCGCCGCCGCGGTCAGCCCCGCCGTTCCGCCAAGGAATGTCCGCCGTTTCATGATCCCTCCCGCAAAGTGATATTTCAACGGGCATATCGGTGAGAATCGTCGCTGTCACGCGAATCTCGACGCAAAACGGCGCAAGCCGGGGACAAGTTGCTCATCTGAAATATCAGCTGTAAGAGAATGAAGCGACGCCCCGCCAGGCTCTCGGGTTGCTTTTTTCTCGGCAGCTGGTGCAATTGCCCGGAGGGGAACAATTCGGGTCCGCCACGGGACTAGCGGTACGAAGCGCCAAGCTACGGCCGGCCGGACATGGCGATACGGGGTTTGATACATCTATGCATGGCGCATCACGAAGAACGAAGGACGGCCAAGCCCCGCAAGGGCGGACCGGCGCCAAGGGCAAAGGGGGCGATGCGAGCCTCGGCGATAAGGCATATCAGGCGATCTTGCAGGCGTTGTTCGATCGCACCATTCCGATCGGCGCCGAGCTATCCCAAACCGAGCTGGTTCGGCTGCTGGGCATCACGGTGCAGCCGCTGCGCGATGCATTACGCACACTGGAGACCGAGGGGCTGGTAACGATCCACGCCCGATCGTGCATCCGCTTCGTGCGCGCGGACCTCGAATTGTCGCGCTCGAGCTATCAGTTTCGATCGCTGATCGAACGCGCGGGCGCGCGTGCATGGGCCGAAACCGGTGATGCCGCCGAGATACGGTCGCTGGCCGAGGATCATGAAGCGCTGCTGGCCCGGCTCGAGGCGGGCGCATGGGAGGCACCGGAAGAGGAAGAGCTCGACCGCCTGGAGGACCTGCTTCATGGCGCGTTGATTTCAGCGCTGCGCAACCAGTTGATCGAAACGACCGCGCGCCGCCTGAAGAATTATGTGACGCTGGTCCGGCTGGACTGGCTGACGACGCGACCGCTCGCCATCAAGACGGTGCGCGAGCATCTGGAAATCATCAACGCCTGCGCTGCCCGCGACGGCGAGGCGGCCGAGCTGGCGCTGATCACGCATTTCCAGCTCGCGCTCCAGCGGCTGATCGGAATGGGCTGAGTCCTGCCTGAGCCGGGGCCGGGTGGCGATATTGCCGCCCGGCCTCCTCATCTCATTGCAGGTCGAGTACCACCACCGACTTGGGCGGCAGGGTGACATCCAGCGCATCGCCCTTGAGACTCGCGCCGGTGAAAGCCTGGGGTACGACCGTGTCCGGCTTGTCGAATGTGTTGATCGCATCCGTCGCGCCGGCGGTCAGGATATGGCCGGAGACGCTGCTCGCCGACAGCCCCGCCAGCTTCGTCGACACGGTCGCCGGCTGGGTCGGATCCATGTTCGCGAGCGCAATATGGACCTTCCCGTCCTTACCGCGCACCGCCGCGGCGCTGACCGCGGGGATCGTCCACTCGTCCTTGTTGTACCAGGAGGATTTGATGTCGATCGGCAGCTGCGTCGCATCCTGGAACGGCTTGTAGAGCTGGAAGACGTAATAAGTCGGCGTTTTCACCATCTTCGCGCCGTCGGTCAGGATCATCGCCTGAAGCACGTTCACCATCTGGGCGATGGCGGTCATCTTCACGCGGTCCGCATGCTTGACGAAGATGTTGAGCGTCTCGGCGGCGAGCAGCGCGTCGCGCAGGCTATTCTGCTGGACGAGGAAGCCCGGGTTGCTGCCCGGCGCCGGATCGTACCAGCTGCCCCATTCATCGACGACCAGCCAGACCCGCTTGGCCGGATCATATTTGTCCATGACGGCCGAATGCTTGGTGACCATCTCCTCCATGCGCAGGCCTCGTGCCAGCGTCGATGCCCATTCGTCTTCGCCGAAGCCCGTGGCGGCGCCCTTATGCGCCCATTTGCCGGTCGGGATCGTGTAATAATGGAGCGTGAGGCCGTCGATCTCCTTCCCGGCATCGCGCATCATGACGTCGGTCCAATTATAGTCGTCGCCGTTCGCGCCGCTCGCGATCTTGAACACATTCCCGTTGCCGGGGTGGATGAAGGCGGCATAGCGGCGGGTCACGTCGGCCGCATATTCGGCGCGCATATTGCCGCCGCAGCCCCACAGCTCGTTGCCGAGACCAAGGTAGGTGAGCTTGAACGGCGCGGGATGGCCGTTCGCGGCGCGCTCCTTCGCCAGCGAGGAGCCCGTCGGCGAGGTCATATATTCGACCCATTCCGACACCTCGGCAGCCGGAACGCTGCCGACGTTCGCGGATACGTAGGATTCGGCGCCGATCAGGTCGAGGAAGCCGAAATATTCGTTGGTGCCGAAGCTGTTATCCTCGGTGACGCCGCCCCAGTTGCTGTTGACCAGGACCGAACGCTTGGCCTGCGGGCCGATCGCGCCGCGCCAGCGATAGGTGTCGGCGAAGCAGCCGCCCGGCCAGCGCACGAACGGCACCGCGATATCCTTGAGCGCGTCGACGACGTCGCGGCGATAGCCATGGATGTTGGGAATCGGCGATTTGGGTCCGACCCAGATGCCGCCATAGATGCCGTGGCCGAGATGCTCGGCGAACTGGCCGAAGACCTGCCGGTTGACCTGCGGCCCCGACTGATCGGCATGAACCACGATCGAGGCGGTCTCGGGCGCGGCGGCCTGCGCCATCTGCGCCACCATCCCGATCGCCGTCATCCCAGTAAGCCAAAGCCGCATCTCAAATCCTCCCATATGTCGGACAAGCGCTATTGCCGGGCATCCGCCGTGGCAAGAGTCTTTCCGAGCGGGCACACAAACGCTTTCACGGCTTGACGCAATTTATTTTGTCTGAGTAAATGCAGGTTCCATCGTGACACACCCGTTTGCGGTGGATCCTCCCTCAATGGGCCTGCCCTTTCGAGGGCAGGCCCGTTTTTTTGTCCCGCTTCCTCGCAGGCTTATTCGGGCAGGACGACCGTTCGATCAGCGGAGAAGTTCGCCGACTGGCCGGCAACGCCCGTGTCGGGCTGGCCCGACCCCACGCTCACGCGATAGGACCCGACGGCCACCTGGCGAATGCCGTCGGGTGACACGCTGCTCAGATCGCGTGGCGACAGATCGAACACGACCTTGCGCGTCTCGCCTGGCTTGAGCGACAGGCGCTGGAAACCGCGAAGCGCGACGCGCGGCACGCCGGGCACATCGGGGAAGTTCAGGTAGAGCTGGGCAACCTCGTCGCCCGCGCGGACGCCGGTATTGCGTATCTCGGTCGAGACCCGGATGCCCTGCTCCGCCCCGCCCGGCGCCGGCTGGATCGTCAGCGGACCATAGGAAAAGCTGGTGAAGCTCAAGCCATAGCCGAACGGATAGACGGGCTTGCCCACGAAATAGCGGTAGGTGCGGCCCGCCATCGCATAATTGTCGAACGGCGGCAGGTCGTCGAGGCTGCGGTAGAAGGTCAACGGCAGCCGGCCAGCGGGATTGGTCTTGCCCGTCAGCACATTGGCGACCGCGAGCCCCCCCGACTGGCCCGGATACCAGGCCTCCAGGATCGCGGCGGCATTATCCTTGGCCCAGGCCAGGTTGATCGCGCTGCCGTTCATCAGCACCACGATCAAAGGCTTGCCGAGCGCCTTTGCCTTCTCGAGCAGCCGGCGCTGATCGGCGGGGAGTTCGAGCGAAGTCTTGTCTCCGCCCGAGAAGCCCTCGACATGGACCGGCATTTCCTCGCCCTCGAGATCGGAGGTCAGGCCCACCACCGCGACCACGGCATCGGCGCCCGCGGCGCCCGCCTCCAGATCCTTGTCCAGATCGGTCGAGATGCGCTTCCAGAACATCGTGGTGCCGGCCGAGGTGGCGCCGGATTCGGACTGGAGCCGGATCGGATAGCGTTTCCCTTTCTCCAGCTTCACCTCGACCAGGTGAAGCGGCTCCGCCCACTGCGTATAGCGGCTGGCGGACACGGCGGGCTTTCCACCCACGTCCAGGCTGCCCTTCACGCCGGTAAGCGCGATCCGATAGGTGCCGGTCTCGGGCGGGACGAGGAAGCCGGTCCAGACTACCTTGTGGTTTTCGCCAATTTGTTTTGTCTCCGCCGCCCGCGACGTAATATTCCGCTCGACCGTGGTGAGGACCGGTTTGGCCTCATAGGTATGCGGGGCGTGCGGATCGCTCCCGGCTGCTGTCGGAAGCGCGTTATAATATTCCGCGCGCAATCCATGCTTGCCATCCGGCGCCACGAACATCGCATCGGGAACCGGATCGCCGTCGGTGATCGATGCGGTGAAGGGGACCAGCTTGATCTGCGCCGCCGGCATCGTGCGGCGCAGGCCGTCGATCACCGAGATGGGCGGCGCGGTCAGCGCGGAGGAATAATTGCCGCGCAGCACGCGGGTCGCATCCGCGAGCGGGCCGATCACCGCGATCTTCGTTGCGGGCTTGAGCGGCAATGTGCCGTCATTCTTGAGCAGGACCAGGCTTTCCGCGCCGGCCTTGAGCGCGAGCGCCTGATGCTCCGGCGTGCCGATCGCGCTGACGGGAGTGTTGGAGAGCGCTCGCTGCGGCAGACCTGGCAGGTCGCCGTTGCGCAGACGGGCGGAGAAGAGCCGCACCAGCGCCCGGTCGAGATCATTCTCCGTGATCAGCCCGCGCGCGACCGCTTCCTTGTAGCGATCGCCCAGATTGGTTGCGCCGCCCAGCGTTGCGCCATTGCATTCATTGTCGACGCCGGTACGGAGCGCGGCCGCGACGCCCGCGGCGGCATCCGGCGCATATTTATGATGCTGGTAGATATCGACGACGGCGTCGCAATCCGACACGACATAGCCCTTGAAGCCCCATGCGCCGCGCAGATGGTCCTTCAACAGCAGGTCGCTGGCGCAGGCCGGCTGGCCGTCGACCCGGTTATAGGCGCACATGATCGATCCGGCATGCGCATCGACGATCGCCGCGCGGAAGGCGGGCAGATACGTATCTTCCACATCATGCGGCGAGGCGAAGACATTGGCCGAATGCCGCGTCGATTCCGGGCCGCTATGCACCGCGAAATGTTTGGGTGTGGCGATCACGTCGGGCAGATCCGGATTGTCGCCCTGGATGCCGGTGACGAAAGCCACGCCGGTGCGCGCCGTCAGAAAGGGATCCTCGCCATAGGTTTCCTGGCCGCGACCCCAGCGTGGATCGCGAAAGATGTTGATGTTGGGCGACCAGGTGTCGAGTCCGGTTCCGATCTTGCCGAGCTTGCCCGTCGCGCGTCCAAGCGTGTGCAGCGCGCGGA
>JAEKMC010000194.1 GCA_019508115.1 Sphingomonas sp.
GCGCTGTACATCGACATGCAGGACGCGATGATGCCGGAGGGGAATTCGAGCTCGAACTCGATCCGGTCCTCGACGTCGTGGAAGCGCGGGTCGGTATGGTCGGTAACCTCGTGCGCATAGACCGCGACCGGTTCTTCGCCGGTGATGTAGCGCGAGGCGTTGAGCGCATAGATGCCGATGTCCATCAGCGAGCCGCCGCCTGACAAAGCGCGCTTGAGCCGCCATTTGCTGGGGTCGCGCTGGACGAAGCCATGTTCCGAACGAAAATATTTCGGCTTGCCGATCGCGCCGGAGCGGGTGAGGCGGATTGCTTCGAGGTTGAAGGCCTCGAAATGGCAGCGATAGCCGATCATCAGCTTGCGGTTGGCCGCCTTGCACGCGGCGATCATCGCCTCGCATTCGGCGGCCGAGACCGCCATCGGCTTTTCGCACATGACGTGCTTGCCGGCCTTCGCGGCGCGGATGACATATTCCTTGTGCATCGAATTGGGCAGGCAGACATAGACGATGTCGACGTCCGGATTGTCGCGAATGCTGTCGAAATTCGCGTAAGTATAGATCGCCTTGTCGGGCAGGCCATATTGGGCGGCGACGCGCTTGGCCTTGATCGGATCGCCGCTGACGACCGCCGCCAGCCGGCTGCTCTTGCAGTTGACGAACTGGGGGATGATCACCCCGAGCCCGTAGCCACCGAGGCCCACGATCGCATAACCGAGCTTGCGGTCGGAATCGGCGGCGCAGGCGCCTTCAGTCATCAGCGCCGCGACGGCCAACCCGCCCGCACCCGCCATCACGCCACGTCTGCTGACTTCGGACATTGGACCCTCCTTCATTCGCGACCCTTTTGGGCCTGCTTCCACCGTTCAAGCGGTTTTCCGAAGCTAATCGTAGGCGGCGCGCGCGCAAATGCTATAGGAAACGATATACGACAAAGGGAGGGGATGTGGCGGACGATCGCAAAACCGCGGGCGCGGGACCGCGGCACGGCCATGGCCGCGACCTGACGCAGGGCCCGATCGCGAAGACATTGCTAGCGTTCGCGCTGCCGACATTGGGCGCGAACATCCTCCAGTCGCTCAACGGATCGATCAACTCGATCTGGGTCGGACGCTTCCTGGGCGAGAGTGCGCTCGCGGCGACGACCAACGCCAACCTAGTCATGTTCCTGATGTTCAGCCTGGGCTTCGGCTTCGGCATGGCGACCGCGATCCTGGTCGGTCAGAGCATGGGCGCGCGCGATTTGATCGGTGCGCGGCGGGCGATGGGGACGACGCTCGGGCTGTTCGTGGTGATATCGGTGCTCATCGCCCTGCTCGGCTGGTGGCTGGCGCCGGCTTTGCTGCGCGTGCTGGCGACGCCGGCGGACGCGCAGGCGCTGGCGCTCGCTTATTTGCGGGTGATCTTCCTCGGCCTGCCGCCGATGTTTCTCGGGCTGCTGCTGACGATGGGGATGCGCGGCATGGGGGATTCGGTCACGCCGCTCCGGCTGATGGTATTAAGCGTGATCCTGGATGCGGGGCTCAACCCGCTGCTGATCCGGGGAATCGGGCCGTTTCCCAGGATGGGGATTGCGGGGGCCGCGACCGCGACTTTGATCGCCAACTACATCATGTTCTTCGTTGGGCTGGCTTATATCTACGGGCGCGACCTGCCGATCCGGCTGCGCGGGCCGGAATGGCGCTACCTGATCCCCGATCCCAAATTGCTCGGGATCATATTCGTGAAAGGCCTGCCCATAGGCTTGCAGACCTTGCTGTTCACCTTCTCGGCTCTGGTGATGATCGGGCTGGTCAACCGCGCGGGCGTGGACGTGACCGCGGCCTATGGCATCGCCAATCAATTGTGGACCTATATTCAGATGCCCGCGCTCGCGATCGGTACCGCGGTGTCGGCGATGGTCGCGCAGAATATCGGCGCGAAAAGATGGGACCGGGTGAGCGCGACCACGATGTCGGGCATCGCGATCAACATCTGCATCACGGGCTTCATGGTCGGGGTGATCCTGCTGTTCGACCGGCCGCTCTTCACCTTGTTCGTCGGGAGCGACAGCCCGGCGATCCCGATCGCGCGCCATATCCAGCTGATCGGCAGCTGGAGCTTCATCATCTTCGGCATCACGATGGTGATCTTCTCGACGATCCGCGCGAACGGCGGGGTCTACGGGCCATTGCTGATTCTGGTGTGCAGCATGTTCGTCGGGCGGATCGGCTTTTCCTGGCTGATGTTGCCGCGCTGGGGAACGGATGCCTTGTGGTGGAGCTTCCCGATCGGGTCGGCGGTGTCGCTGAGCCTGGGTGTCGCTTATTATCGCTATGGCGGCTGGCGCGGGGCCAATATGATCACGCGCGTGGTCGCGGATGAGGCCGCCGAGGCGGCGCGGGCGGGCGGTGAAACCGTTGGCGGTTGAACCCTGGAGCGTGACGAGATGGAACGGCTGATCCTTCACGAGGACCGGATTTCGGGCAATTGCTACAAGATCAGGCTGGTCGCGGCTTTGCTCGGGCTGCCGATCGAGCGGCGGCAATATGACGTGCTGAAGCGCGAGACGCGGACCGAGTCGTTCCTGGCGCAGGTCAATGCCAATGGCCGGATTCCGGTGCTGCAGATCGGCGATCGATTCCTGCCCGAGAGCAATGCAGCCTGCTGGTATCTGGCGAGCCGCAGCCCGCTCGTGCCCGCCGACCGGTTCGAGCAGGCGGACATGCTGCGCTGGATGTTCTTCGAGCAATATAATCACGAACCGAACGTGGCGACGGTCCGCTTCTGGCAGGCATTCCTGGGGATCGAGAATTTGACCGAGGCGCAGCGCGCGCTGCTGCCGGGCAAGCGGGTTGCGGGCGAGGCGGCGCTTCGGCTGATGGACGAGCATCTGGCGGGCCGCGACTATTTCGTCGGGCATTCGCTCACGCTCGCGGACATCTGTCTCTACGCTTACACCCATGTGGCGGAGGAGGGCGGCTTCGATCTGGGCGCGTACCCTTATGTCCAGGCCTGGCTCGGCAGGATCGCCGGCCAGCCCGGTTACATCGGGATCGAGGCGTAACCCAGGGTGGAACCGGGCCGCGCCGCCGGCTCCTCGACAGCGCCGCCGAGCAGGGGATAGAGGACCGCGCTTTCCTCGGCGATCCGCCGCAGCATCGAGCTGCGCATCGTCATGGACGCGCGGCGATAGCCCTGCCAGTCGGCGAGGATCGTGCGCATCGACCAGTCGCCGATATGGCGCGAGGATAATAAAGCGACATCGCTCGCGCCGCGCCGCAGTTCGTCGACGCGGCGCTGCTGCTCGGGCGAAAGATCGCGCAGCGTGGGGAGGATCTCCTGATCGATCAGCGCCCTGCGCCGGCTGCTGGCGCGCGTCAGCTTGAGCCGCGCGTTGGACAGGCTTGCCTCGTCGGGTTCGTGGCGCCGCGTCTCCGTTTCGAGCTCCGTGATCGCGGTGCGCAGCTCGGTGTGCGCATCCTTGAGTTTGGTAAACACGGCAAACCTCACGGATAATTGGATTTTTGTTTATCGAGTCGGGCTTAACGAAGTCTTGTGCCTTGGCGCAGGCCGGTACGATTTTCCCATCCGGCTTGCTCTCGGGCCTCGGCTCCACTAATTACGAACCAATATGCCGGCCGCTCCGTAGGGGGCGGCCCTTTCTTTATCTGGAGAATTTTCGTGGCCCAGCCGCTCATGCCCCATGCGACCGCGTCCTGGCTGGTCGACAATACCTCGCTCAGCTTCCAGCAGATCGCCGAATTTTGCGGTCTGCACATCCTGGAGGTGCAGGCGATCGCGGACGATACCGCCGCGACCAAGCTCACCGGCCGCGATCCGGTGCGCGCGCACGAGCTGACGCAGGACGAGATCGACAAGGGCCAGAAGGACCCGAATTACAAGCTGGTCATGTCGAAGGGCCCCGAGCAGATCCGCCGTACCAAGGGGCCGCGCTACACGCCGGTTTCCAAGCGGCAAGACAAGCCCGACGGCATCGCCTGGATCATCCGCAACCATCCCGAAGTGTCCGACGGGCAGATCAGCCAGCTGATCGGCACCACGCGCACCACGATCGCCGCGATCCGCGACCGCACGCATTGGAACATCGCCAACATCACGCCGAAGGATCCGGTCACGCTCGGTCTGACCAGCCAGCGCGAGCTGGACGCTGTGGTCGCCAAGGCGGCCAAGGCGGCGGGGATCGAGGCGCAGCCCGACACGCGCCTCGACGGCGACCGCGAGGCGCTGATCTCGCAGCTGCGCCACGAGCGCGAGCATGGCCATCAGGTGGCCGAGAATGCCGCCAGCGGCACCGTGCCCAGCAGCGGCGTGATGTCCGACGTGGATGCCCTATTCGGCAAGCGCGGCTGATTCTGCCCGCCCGGTAGTGCTGGGCGCCAGGCCATGGAAGGGGCCGATGAAGCGCGTTACGATCAGCCCATGACGCAAGGATCCCCGCTCGAACTGCCGGGCCTGTGCGCGACGATGACAGGCGCAGGGCATGGCGACTGACGTTTTTCCCCAAGGGATCGCCCACGAAGCCGGGGACGATCTGGAAGCAGCCGTGCGATCCGACCCCAGGGTGCTTGAACTGTGGGAGGGTCTGACGCCGCTTGGCCGGAATGAGTTCATTTGCTGGGTCGAGGACGCGAAACAGCCGATGACGCGCCAACGCCGCATCCAACGAACGTGTGAGGAATTGCTGGAGGGAAAGAAACGCCCTTGCTGCTGGGCGGGCTGCATTCACCGCACCGACAAGGCGCCGAGCCGGTGGCAGCAGACGGTCCTGGCCGATCAAAGGCGAAAGAACGGCGGATAACCGGGCAGCGCGCGGGCCCGATGCGCGGATCGCGCGCATCCTATCGGATGAAGCGCTGTGGGCCTGCTTGACCGCGTGAAGCTCCCGTCCCAAGAGTCGCGGCGATGAGCGAGGACCCTAACATTTCCGACCTGTCGTTCGAGGACGCACTGAAGCGGCTCGAAGCGATCGTCCACCGGCTGGAAAGCGGCGAGGCGAGCCTCGACGAATCGATCACGCTTTACGCGGAGGGCGACCGGCTGCGCGGCCAGTGCGAGAAAAGGCTGCAGGACGCGCAGGCGCGAATCGAGAAGATCAGCCTGGGACCCGACGGCAGCCCGCGCGGGACCCAGGCGTTCGATGCCGGCTGACAGCGCAATGAGCGTGGTTCCACTGACATTGAAGAGCGCGATGGACCGCATCTCGGCGGACATCGACCAGATGTTCGATCACATCCTGGCGGTGCCCGCCGATCCCCGGCGCCGGCTATACGAGGCGATGCGGCATGCGGCGATCGGCGGCGGCAAGCGGCTGCGGCCGTTGCTGGTGCGCGCCTCGGCCGACCTGTTCCATGTCGATCGCATGCCCGCGCTCCGGGTCGGCGTCGCGATCGAATGCATCCACGTCTACAGCCTGATCCATGACGACCTGCCGTGCATGGACGATGACGACCTGCGCCGCGGGCGGCCGACCGTGCACAAGGCCTTCGACGAGGCGACCGCGGTGCTGGCGGGGGATTCGCTCCACGCGCTCGCGTTCGAGGTGGTGACCGATCCCGAAACGCATGCCGACCCGTTCGTGCGGGTGGAGCTTGCGCTCGAGCTTGCCAAGGCGGCGGGCGCGCCGGGCATGGCGGGCGGCCAAATGATGGACATCGAGGCCGAGAATGCGAGCTTCGACCTCGCCGCCGTCACCCGACTGCAGCAGCTCAAGACGGGGGCGTTGATCGGATTCTGCCTCGAGGCAGGCGCGGTCCTTGGCCACGTCCCGCCCGAAGGCCGCCGCGCGGTCCGCGCTTATGCGCGCGATGTCGGGCTCGCCTTCCAGATCGCGGACGA
>JAEKMC010000091.1 GCA_019508115.1 Sphingomonas sp.
CGAAAGAGGATTTCGTTGATGTCCACGTCTTCGGGCTGGCTCATCGCGAAGAGCGCGCAGCGCGCAAAGCTGCTCGCGGGGGCCCGCGACCCGGACGT
Source organism: Sphingomonas sp. (assembly GCA_019508115.1). Taxonomy (GTDB): domain Bacteria; phylum Pseudomonadota; class Alphaproteobacteria; order Sphingomonadales; family Sphingomonadaceae; genus Sphingomonas_I. Next base: position 99 of record JAEKMC010000091.1, read on the forward strand.
AGAAGGTCTGGGTGCGATCGAACACGGCTTCGATGTCCGACATGGTCATCACCTGCGGCCGCGAGACGATCCGTGCGATGCCCTTGTCCTCCAGCGCGCTCAGCCGGCTGATGAACTGGCGGTGATTGCCGATGATGGCGGAGATGGTGCCACCCAGCGCCTTGGGCGTGATCTTATCCACATTGTCGCGGCGCGATCCCGGCGTGCGAAGTAGGCCCAGGTCGTTGTCAGTGCCGTCGCCGAACAATGCCCCGAATCCGCCGGTGTTCAACCGCCAGTTGAGCCCGAGCGCGCGCAGCTTGTTGGTGTCGAGATCGATGATCGTAGCCTCGAGCTCGACCATCTGCGGTTCGACATCGAGCGCGCGGATCAGCGAATCATAGGCCGCCATCCGCTCCGGCACGTCGCGCACGATCACCGAATTGGTGAAGGGGTTGGCCTGCACGCGCACGATATCCGACGTGAGCGGGGCGGAACCGCCGTCATCGGTGGCGACCGCCAGCTGCGGACCGGCACCTGGCGCGGTCGGGTAAACGCCACCCATCGGCAGCCCGAGCATCGGCATCTGCGAGACGTTGGGGCGCACCGAATCCAGGCCCTGCCCCTTGAGCCTGACCGCGCTTTGGCGGATCGGGAAGGAGCCGTAGCCGGACATGTTGGGCCGTTTGTCCAGCACCAGGTTCTGCACGATCGTGGCAATGCCCGGCACGTGGATCTCACGGCCGCCCGATTCCATCGTCGTGTCGTCGGCACGCGCATAACGCAGGTAGAAAACGCGGAATTCGAGCGGTTGGTCGTTCGTCTCGTAAGGCAGGCGCGGCGCGCCGAATCCATTCGCTGCCAAAGCGGGGCCATGGATCAGGCTATTCACCTGTTCGATGAATCGGGGCGTGCCGCTCGCGACCAGCGTTCCGTCGCTCGATGCGCGCAGCAGATTGCGCGTATCGCTGATCCGTTGCGCCTCGACCTGGCGAATGACGCGCGCGGCGGTGGTGCGGTTGGCGGGGATGGTCTGCACCGTCAGTTCGTTGGCCGAATAGACGTAGACCGCCGCGCCATCGAAGTAGCCGACCAGGTTGAACGCCTTGGCGATGTCGCCGAAGACCTTGGCGACGGGGCCGGAGAAAGAGCCGTTGATCGTCCCCGTCAGGTTGGAGCTGACGACGACCGGCTGGCCCACGCGCCCGAACAGGTCGCGCACGAAATCGCCGACCGGCTGATCGCGCGCGACGATCGATACCGGCGCCATCGCGCCCGGCATCGGGGCGGCGGCAACCGGCGTCGCGATCGCCAGCAGCGTGGCGATCAGCGGGGCGTGGCGGAGCTTCACGAACAAACCTGTCTCCTCATGCTATTCGGCCGCGATGGCGGGCCGCTCCAAAATGGTTTCGCCGGCGAGCATTCCGGACGGCAGCCCGATCTGGCCGACGACCTCGAAACGGACCGTGGGGGAAAGCTCGTTGAAGGCGAGCACGGGCAGATCGAACAAGGCAGGCTCGATCAGCTTGCGGATCGCGCGGCGCACATCGAAGGACGTCACCAGCACGAAGGCGCCGGTCTCGTGCGCGGTCTGCGCGATCGTCTCGACCAGCTCGCGCGCGAATTCGGGTTCGAGCGCGAGCCGTTCGACGCCATCGATCAGGCGCGTGCGATCACGCACCATCGTCTCGAGGTCGGGAGAGACTGCGAGCGCCCTGATACCGCCGTCGATCGCCACCATGTCGAGGATGTGCGACTTGAGCGCGATGCGCGTATGATCGGCGATGCGCGCCGGCTCGCGATCGACGTTGACCGCGGCGGTGATGCCTTCCAGCACATCGCGCATATTGCGGATCGGAACCTCTTCCTCCGCCAGCCGCCGCAGCACCTCGGCGATACGCGCGGCGGGCACGGCGCGGACCGCTTCCTTGACCACCTCGGCATAATCCTCGCCGACCCGGTTGAGCAGCCCGACCACCTCCTGCACGCCCATGAAGGTAGGCAGGTGCCGGCGCAGCAGCGCCTTCACGTCGGCGACGACGTCGCCCGCCGCTTCACCCCCGCCGATCGGCACTTCAAAGGCGAGCAGGCGCCAACCGGAGCCCGCTCCGGTAAAGTGGGTCGCGAGCGGCGGCAGCGGCACGCCGGTGCGATATTGCATCTCTTCCAGCATGGCGGTGAGGCCGGTGTTGAGCGCATGGGCGCCGGCCTCGTCCAAAGTGGTGCCGGAATGTTCGAGCAATAATGGCACGACCGGTTTGGGCGGGGTTGGCGCGGCCAGCAGGGTCGCCGGCAGTGGCTTTTCCTGCCGCACCAGAACCTTGCGCAGCGGCCCGCCATAGCGGACCATGTGCGGCCGCAGCCGCGGATGCAGCGCGGCGCCGGCCATCAGCGCGCCAAAGCCCAGGAGCAGGAAGACCACGGACGGGAAGCCGGGCACCAGCGCCATCAGCCATGCGATCAACCCGACAAAGATCAGCACGCGCGGATTGGAGGAAAGCTGGCCGTGAATTGCCTCGCCCAGATTGGCGTGCTGCTCGTCGTCCGCCGTGCGCGTCACCATCAGGCCTGCGGCCATCGCGCCGAGCAAAGCGGGAATTTGCGCGACCAGGCCTTCGCCGATCGTCAGGATCGAATATTTCTGGGTTGCGGCACCGAGTTCCAGGCCCTGCTGCATCACGCCGATCGCAAGACCGCCGATCAGGTTGATCACCACGATGACGATCGAGGCGATCGCATCGCCCTTCACGAACTTCATCGCGCCATCGAGGCTGCCGTGCAGCTTGCTTTCGAGCTCCAGCACGCGGCGGCGGCGGCGGGCCTCATCCTTGTCGATCAGGCCCGAACGCAGATCGCTGTCGATCGACAATTGCTTGCCCGGCATCGAATCGAGGCTGAAGCGCGCCGCGACCTCCGCCACGCGCTCGGCGCCCTTGGCGATCACGATGAACTGCACGACCGTGATGATCAGGAACACGACCAGGCCGACCACGATATTGCCGCCGACCACCATTTTCCCGAAGGTCTGGATAATGTGACCGGCATGACCCTGGGTCAGGATCATGCGCGTGGTCGCGATCGACAGCGCCAGCCGGAACAGGGTCGACACCAGCAGGATCGAGGGGAAAGCGGAGAAGTCGAGCGCGCCGCGAATGTAGAGCGTGTTCAACAGCAACATCACGCCGAAGGTGATGTTCACGCCGACCAGCAGATCGATGACGAAGGTCGGCATCGGCAGGATCATCAGCGCGACGATCGCCACGACGCCGGCGACGAGCGCCAGGTCGGCGATCCGCGCCGAAAGCTTGACCGACGGGCGAGTGGCGCTCGACGCGAAATAGGGTTGGATACTCACCGCCCGGCCTTCAGCGCAGCGCCATGGTGCGGGCGGCGACATATCCCGACATCACCTTGCCGACATAAGCCTGGGTTTCGCTGTAGCGGGGCACGCGCATGCCTGCCTTCACCACCGCGCCTGGCCCCGCATTATAGGCCGCCAGCACCAGGGGCACGTTGTTGCCCAGCCGCGCCTGCAAAATCTTGAGGTAGGTCGCGCCGACCTCCAACGCGAGCTCCGGGTTTGCGAGCAGGTCGCCGGGATTGGTGATGCCCATCGCGCGCGCCGTCGCGGGCATGACCTGCATCAGGCCAAGCGCCCCCTTGCGCGAGATCGCCAGGCGATTGCCGCCCGACTCGGTTCTCACGATCGCAGCAAGCAAATGCGGATCGATGCGATACCGCCGCGCGACCGAGACGATCAGTGCCGAAGGCACTGTCACGGCCTGCGCCTGGGCGGTGCGCGTTACACCGCCCCTTGTGCGCGGCGCCGCCACGCGATCGTGCGAAAACGGCATGGAAACCGAAACCGACATCGGGAGTTCTGGAACCGGGCTATTGGACGCAGGCACGCTTGCGGCCACGTAGGCTGATTCCGGAAGCGGCGATTCTCCGAAGTCAGCAGAAAGTACTGGATCCGCAACGAACAATAAAGTTGCGCAAGCCGGCACAAAAAATGCCGACCTACGAGCAATAGACCCAACGCATATGCGCATCGATACGACTCCGTATTTCCTGCTCCAGTCAAGCTGGGCATGAATACTTTGCTATCGCGGGTCCTGCGGTGCGGGCGATTTCGTCCGGCGCGGTGAGGCTAGCCGAGCGCCGTTTGAATTTAAACCCCTCGTTTTAAACGACTTGTCGCGCGAATCTGTCGATTCACCACGAAAATGGCTCATCTGACCGCGCCAGACGAACAGCAGTGGCTGGCGTTGTCCCATCAGAAAAAGAGCCTTTCTTATGAGGTGGGGCGCCGCATCCCAGGGCAAGGGATCGGATGATTCGTGACACGTCAATGACAAAATCATTACGGGAACGATAATTGACTTGCCTAGTTGAGGTTGGGAATAATCAACCTGCTAGATTGCACTGGTCCTGCGGTCGGCTTCTTTGGGAATTCGCTATCTGTTCGGCGACTCCCGCAGATGTAGGGTGATGGCTGTCCACGGCACGAAGGCGCGACTGCCCTGTCGCGCGTTGCGTGGAGGCGTAGGTGGCCGACAAGAACCAAGGCGGCGATAAAACAGAAAGACCGACGTCGAAGCGTCTGGCGGATGCGCGAAAGAAAGGTGACGTCGCGAAATCGCGCGACGTCACGGCCACGGCGACTTTGCTGGTTTGGTTGCTCGTCCTCGGCTTGGGCGCGGGTTTCGCCGGATCGCGATTGGCCGGCCTGTTCGATCAGAGTTTCACGTTGATTTCCACGCACGCGCCGTTTGCCAGCGCGGCGGGGGCGCTTGGCCACGCCGCCTTCTCGCTCTTCATCCTGCTCACAGCGGTCGCGCTGCTCCCCGCCGCGATCACGGGTGTGCTCAGCGAGTTTCTACAGGCGGGCGGCGTCTTCACCTTCGAGAAGATCAAGCCGACGCTCGACAAGATGAACCCTGTCGAGGGGATCAAGAAGATGTTCAGCCTCGACAATCTCGTCGAACTGCTCAAGACCCTCGCCAAGGTCCTCCTGATCGTGTTCGTGGTCTGGCTGATCGCGCGCGGCTCGCTTGCGCGGCGGCCGCGGCGGTGCTCAGCTTCACCGGCCAGTTGCTACGCTCCACCCTGCTGTGGACCTTCGGCATCTTCCTGATGGTGGCCGTGCTCGACATGGCCTGGCAGCACCACAGCTACATCAAGAAGATGCGGATGAGCCTGCGCGACATCCGCGACGAGCATAAGGAAAATGAGGGCGACCCGCTGGTGAAGTCGAGCCGTCGGCAGCTGCACGAGGAATGGGCCAACCAGAATGCGGTCGGGGCGGCGCGCGGCGCCAACGTGCTGGTCGTCAACCCGACGCATATCGCGATCGCGATCGACTATGATCCGGAAACCTGCCCGGTGCCGGTGATGACCGCCAAGGGCGAAGGTCCGCTCGCCCAGATCATGCGCGAGGCCGCCGAGGAGGCGGGCGTGCCCATTGTCCGCTACGTCGAGGTGGCGCGCGGCCTGTTCGAACATGGGACGGTGGACGACGTGATCCCGCGCGACATGTTCGATGCCATCGCGCAGATCATCCTGTGGGCGAAGAAGGTCCGCGAGGAAGGCGGCGCCCGCACCACCGAAATGACGCGCGACCGCGCGCTGAGGACGGCCTGATGGATTCGGCGTTCGGCACCGCATTGTCCGGGCTGTTCGGCACGCTGGTCGCACTCGCCATCGTGCTGGGGATCGCCTGGTTCGGATTCAAGGCGTTGCGCCAGTGGCAGGACGGCCAGCTCGGTCGCAAAGTCGGTCAGGACGACCATCAGCTTCGCTTCATCCGCGCGCTCCCCGTCGGGCAGCGCGAGCGGGTCATGCTGATCGAGGCCAAGGGGGAAGTGATGCTGATCGGCGTGTCCACCGGCTCGGTCCGGCTGCTCCGCAGCTGGGGCAGCGGCGCCGGGGCGGCTGACCCGGACCTGGAGGATGGCGAGGCCGCCCGATGAACCATACGCCGACGATAACGGCACGCCAGCGGCTGCGGGCGATCGAGCCCGAGCGCGCGAGCGCGCAGACCGCCCTGATCGCCGCGCTCAATCAGCGCGAGATCGAGGATCTGCGCACCAATGCGCGCACGGCGAGCGCGCGCGACCGCCAGGCCGCCACCGCGTGGATCCAATTCGAGACGCGATCCGGCCCGGTCCTGATCGCGCCGCTCCTGGTCGACAACCAGCTTGCGCGCATGACGAGTGGGCCAGGACGGCCCGATGGCGCGGCTGCGGCTGCCACGCTCGGGCAGGTCGAGCCCCTCGTCGCCGCGCTGGAGACGTCGCTTGGTCTCGAACTGCTTCCCGCTGGCCTGGCCGAAGCGGCGGAAAGCGATCTGCTGCTGATCCGCCTCGACGCGCACGACCGCCAGGGATCGCTGCGGCATCGCCTGTTGATCGGCGCGCCATCCGGCGTCGAGGTCGAACCGCTGCCGCTCCCGGTCGCCATGCCCTCCCGCGTCAGCGGGCTCGCAATGCGCTGGTCCGCGCGGATCGCCTTGCCCGCGATTCCGCTCAAGCGCCTTCAATCGCTCGGACGCGGCGACTGCATTCTTCTGGGAACTGGCCCGCTGGTGGCGCGCGTCGCGCTGCCGGGGCGAAACGATCGGATGCTCATGACTGTCGATCTGCAAGGGGGAAGTGCCATTCTCGACCGCGAGCCACAGCGAAGGGACGGACCTGTGCCTGACCGCAATACCCGCGTTGACGCGCCGCCCGATGCCGCCGTCTCCGCCCAATCCGACTGGACCGAACTGCGGATCGCCTCGACAATCGAATTCGACGGCGGAGGATTGACCGCCGCCGACGTGGCGACCTTGGGCAAAGGCAGCATCCTTTCCCTGCCGAGCCGCAACGGCACGCTTGCCGTGCGCGTGATCGCGGGTGGCAACCTGATCGCCGATGGCGAACTGGTCGCGGTGGGTGAAGGTTTCGGCGTGCTGGTCACCGCCGTTCATGCCCGCGATGCGGGCTGACGCCGATGGACCTGTCGACCTTCACGCCGGGATCGGCGCTCGTCGTCGTGATCGCGCTCGCGCTCGCGCCATTCCTGGCGGTGATGGTGACGAGCTTCACCAAGATCGTCGTCACCTTGAGCCTGCTGCGCAATGCGCTCGGTCTCCAGCAGGTACCGCCCAATATCGTATTGAACGGCCTCGCGCTGATCCTGTCGCTCTACGTCATGTATCCGGTCGGGCAGCGCATGCAGGATGCGATCGTCGCCAATCCGTCGCCGGCGGCGAGTTCCGAATCCAAGCTGATGGCGGCCATGGATGCGGGCAAGGAGCCGTTGCGCGACTTCCTGCTCAAGCATAGCGATCCGCGCGAGCGCACCTTCTTCCTCAAGACCGCGCAGCGTGTCGGCAATCCCGAGCATGCCGCCGAGATGACCGATCGCGATTTCGTGGTCGTGATCCCGTCCTTCGTGGTCAAGGAATTGTCGCTCGCCTTCCAGATCGGCTTCTTGATCTTCCTGCCGTTCCTGGTGATCGACCTGGTCATTTCCAACATCCTGCTCGCGATGGGCATGATGATGCTCTCGCCGACCACGATATCCCTGCCGTTCAAACTGCTGCTGTTCGTGCTGGTCGACGGCTGGGTGAAGCTCTCGCACGGACTGGTCCTGTCCTATGTCTAGGCTGGGCCCGAGGCGCGCGCCGTGAACGGCGACTTCGTCAGCCTGACCAATGACGCGCTGTGGCTGGTCCTGATCCTGTCCGCGCCGCCGATCATCGTCGCGTCGGTCGCGGGGCTGATGGTCGCGATCCTGCAGGCGGCGACGCAGATCCAGGAACAGACGCTGCAATATACGGTCAAATTCTTCGCGATCGTGCTGACATTGTTCGTGACCGCCTCCTTGCTCGGCTCGTCGCTCTATCGGTTCGGGGACCGCGTGTTCAGCGAGTTCCCGAACATGATTGGGCATTGATCGATGGGCGGCTGGGCCGATCAGCTTCTGCTGCTGGGGGTCGGCACCGCGCGAATCGCCTGTGCCTTCCTGATGCTGCCCATGTTCGCGAGCGAGACCGTGCCCGCGATGGTGCGCAACTCAATCTTCGTCGGCATGGGGCTCGTCAGCCTGGCGATCCAGCCGCCGTTCGACATGCAGGCGATCAGCGCGGAGGGCTGGGTCGCGATCTTCGCCAAGGAAGCCTTTGTCGGGCTGATCATCGGCTTCTTCTTCGGCTCGATACTTTGGGCGCTGGAGGCGGCCGGCCAGATCATCGACACCAAGGTCGGCGCCACGATGGCGCAGATCGTCGATCCGCTTTCGGGCAACCAGACGTCTCTTAACGGCGCCTTCCTCGGCCGCCTCGCCAATCTCGTCTTCATCTTCTCGGGCGGGCTGTCGTTGATCGTCCATGTGCTCATGGAAAGCTATGCGCTCTGGCCGATCTCGGCCCCAATGCCCGCGCTCGATCCGCGCGGCATCGGATTGTTCGAGGCCGAGTTCGGACGGATGATGGTGCTTGCCGTGCTGTTCGCGGCGCCGGTCCTGACCGTGCTCTTCCTGATCGACATGGGATTGGGACTGGTCAATCGCTTCGCCCAGCAGCTCAACGTTTTCACGCTGTCGATGTCGATCAAGGCCTTCGCGGCGACGCTCATCATCCTGTTGCTGTTGACCAGCTACACGACCGCGATCGTCCGTGACGTCGCCAGCCGCCCGGCGGTGATGATCGACATGCTGAAGGCGTTCGGCAAATGATGACCGCCGCCGATCCGGCCGCGCCGGCGAGGCTTGAGGATGAGCGGCTCGCCGCGATCGCCGAACTGTTGCGCAGGGCCGACGCGCATCCCGGCGCGCCTGCCCCGGTCACGCTCGGCGAGCATATTGTCGAGGCTGCGCGGGTACCAGAACGACATCGCGAATCCCTGCTCAAACTCACGCCAATGGAGCTGACAGTGATACGCTTCCTCGGCTGGGGCCGGTCGAACGGCGACATCGCCACCTTGCTGCTGATCTCCGAAAATACGGTGCGCGTTCACCTTTCAAACGTGTGCCGCAAGCTCGAGCTTGACGGCATGCGTGAGCTCGCCGCGCTGGCTGGCCTGCTATTCTACCCGTCGGAATAGATGGAGAGACATCATGGTGGTTCGGACCCGGACGATAGAAGCGGCGATGGCAGCCGTTTTCGTCGCTCAAAGCGGGAGCTCCCGGGATTTCTTCATGTCGAGCACGCCAGGTCGCGACGCCTAGTCGGATCGACTAGGGAAGCTAATCGGAACGAATAGGGCCACGGATAAGAGTTTCTGCGACAAAGCTGATGTCCCGAGGCGAAGCTCGGAACCCTCCCGGAGGGGAGGCAAGGCAGTTCCGAAGATGGAGGATTTCGATGTCCGGTGGTTTCAATCCAATCAATCTCGCCTCCCAGGTCGCGTTGGGCGTCGCCACTGGCGGCACCAGCATTTTCGCGCAGCTCGCGACGCACCTCGTGTCGGCGATTGGGCAGCAAGTGATTCAGCAGGTCGGCGAGAAGCTTGGTCTGCCGCCGGCGATCATTGATCTCGCGCAGGGTGCGTTTGCGGCTGAGGTCGGGGACTTCAGCGGCGTGCAGCAGAATGTGCACGAAGCGGCCGACAACTTCTCCGGCGCGCTTGGTGCGAGCCCGGCGGAGCAAGGCGGCTTCTCCAATGAAATCAACGATGTCATCAACCGCATGGCTTCCGATCTCGCCACCGGCGACGATGCCAAGGCTGCCAAGCTGGGCGGCAAGAGCGGCCAGAGCTGGCTCATGGCGATCGCCTCGGCGCTCGGCAAGAAGCTGGACAAGATGTCAAACGAACTCAGCAGCATGGCCGATCAGGTCACCGACAAAAATCCGTCGATGACCACCAAATTCGGCGCCAAGAGCCAGGAATTCTCGATGCTGATGAACTCGGCGACGAACGCGATCAAGACGATCGGCGAAGGTCTTGCGAACTCGGCCCGCAAGGGTTGATCGGGCACTCCCACGCGATCGGGCAGGGGGCCGGCCATGCCGGCCTCCTGTTCGTGCATTCATTTGGCCGGAGAACCGATGAGGAAGTCGCGAGTTTGGATCTGGGCAGGCGCGAGGGCGCTGGCCCATTTTAGGCGAGGAGGGCATGATCTTGGCGAAAACACTGGGGGTGGGCATCGCGCTTGGCGCTGTCCTGCTGACGGCGGGTACTGGTGTGCGCGCGCAGGAAATATCGCCCGTATTCGACATGGGTGGCCTCGCCAATGCCGCGAGCATGGGTGCGGTCATCAATTCCGAGCGTGCGCGTGCTGCCCGCATGGGCGAGCCGACGATGCGCGGTATGCCCATGCCACCACCCGGGCGCGCCTTCATGCGGCCCGCACCGCCCGCGGCGGCAACAGTATCGATGCGTTACAGTGCCCCGCCGGCGCTTCGCCAGGAAGTCGTGTCCGAATTTGTCGATCGGGTGCGCCGGCACAATCCGGAGAATGCCCGTCTGATCCAGGCGCAGCTCGCACAGCATGACTATCGTCGAATCTATGATGGTATCGTGCGGCCATATGGCCTCGCTGGCGACGATGCTGCCAATGCGCTCGCAGCCTATCTCGTGCTCGGCTGGATGATCGTCCATGACGGCCAGGCGCCTCCGCCGGGTGCCGTGCGCGGTGTCCGCGCCCAGGCATCCGTCGCGCTCACCGACAGCCGCCTCTCCTCCGCCGAGATGCACGCGCGGCTGGGCGAAGAGTTCAAGATTCTGTTCGTGACGGTTCATGCCGGCTGGCAATCGGCGCGGCGCGAGGGGAATCTGGGTCGCTATGCCGGGGGCGTCGCGGACATGTTTCGAAATCTTGACGGAATCGATCTCCGAGCGATGGACCTGGGCCCAGCCGGCTTTCAGGCTGGCTAGTCGAAGCGACTAGCCCCGCTCGATCCGCGCGATGTTATCGTGAGCCACAAAGGAGAGAGGATGATGGTCAGCGTGTCCGTGCATGTCTCCAAGGGGATCGGGGTGGGGGCGGAGATTGCGCCTCCTTCCCAGCGGCGGACCGATGAGGCTTGCGCATCGCAGGATGCAGCTACGGAGAATATTTCCCAGCTGCTCCAAGGCCGCTCGCCTCTCGAGCAACTCATGGCCAAACCGAGCCCGCTTGACCGGCTTCTGCGGGACGGAAGCTGAGAGACAGTGAAAGCGGGCGTAGCGCAGGCGCTGGATGCCGCATGCTCCCCGGATAAGAGCATGAGAAATGTGTCGGTTCCCGGAATCAAGGTGGGTAGCGCGAGGTCATGAGATCTGTTGGCTGCGCCCTCACCACAGCGCTTATGCTTAGCGTTTCGCCCGCGGCTCATGGCCAGGATTTCTCCCCGATGGCCGATTTCGCGACGGCGCGGGGCATGGCCGCCTCGCAGAGTGCGGCGACAACCGATGTGCTCCGGCATACGCTTGGGGGCATTTCCCGATCATCGTCGCGCCAGCCGTCTTCGAAATCCGCCGTTGCCGCACCGGCCGCGATCAACCGACTCGAATATCTATCAACGCCCGCCACCATGCAGGCGGCGCTCTCCGCTTATCTCGCCCGTGCGCGGCGTGCCGATCCCACCGCGGCCGATGCTGCGGGCCGTACGCTGGTCGGTCAGGACATAAGCCGCATCTATCGCACTATCGTCGGCCCCTTCGGCCTGCGCGACCGCAATGCGGCCGATGCCTATACCGCCTATGTCGTGCTCGGCTGGATGATCGCCAATGACGGCGCCAATCCTTCGCCCGCAACGGTTCGCGCGGTGCGTGACCAGCTGGCGGTGCGTGTCGTCAGCGATCCCGCGCTCGCGCGCTACAGCCCGGCCGCCCTGGGTGAGGAGTTTAAGCTCTCTTTCGTCATCCTGCACAGCGGGTGGCAGTCCGCGCGCAGGCAGGGCGGCCTGAACCAGTTTGCCGACGGCGTCGTCCAGATGTTCGAACGCCAGGGACTGGGCCTGCGTGCGGTACGGCTCACCCCTGCGGGGTTCGAGCCGCGCTGAACCCGACTCTAGTCGGAACGATTAGAGCCTGATCGTTGCGAACCGGCTAGCAAAGCAATTGTTATGGGTAACGTCGACCTGGGTGCTGGACGCGGTGTGGAGCGCCTCCGCAATAAGGAGGACTGACGCTTGGCTGCACGCGCCTCCTCACCCGAAGACGTGGGACTATTGCCTTTGACGAGCGCGCGGCTGGAGTTCCGGCCGATCGAGGCTGCGGACATGCACGCGATCGCGGCGCTGCATGCCGACGATCGGGTAGCCCGGCAACTTGTAGACGGCATTCCGGATACGCCCGGCAAGGCTCTCGTCTTCATCCTGTGGAATCAGCCGATGCGGCGGAAGGGCTACGGGACTTTTGCGGTGCGTCGCCGTGGCGAGCCGCAGTTGATCGGCCTGTTCTCGCTCACGCCGTTCAAGGACGACGACAGCGTGCTCGAACTGGGCGGAAAGCTGCATCCCAGCGCCTGGCGCGGTGGTCTAGCGATCGAGGCCGGTGCGGCGATGGTCGAGTATGCTTTCACCGGGCTTGGGCGCGATCGCCTGATCAGTGCTTTCCATCCCGAGAATCGATCCGTTCCGGTCGCGCTTACGCGGCTGGGCTTCGCCGCGGCTGCGAACACGGAACTGTTCGGAAAGCAGGTCTCGACAATGACGCTCGCGCGCGAAGATTGGCTGGCACAGGGCAGTGCGCCGCGGAGACGTTCCGGCCGCCCGGCTAATCTTTGCGATTATGGTCTCACGCCGGTGACCGGCCCATATGACAAGCGAAATGGCGCCTGATCGATGGCGCCGCGGGCAAGGGATTTTGGATGATGACCGGCGTTGATCGCCTCTCTTCCGCAACTACCATCGGCGCCGCCGGCGGGCCGGGCGCGCGGGATGCGCGCAGCCTGGCCGGTGTCGCGATCGGTGAGATCGGACATCGCGTCCTCGCCTGGGTCAGCGCCAGCGGCGGAGGCAGCACGGCTGGCAGCACAGCCTGGGCGCAGGCGACCGGCAGCGGTAGCAGCTTTCGTCCCGATGCGGGCGAACTCGCCCGCGGCGGCGACATTTACGACCTGAGAGGTCTAGCCCGGGATATTGCTTCGCAGACGGGCGCAACCCCCACGCAGGAGGGCGACTTGCGCCGCTCGCTTGAAAGCTTCACCCGGGCCGCGGTCGTCCAGGTCGCGGGACTTGCCGGTGCGGACGGATCGCGTCAGACCGCGGGTCTCGAGAGCGCGCTGAACGCCGCCACGAGCGGCAGCTCGGCACCGGGCGCGGACGGCGTGGTTGAACGCCTTGGTCGTGCCACCGCGATCCTCGCGTCGGCCAACGGAGGCTGATCCCGTTCATGCCGTCGGCGATCGATCGGACCACGTCATTCCAGCCGGCGCCTTCGCACGCGGCGGAGGTCGCGCAATCTCCCACGGTGGGCAGTGCCGAAAAGCCGGAGACGGGGCCGTTCCACGGCTTGTTCCAGAAGCATGATACGCTCGAGCGGCTGATTGCCGATGCCGGCCCGCTCGGGCAGTTCAAGACCGACCAGCCCGATCAGATGCCGTCGGGAACCTCCGCGCTCACCACGCGCGTCAGCGACGTTCTCAACCAGATCGCATCCCGCCTCGGCGTTCCCGTCGAGCGCATTCTTTCAGCCAATCCGTCGCTCGCACCGGTCGCGCACCAGCGTGCCGTGGCGGAGATGCCGCCCGGCCATGGGCCGACAGCCCCACGGCCCGGCCAGCAGATTCAGGATCCCCGCCCCGCGATCGCGACCGAAGCCGGCAATCGCGCCGCTCCGCACGACCGAGGGAACAGGGCGCCGGGCCGTGCGTAAGCGTGTTCGTCAGGATTCGAGCGGAGGACCTCGCATGCGCTTCATGAAATTGGCTTTGTGCCTGGCTGCCGTTTGCGCCGGATCCTCAGTCGCGCGCACGCCGCAGTCCGAACTGACCGTGGTCAACGCCGGTAATGAGCAAGGCCTCAAATATGGCGGCACATTGCTGTCGCGGCCGTTCGGCGCACAGCTGGTCGACACGATCCGGATCGTCGGCACCTACGGTTCCGCGCGCGAGCGTTATTATCTGGTCGAGGGGAGTGCCGGCGCGAACTGTCCGGCGCGCTATCTCATCGTCACCGCGCGCCCGGGCCAGCCGCCTGCGCTGTCCGCGCCGTTCGGCACATGCGGCATCGGCGCCACCGTCCGCCCGAGCGGCGGCGGTCTTATGATCACGGTCGCGTCTGGCCCGACGGACCGGCTGCCGATCCGGTATTTGTTCGGGCGCGCCGGCCTGCGCCAGCTCGACCTGCCGTCGCACAGCCTGACGGTCGCGGCGGGTGCGCCGGGTTTGCACTGTCCCGCTCCGCACGGGACGATCGCCACAGACTTCGCGGCGACCGAGTTCGATCGCGTGCTGCCGGTCTATTATCGCTCCAGCGGGAATTTGCGCCACGCTGAAATCGCGCCCGACACGTTGCGGGCGATGGTGGCTAGTCTCGCGTGTCTCTCTTCCATTGACGGCGAGGATCCGACCGTGGCCAAGGCGGCGGTGGCGCTGTTCGCGAGCAAGCGTTACGGCGACGCCTCATTCGCCGCGCTCGACCAGGTCGCCTCCATGTCCGGCTCGGACCCGCAGATGCGCGCCTCGGCCCGCGCCTTCTCGGCGACGATGCATTACTTTGTCCTGCGGCGCGAGGCTCTCTAAGCCACTTGAACAGAGCCCGATTCACGCTTTCGGCGGAAGCGCGAGGCGCCCCCACCAAAAAAACGATCAGGCTCTAAGCGTTCCGATTAGCGACCTCCGCCGAGCCGGGCGGTAGCATGCTTCCATCTCGACTGGATGGAGTCTTGCAATGACCGGCGTTTCCGCAGTTCAAGCTAGTCATGTCTCGGTTTCGGGCGGTAGCGGCCCAGGCAGCTATACGGTGAAATCGGGCGATACCCTTTGGGACATCGCCCGTGCGCATGGGGTCTCGCTGTCGGCGCTGGAGAAGGCCAATCCTCAGATCGCCAATCCCGACCTGATCTTCCCCGGCCAGCATATCAACCTGCCAGGCGGCGGATCGGCCAGCGGCGGCGCGAGCGTTAGCGATCCCGGTCGTCCCGGCGGCGGTACCGGCAATGTCGCCGCGATCGCGGAAAAATATCTCGGCCAGAATGCGTCGTCGCTGAAGGGCAACAGGAACGACAATCTGCCGATGAACGCCGGTGTACCGTCGAACATCTGCTGCGCCAATTTCGTGTCGGCGGTGCTGACCGAGGCGGGCCAGCTTCCCGCCGGTCTGCACACGGATTCGGTCTCGCAACTCAACAGCACGCTGCGGGAGCGCGGCTGGACGCCGGTCAGCGCGGCGAACGCCAGGCCCGGCGACGTCGTGATCATGCAGGGCGGCGGCATTTCGCATACGGAAATCGTGTCCGGGCCGGGCCAGATGATCGGGTCCAATAACGTCAACGCCGATGGCTCGCAGCGCATCTCGCATAATGATCTGAGCTATGCACTCAGCCATGGCGGCGTGATCCTGCGCGCGCCGGCGAGTGCCGGCGGCGGCACCTCGACTGGCGCCACGAGCCAGACGGGCGCGGCCAATCCCTCGGGCAACGGCACCCACCAGGAGCGGATCGACCAGGCGATGCGGTATTTCCAGAGCCAGGGCTGGACCAAGGCGCAGGCTGCGGGCATCGTCGCCAACCTCGATGCCGAAAGCGGCATGGAAGCCGGCATCCGGCAACATGGCGGCGGCCCAGGCTATGGCCTGGGGCAGTGGGAAGGCCCCCGCCAGCGCGACTTTGCGCGGTGGGCCGGCCACGATATCCATGGCTCGTCCTTCGCGGAGCAACTTCGCTTCGTCCAGCACGAGCTCACCACGACCGAGGCGGGCGCGGGGCGCGCGCTCCACCAGGCGACCGATCCCCGTACCGCGGGATCCACCGTAACCCGCCTCTATGAGCGTCCGGCCGACACCGCAGGCGAAGCGGTGCGGCGTGGCGAGCGCGCGGTCAGCATCTACAACCGCTGACCCTCAAAAGACTGTAGCCTCCGGCTTGCCCGGCGGTCCTTCCGCTTCAGCGCATCGGCGGAAGGATTGCCGGGCAAGTCCGTCCGGAGCCTGATAGTCCCGGGAACAGCGGTCCGGCCCTGCGCATTGGAGGCGTCATGATTTCCTTGCTGATTCTGGCCGCAGCTGCCGCGCCCGAAATCGTCGGGTGCAGCCTGGACGAGGTGCCGGTCGCGCATTGCACGATGACCGATACGGTTGCGCACGACGGCTCGCACCGCCTGCTATTCCAGGCAGGGACGAGGCGAATCCTGTTCGCCGGCCGATCCCAGACCGGCTGGTGGAGCGGCACGCTCAACGGCAGGCCGGCGATGGGCTATGAGCGCAATCGCGGCAACGTGGTGTTCAGCACGACCGACCTGAAGCAGAGCTTCGCCTGGTGGTATCCGCGCGACGAGCACGGCACGTATTAGAGTTTGAACAGGCTCTCCGGCGCGCCATATTTGGCGGGCCAGCCTTCCCAGGCGACATCGGTCGGCCCGATCGCGCTGTCGACCACCACCCATTTATCATGGTCCTGGCGCATCAGGGCGGCATAGACGCGCGACACCATGCCCTGCTCGGCCGCTTCGGCGCGCGACGTGCCGGCATAGCTCAATGGTCCGCCGCCGCGGTCCTCCATATCCGCAAGCAGGAACGCCCAGCGGCCGCTGGCACGCAGCTCGCGCACCTTGAACAAGACCGGCTTGCCCAGCGCCTCGCTCACCGGCTTACGCGCTGCGTCAAGCAGCGCCGCGCGCTGCGCATGATCCTGCACGCCGGGCGCGGCCACCATTGCGGTCGTCATCGCGATCATCTCCATCAAGAACGGCATATCCGCCCCCTCCTCGGGTTCATCAGCAAACGACAAGGCCCCCGAGACGTTCCTCTGTCTCGGGAGCCCGGCCGCTCGGGGTAAAAGGGTCAGCTCAGATGGCGTGGGCCAGCGCCGACACCATTGCGTTTTCCGCGGCACGGGTGTGTCCCCGGCTGACCTCGCCCGCCAGATCGATCAGGATACCGATCGTGAGAAAGCCGGTCAGGACAGAGGCCAATTCATCCAGACTCGGCATGCTGCTGCCGGGGCCATAAAGCTGTCCCGGCATGGTTGCGTTGAGATCGGCCTGGGTGGCGGTTTGGCCAGTCAGCACCGAGTTCCAGCCCGTGTCGTTCGGTTTCTCTTCGAGCACGAAGCCGTCGCGTGTCATCGCGTCGATCAGCGTGCCGTTGTTGCTCATGTTGATCGAGAGGTCGCCGAGCTTGTTCTGGCTGATTCCGTCGACCACGATCGCCTGGTCGCCCTTGGTGATCGTCAGCTTGCTCGCGACATAGGCATCCGGATTGGCCGCATATTGCTCGGTGTTGATGGTGATCTTTGTGCCGTTGCCGAGCGTAAAGGTGGTGGTGCCTGCGAAGTCGAAGACGTGGTGGCCGTTCACCTCGACATGAGGATCGCCCCAGATCCTGGTGGTTTCGCCGCTATTGGCGTTGACGATGTTGATCTCTGAATTGTTCTCGTTGAGCTGCAGCGTATAGCCATCGCCGAGGTCGATCGAGGCGTGGCCGTTGGCGCCGGTGCTCGCGGTCCAGCTCGCCTGCGGCTGCGGGGCAGCGGCGGACTGAGCGGTGACCGCCCACAAATTCGGGAATTGGCCAAACGCGCGGGGGCTGGCGCCCAAGGGATGGAACGCCCGGCCGAGAATGCCGGCGGCGACGACGAATTCGGCGCCGAGCGCGGCGCGGCCGGACGCGTTAGCGGAAAAAACGGAGGCGTTATTGGTGATCGCGGTCATCGCAAAGCTCCCCAAAGCTGGTTGGCAGGAGCAAGAAGACCATATTTCCCGAATATGAGCGCTCAGCGTTACGATTAGTCGAGCTAATCGAAGCGATTAGGCGTTCGTCCAACCGTCTTCGCCGCAGCGCTCGGTCCGAACGCTCCTTTGCGTCGGCCCAAAATCCCAGATCTTCAGGCTCTAAGGACCGAGCATTCCGCCGGCGAAGGCGATCCGCAGCGCTTCCGACAGCGTGCGCACGCCCAGCTTCGCCATGACGTTCGCGCGATAATATTCGACGGTGCGCGTGCTGAGATCCAGTTCGTGCGCGATCAGCTTGTTGGGCCGGCCGTCGATCAACTGCGCCAGCACCTCGCGTTCGCGCACGGAAAGTGACTCCAAACGCGCGCGCGCGGTCTCAGCGCCCGCCTGATCCTGCACCGCGCTCTCCAGGCGGACATAGGCCCTTTCGATGACCTGGAGCAGCATGCGATGGTCATAGGGCTTTTCGAGGAAATCGAACGCGCCGCTGCGCATCGCATCGACCGCCATCGTGATATTGGCGTGGCCGGTTATCATGATCACCTGAAAGGCGGTCCGATGATGCGCGATCTCTCCCAGCGCCTCCATCCCCGAGACACCCGGCATCTGCACATCGAGCAGAACCACGCCGGGCTCGAGTTCGCCGATCGCCGCCAGGCAGGCATCGGCCGAACTGAAGCTGCGGATCATCGTGTCGGTGCGCAATCGAACGAGGCCGTGCAGCGACTTACGCACCGACTCGTCATCGTCAACGATATAGAAATGCCTGATCACGCCGCGCTCTCGCTCTCCTCTCGATAGACCGGCAGGGTGAAGGATACGATCGCACCCCCATCCGGCGCATTATGGGCGGCAAGCGCGCCGCCGTGCGATTCCACGATCCGGCGGCTGATCGACAAGCCTATTCCCATTCCACGATCCTTGCTCGGCACGAAGGGCGCGTGGAGATTGGCAAGCACATCGTCGGGGAAACCCGGGCCCCTGTCCTGGACCGTCACGCGCATCAGCGCCCGGTCCGCCGTCTCGGCCCGCAGGCTGACGACGCGGCGCTCCAAGGGCAGATCCCGCACCGCCTGCGCGGCATTACGCAACACATTCACAAGCACCTGCTGGACCTGGACTCGGTCGACGATGATCGTCCGCGCCTCATGGGCAATGTCCCATATGGTCCGCACCTGTATTTGTCCAACGAACGCCAGCGCGACGGCATCACGGACGATTTCCTCCAAATCCTCGACGTGGAATTCGACATCGCGCTTGGCCATGAAGTCGCGCAGGCGGCGGATGATTTCGCCAGTCCGAAGCAATTCCCTGTTGGCGGCGTCCAGCGCCTCGATCGCGCCGGCGTCACCCCCCGTTTGCAACAAGGTCTGCTCGGCTATGCCGAGATAATTGCCGGTCGCGGCCAGCGGCTGGTTCAGCTCGTGCGCAAGCGCCGCGGCCATCTCGCCCATGCCGTTGAGGCGCGCGATATGCGCGTAATCCGCATTGAGCTGCTCCATCCGCTCCTCGGCCGCGACGCGACCGCTGATGTCGCGGATGAAACCGGTGAAGACATGCTTTCCGCCGATCCAGCTTTCGCCGACGCTCAGCTCGATCGGAATTTCGGTGCCGTCAGCCTTTCGCGCCGACAATATCCTGGTTTGCCCCGCCGCTTGGCGATGGCGCGCGAGAAAGGCCTTGCGCTCGCCGGCTTGGATAGCTGGAATCAGCATCGAAATATTGCAACGGATCGCCTCGTCGGCGGGATATCCGAACAGGCGTTCCGCGGTGGCGCTGAATTTGGTGATGCGCCCGCGATCGTCGATGACCACCATCGCGTCGGGCACCGTTTCAAGGATCGACTGAAGCTGCGCCCGTCCCGCCTTGAGCGCCGCCTCGCGCGTGTCGCGATGGGTGACGTCCAGATCGACGCCTATCACGCGGACGAGCCGCCCATTCCGATCGTAAAAGCAGCGGGCCGACCCCTCGATCGCGCGCTGCACGCCTTCGGGGACATGCAAGCGATAATGGAAGCTGAACCGATCGTCCTTACGATTCACGGCTCGGGCGATCGTTGTTCGAAGCGCGCGAAGATCTTTCGGCTCGATATAATCTTTCCACGTTTCGAACCCGATCGTCGTTCCCGGCGCCATGCCGAGCCTTTGCTCACCCCCCATGCTCCAGCTCAGCCGTCCATTCGCCAGATCCCATTCGAAAACGCCGAGTTCGTGCGCCTCGATCGCGAAACGCAATCGTTCCTCGCTCTCGCGCAGCGCCCCCGTCATCTTCGAGATCGCATCATTGTCGCGCGACAATTGCCGGATCGCCCAGCCGATCAGGCCGATGACGACAAGCAGATGGAAAAGCGTGGCGAAGGCGTGCGCCACGAGCGGCGTCATCATCCCGAGCCGCTCGACCCGCATCTCAATCGGCAGCTGGACCGCGGGCAGGATCAGGAGCGCCACCAGCGTCATCGCGATGGGCAAGCGCGCCCACTGCCCGCGCAGGCGCCTTTTCCAGAGCTCGATCGATGCAAGCATGCCGGCGCCGTAGCAGATCGTTGCCACCGCGATCGGCAGGGGCGTCGTCGTCAGCCGCACCGCTTGCGCCACGAGATCGTCCTGCAGAGCGAGCAGCGCGAGCGCCATCGCGCCCAACCCGATCAGCACGCAGGCCAGCAGAAAGATCGGCCATTGGTGGCGCTGGCGCCCGTCGAGCAGCCAGGCCGCGACGGCGGTGATGAGGATCAGACTGCAAGCGAGCAGGCCGGGGCGGCCGGGATGGGGTGAACCCGTGCCAAGCGCGTGCGCGAACAACAGCCGATCGAAGCCCGGCGGGAGATCGAAGGCATATTCGGCCAAAGCCGTCAGCGCGATCGCCGCCGCAAAGCCGATCAGCGGAATGCGCAGCGGCGCGCGGCCACGGCCCGTCAGCAACAGCGCCATCGCCAGGAACAGGTTGGCGAGCGTTGTCAGCGGCCAGGCGGGATAATCGGCAATGCCGAAACTTTTGAGAGCGAGAGATCCCGTCGGCCATCCGGCCAGCGTGAACAGGGATGCGATTCCGCCCACCGCGAACAGCACCAGGGCCGATTTCGAGCCCAGGAAATCACGATCTGCCGCGGCCATAACTAAATCAACTCAACTCACGCATTCGCTGCGACCTTAGCCGCCGGACGGCTGCCCGCAAGCGCCGAGCAGCACATACCCGTAGAACTACGGTAGGCGCTCCTCATCGGAGTTTAAAATGGTTGATCCCATGTGAAGCGTAACGGGAGCGGCGACATGCCGGGTCCTAATGGCCGGCATGCCGGCCTTCACGAACAGGGGGTCGGCGCGCGTGCCTGACGGCGATCCCATAAGGGCGTTCAGGCGCAAGGGTCGGATTCAAATGCGAAATCTGCGTATCGGTACCAAGCTCATAATTTCATTCGGCGCGATAACGGCGATCCTGTTGGGCGTGGTCGGGTTCGCCGCCATGTCCCTGTCGCAATTGGCCGCCGGCACGCGCCTGATCGTCA
The DNA here is from genome assembly GCA_019508115.1 of Sphingomonas sp. Lineage (GTDB taxonomy): Bacteria > Pseudomonadota > Alphaproteobacteria > Sphingomonadales > Sphingomonadaceae > Sphingomonas_I. The sequence goes on from JAEKMC010000091.1 coordinate 21,382, forward strand.
GTGATCGCGTCCCGAAGATGAACATGGCGAGCGAGATCAACACCGCTATGGCCGATTTCCGCACGGCGGAAGCCGAGCACGCGCTCGCGAACGATCCGGCGAAGATCGCGGTCGCCGCCGCCCTCATGAGCAAGACCAAGGCGATCGTGGACGCGGATTATGCCAAGCTCGAGCCGATCGTGAACAAACCGATCCCGCGTGCGGCGCTGATGAAGACCAAGAGCACGTGGGATGCCTATCTCAAGGCTGACGAAGGCTTGGTCACGCTCGAACAGGCCGGCCAGAAGGACAAAGCGATAGCGACGCTCATCGGGCCGATGCGCGCATCCTACGAAGCCACGTCCGATGCGGCCGACGAGTTCGTGGCCGCGGAGCTGGTCCTCGCCGCCGACACGGCCAAGCAAGCCGAACATACTTTCTCGATCGCCAAATTGCTGCTCGCCCTCGCAAGCACGATTGCGCTCGGCGGCACCATCTTCCTTGCCCTCACGCTGATCCGGCTGATCGCGAAGCCGCTGACGAGCATGACCCGCGTCATGGGCGAGCTTGCGGGTGGCAACATGCATGTCGACGTGCCTGTCGACGTACGCGCCGATGAAGTGGGCGAGCTTGCCAAGGCGATGTCCGGCTTCCGCGACCAATTGCGTGCGGCCGAAGAATCCAAGGCGGCGCAGACCGAGTTGCTTGTCTCCAGCGTCGGCAGCGGGCTCGAAAAGCTGGCAGCCGGCGATCTGACGGCACGGATCGATGTCGATCTGACCGGCCCGTTCGCCAAGCTCAAGTCCGATTTCAACAACGCGATGGAGGAAATGGCGCAGACGCTGACGACGGTGTCGCAGGCGAGCGGCGGCGTGCACACCGGCGCGGGCGAGATCAGCCAGGCGTCGAACGATCTGTCGCGCCGGACCGAGCAGCAGGCGGCGAGCCTGGAGGAAACCGCGGCGGCGATGGACGAGATCACGACCACGGTGCGCGAGGCGGCGCAGACCG
>JAEKMC010000195.1 GCA_019508115.1 Sphingomonas sp.
GGTTGGGCAGAAAGGTCCGCTTGGTCTTGTTGTTGGCGTGGCTCACATTGTGGCCCACCTGCCGGCCCTTGCCGGTCAGCTCGCAAATACGCGCCATGCGCTTAAAATCCCGAAATCGATGGTTCTGGAAAGAGCGCGCGGATAGCGGCAGCCCGCCGTTTCGTCAAGGTTGATGGGGATAAATGCGTCGTTTGACCGCGCTGCACCGGTCCCCACGATGGGTCCGACGCGACGAAATACCCCGTCTGCCGCATGCAACCCCCCGCTCGGAGGCACGTTAGCGAACCCATATGGGAGAGATAGAATGCGCGCCGTCGTCACCATTCTGGCCATCGTCGTCGTGATCGCGATCATCGCCATCGCGACCGGATTCGTAAACCTGCACGGCAATTCGGGATCGCTCCCTACCGTGAAGGTCGAGGGCGGGCAGGCGCCGACGGTGAAGGCGGACGTCGGCAGCGTCGATGTCGGCACCGAAAACAAGACGGTCGCCGTGCCCAAGGTCGATACGGTCGACAAGACCGTGAAGGTGCCCACAGTGGCGGTCCACAAGGCGCAATAAGATGAATGCGCGGCCGGGCGTGGCGTCGGTGGTGGCGGCTATCCTGCTGCCGCCGCTCGGTATTTTTCTCGCGCGCGGGCTCGGACCCGAATTCTGGGTCGGCACCTTGCTCACCATATTGTTCTGGGTCCCCGGAATAATCTTCGCGTTGACGGTGGTGCTGCGCCCGACGCTGTTCGCTCGCGCCTGAGCCGTCACGGAGCTAAGGGGGGCGATGGCCTTCCCCATGCCCCTGCCGATGCGCCGCGCGCTCGATCTTGCCGCCGCGGCCGCAGTCCAGGGCGAGGTGCCGGTCGGCGCGGTGATCGCGCGGGGCGACGAGATCGTCGCGACCTCGGCCAACATGATGCTCGCCGGCAATGACCCCACCGCGCATGCCGAGATCGTCGCGATTCGCCGCGCGGCCGAATCACTCGGCCAATCGCGACTCGACGGGTTCGATCTGTGGGTGACGCTCGAGCCCTGCGCGATGTGCGCCGGCGCGATCGCGCATGCGCGAATCGCCCGGCTTTATTATGCCGCGGATGATCCCAAGGGCGGCGCGGTCGCGCACGGCCCCCGATTCTTCCAGCAACCGACCTGTCATCACCGGCCGGAAGTCTATCCGGGAATCGGCGCGGAAGAGGCGGCGGGCCAGCTCAGAGGCTTTTTCGCCGAACGGCGTTGAAATCTCCTCTCCCCTTGGGGGAGAGGAAGGGGCCCGCGCGGCGTTAGCCGCGTGGGAAGGTGAGGGTACGGATCCTGGCAATGGATCCATTTCACCCATGCACACCCTCACCCCCCCTGTCGCTGCGCGACAGGTATCCTCTACCCCAAGGGGAGAGGGGGTTTAGTTCAGCATCATCCGGCTGTTGCCGCGCGCGATCAGGCGGCCGATCGCGTCGAACAATTTGTTCATCGCGACGGGCTTCAGGATCACCTCGTCCGCGCCCTGGTCGATGCAATCGCGGCAGATATCGAGCGCGGTGTCGGCGGTGACGACGATAACGGGCACGCCCGCTTTCTCGTCGGTGCGCGCGCGGATGTGCTTGATCGCGGTCAGGCCGTCCATGCCGGGCATGCGCAGATCCATCAGCACGATGTCATATTCGTGCGCATCGATCATTCGCAGCCCGCTCTCGGCATCGTGCGCTTCGTCCATGGTCGCGCCCGCGACCGTGAGCATGTCGCGCACGACACGGCGATTCATCGCGTCGTCCTCGACGAACAATATGTTCATCTCACAGCTTCTCCGCCCCGTCGCGCGTCATGCCGCAATGTTCCGGCTCGCAATTGGTATGCCATAGACTCTATTCATTTCGGAGAGAAGATCGGGCGCGGTGATCGGCTTGGCAACCACATGCGTCACGCCTTCCTTAGCAAATGCCTCGAGCAGTTCGGGCGTAGGCTCGCGCCACAGCAAGGTGAAGCGCGCATTGGCCGCGGCGCAGGCGGCCGCCAGCGCGCCCGCGCCGGCCGCGTCGAGCCCGAGCGTCGTCCCTTCGGCCAGCACATGATCGATCGTGCCCGCGCCGAGCGCGTCGAGCGCCTGCGCAACCTCGGTCACGAACTGCACGCTCGCGCATTCGCCTGCCAACAGGGCGCGCATGATGCCCTGGCCGAGCGGATTGGGCTCGATCATCAACAAATGTGCGGTAGCTAGGCTCGTCGCGGGGGCGCGGTCCGCGGGCGCGGCGTCCGCCGCCCCGCGCTCGAGCGGCAGGGTCAGCGTGAAGGCCGATCCCGCTCCCAGCGTCGACACCGCGGTCACGTCGCCGCCCATCGCGCGGGCAAGATTGCGGCAGATGGCGAGGCCCAGGCCCGTGCCGCCATGGCGGCGTGTGACGCCGCCATCGACCTGACGGAAAGATTCGAAAATCTCCTCCATCCGGTCCTGCGGAATGCCGATGCCGCTGTCGGCGACGCGGATGACCAAGCGCTCGGTCTCGTGCTCCTCATCCGTCTCGGCCAGCGCCGCCAACCGCACCTGGCCGCGATCGGTGAATTTGATCGCATTGGACATGAGATTGAAGATGATCTGGCGCAGGCGGACCTCGTCCGCGATGATCTTGCCCGGGCAATGATCCAGGTCGAACTCGATTCCGATCCGCTTGGTCTCGGCCTGTCCCGTCCAGACGGTGACCGCGTCCTCCAGCAGCCGCTTCAAGTCCATCTCGGCGGCCTGGATGCGGAGCTCGCCGGTCTCCATCTTGGCGACGTCGAGAATGTCGTCGACCAGCGCCTTCATCGTCTCGCCCGCGCCCTGGACCAGCTCGATCCGGCCGCGCAACGTGGGATCGAGCTGGCGCCCCGCGAGGATCACCTGCGTCATGCCGAGGATGCCGTTGAGCGGCGTGCGGATTTCATGGCTGGTGGTGGCGAGGAATTCGGTCTTGGCGGCAAGCGCCTTCTCGAGCGCGACATTGGTGGTCAACAGCGAGGTGTTGGCGTCGCGCACCTGATTGCGGCTGCGGCGGATCGAGAGGAAGCCGATCAGCAGCAAAGTGGAGATCACGGCGGCAGCTGAGAGCAGCGCAAGCTGCATGCGATTGCGGAAACGGGCAGCCGCCACCGCCTGCGCGTTGCGCAGATTGTTGATGCGCAATTCCTGATTCGTAAAGTTGAAGCGCGCGTTCATCAGCGCGGCGCTGGCAGAGGCGGTAAGCGCGCGCTGGGCGTCATCCAACTTGCGGAACGCCTCCATCTCGGTCAGCGCTTTCGCGTCGTTGCCACGCATCCGGAAAATGTCATAGGCCGTGTGATGCAGATCGCGCTGCGTTTCCGGATCGGTCCGCGCGGCTCCGCTCAGTGCCTGATTGATCCATGCTGCTGCCTGATCCAGCTTGTTCTGACGATAGGCAATAAAGGCAGCGACACCGTAGAGGGCCGGGCGGTCGCTGGTAGCCACGCCACCAGATGATAGAGCGAATGCGCGCGATATCGTCGATCGTGCGATATCCAATTGCCCGGCGTCCGCCTGCGCGCGTGCGAGGTTGCGAAGAATGAGCGACTGCGTTGCGCTATCCTGTAAAACATATTTGAGCGCCGCCTGGTAAGCGAAGGCAGCGTCCTTGAAACGCCCCAACTGCGAGAAAGCGACCGCTCGATTATTCTGTGCGGACAGCAGCAGCGCCGGATCGGCGGCATAAGCGTCAATGGACTGATCAGCATATCGGAGCGCGGTGCGATAATCGCCGCCATCCAGGAAGAGCGAGCTTATGAGGAGAAGCGATTTGGCCTGCCCGCGTTGATCGCGAGCCCGGACGAATAGCCGATACGCGTCCTGATAGTCCTGCAACGCGTCCTGCACATGGCTAAGCGCGGTTGATACACCGCCCCGTGCGAGCATGAGTTCGCCGCGCAGCGCAAAATCATCGGGAGTGGTGCGGAGCGATTCCAGTGCTCCGCGAATGATCGGGAGGGCGTCCGTCGGCTTGGAGACCAAAAGAGCCTCGGCGCGCAACCAATCCGCCGTGGCGATTTCGTGAATACGGACCGAATCTTCGTGAGGTTCGGCGCGTAGCTTTTCGGCGTCGGCCAAAGCTCTCGCCGGATCGACCATGATTTCCGAGCGAATAGCAGCGGCGCGTCGGTCGAACCCGGACGCGGCGCAGGCGCTCGCGCTCAGGCCGAACGCGATTGCAATCCCTATGAGGAGCCGGGTCATCACGGCGCTGTCCGTCATCCCCCTACGTTAAGGGAATGAGATTAACGCTTTCAATGCGGCGCTGGCAATCCAGGCGAATTGAAAGCGGCATGTCAGCAAAAGAAAAGGCCGGCGGAGCCGGCCCTTTCGAATTCCGATGGAGGTAAAATTAGGCCGGGCTAACCGGACGGATCGTCTCATAGCCCGGATTAACCGGACGGATCGTCTCGTAGCTCGGCTTGACCGGACGAATGGTCTCGTAAGCGGGGGCCACCGGACGGATGGTCTCATAAGCGGGCTTCACGGGCCGAATGGTCTCGTACGCGAAAGCCGGCGTTGCTGCGGCCACACCCATCGCCAGGCTGGCAGTGATGGTGAGAACCTTGGTTGCCTTGAACATAACGTCTCCGTCGCGTTTAGCAGGCACAACGCCGCTGTATCGAGGAGATAGTTACCGGGATCTTTACCCTTTATCAAGCATTATTAATGTGTTGTTAACCAATCAGCGGACGTGGTTAGAAGAAGCCCCGCACCGCTATCAGCTCGCGCGTCCAGCGCGGCCTAACCAGTTGAATCCCAACGAGGCTTCTGGCGTCGCGTCTTCGCGCGCATCGAGGAAGGACCGCAGGTCGCCGAGCGCCATCGGCATCGCGATCAGGAATCCCTGGATCACGTCGCAACCCATAACTTTCAGCAAAGCGAGCGCCGCGGGCGAATCGACGCCCTCGGCGGTAACCTCCATGTCGAGCGCGTGCGCCAGATCGATCGTCGAGCGTACCAGCAGCGGGTCGCGATGGCTCGACGACAGGCCCGAAATGAACATCCGGTCGATCTTGAGTTCGTGCGCGGGGAGCTGCTTGAGATAGGCCAGCGACGACAGACCGGCGCCATAATCGTCGATCGCGATCTTGATCCCCGCATCGGCGAACAGGTGAAGGTTGCGCAGCGCGCCTTCGGGATCGGCGATCATCGCGGTTTCGGTGATCTCGAAACCGATCGGCCCCGAGGCGGCGCTGACGGTCGCCAGCGCCCATTCGGCGAAATCGCGGTCGGGCAGCACGCGGGCCGAAATATTGACGTTGAACGTGACGTTATGGCCGCAGGCGGCGAGGCTCGCCTGCTCGACGATGCTCTGGCGAATCACCCATTCGGTGATTCGGCGCATCTCGCCACGCTCTTCGGCCAGCGCGATGAAATCGTTGGGACCGATCAGGCCCCGGACCGGATGGCGCCAGCGGATCAGAGTCTCCACCGCCTGCACCTCGCCCGAACGGGCGCGCATCTTGGGCTGGTGGACGAGGAAGAATTCGTTGCGCGCGACCGCCTCATGGAGATCGTCGGCGAGCGAAGCTATGGCGGGGGGCAGCGCGAGCCCATTTTCCCTGTCAGCCTTGGCTCCCCGCGGCGCGGCCTGGCGGCGCCAGAGCAAGGCAGCGGCGACACCCGCGACCGCGCCCACGACGGCGAGGCCGCCGAAGGCGAGGGCGAAAGGGAGCATCAGGGCAAGCATCGAAGCCACGTTGGCACTTATCCACAAGATTACAAACAGAGTGTTAAGGCTATTCTTGAGAGCCGTGGCAACCGAAAAGCGCCGCGGAACCGTTTTCAGCAGATTTGCCTATCAAAAAGGGTCGTTCAATGGTTAATTATCCGCGACAAGTTGAGGAACCCGCCCTGGGAATGGTTGTCGCGCCGGAAAGGTATTTTGGCGGCCCGCGCGCTCAGGCGCGGTTCACGCGCCCGAGCGCATGGCTGCCCTGGGGGCTGAGGAAAGGACGATGACGATGCGGATCCTGTCTCTTGGCCTGGCTGCCATGCTTCTCGGAGCGGCGACGCCGGCGCTTGCGCGCCCATCGGCGCAGGAACGGGGCGAGGCCGATCTCGCCGCCCAATTGGGCGCACGCGTGCCGGGCAAGCCGGTCGACTGCCTCCCGCTCGGCCGCATCGAAGGGCAGACCATCATCGATCGCACCGCGATCGTCTATCGCGGCATGGGCAGCACGATCTGGGTCAATCGCCCGCGCGGCGCGGAGATGCTGCGCGAGGACGATGTGCCGGTGCAGTTCGTCTATGGATCGGAATTATGCAAGCTCGACCAGATCAAGCTGCTCGACCGGATGACACGGATGGAGCGCGGCTTCGTCGGCTTGGGGCAATTCGTTCCTTATACGAAGCCGACCCGTGCGGCGTCACCCGGCGG
>JAEKMC010000092.1 GCA_019508115.1 Sphingomonas sp.
GCCGCCGGAGAACGTGAAGGTCGTGCCGCTCGCGGTCGAGATCACGCTTCCGCTTGTCAGCGCGACGTTGCGTGCGCTGGTCAGGTCGGCGCTGGTCGCGAGCGTGCCCCCGTCGAGCGTCACGCCGCCCGCCGCCGCGCCCAGATTGGCGTCGCTGGCGATCTGGAGCGTGCCCGCATTGATCAGCGTGCCGCCGGTGTAGCTGTTGGTGCCGCCGAGCACGAGCGTGCCGAGATCGGTCTTCACCAGCTGCGCCGTACCGCCCACCGTCGCGCCGATCGTGGCGCTGAACTGCGCGCCCCCCGCGGTGCCGTCGCCGACGCGGATGATCGATTGCGGGCCGGAGAGCGTGAGCGTCCCGCCACCGATCGTATAGCCATTGGCCGCGAACTGCATGCCGGCGCTATTGACCGCGCCCAGGCTGGTATCGACCGTCACCGTACCGCCGGTGCCGCCGAAGATCGCGAACGCGCCATCGGCATAGGCGCCGTTGATCGACCCGTTCGCGTTGGTCCAATTGTCGTTGCCGCTATGGTTCTGCCACGTCCCGCTGCCACCGCTGACGACGCCGTCGCCGCGCGGGGCGGCGGCGCCATCCCAGAAATTGAGCGCCAGCCCGGCGCCGTTCACCAGATTGACCTGGCCAGCGACCGACGTCTGCACGGTCGCGCCCGTCGCGGGGAGCGTGCCGAGCGTCAGACCGTTGTCGGTCAGCGCGCCGCCATAATTGAACAGGCGGTAGACGCCGACGCCGAACGCGCCGCCCGCCGGAACCGAGACGTTGAGCGTGCCGTCGAGGATCAGATTCCCGCCGACATTGACGAGATCGTTGAGCGCGCCACCGACGGCATTGGCCTGGCCGAGCTCGTAGGCGAGCTGCGTTCCCGCTGTGAGCGACAGGTCGCCCTTGATTGTCAGCGTGCCCGGCGCCCTCGACCCCGGCGCGAGGATGGCGCCGTTGCCGAATGAGACATTCCCGCCGATCGTGCCGGTCCCGCCCAGCGTTGCGCCCGAGGCCACGCTCGTCAAGCCGGTCGCGGCCGAGGAATCGCCATTGACCAGAAGCGTGCCCGACTGAACCAGCGTGCCGCCCGTATAGGTGTTGGCGCCCGTCAGCACGAGCGCGCCGAGGTCGGTCTTGGCCAGTTGCGCGCTGCCGGACAGAACCGCGCCCACCGTGGCGGTGTAGCTTGTACCGGCGGTGGTGCCGTCGCCGACGCGGATCGCCGCCTGCGCGCCCGTCAGGGTCAGCACATCGCCGCTGATCCGATAGCCGTCGGATGCGAACTGCATCCCGCCGGCCGTCACCGCGCCCAGACTATCGTCGACCGTGACCGTGCCGGGGGCCGCGGTGAAGATCGCCAGCGTGCCGTCGGCATAGCGCGCATTCACCGCGCCGGTCGAAGAGGTCCAATTGTCATTGCCGGTGCCGTTCTGCCAGATGCCGTCGCCACCATTAATGACGTTGTTGGCCTTCGGCCCGGCCGCGCCGTCCCAGAAGCTCAGCCCGCCCGAGCCTCCGCCACCACCACTGCCGCCGCCACCGCCGCCACCCGGAGGAGCGCTGGCGGAGGCGATGAGATTGACCTGGTGGACGACCGAGGTCTGCACGGCCGCGTCGAATCCCGACGGCAGTGCGCCGATCGACAAGCCGTTATCGGTGAGCGTGCCGCCATAATTGGCGATGCGGTACAGGCCGGCGCCGAAGCTGCCTGCGGGCGCGACCGCCACGTTGATCGTGCCGTCGAGCGTGAGGTTGCCCGCCACGTCGACCAGGTCGTTGAGCGCGCCGCCGGCCACGCCCGCCTGGCCGAACTGGACATTGAGCTGCGAGGTCGCCGCCAGCGTCAGGTTGCCGCCGATATGCAGCGTGCCCGCGCCGTTGCTGCCCGGCGCCAGCACGCCGCCGTCCGCCACCGCGACACTACCGCCGATCGTGCCGGTGCCGCCGAGCGTCGCGCCCGATGCCACGCTCGTGAGACCCGTCGCGGCTGACTGATCACCATTGATCAGCAGCGTGCCCGCATCGACCTGCGTAGTCCCGGTATAAGCATTGCCGCCGGTCAGAATGGTCGTGCCGGTGCCCGCCTGACGAACGTCGCCCGTGCCCGTGATCGTGCCCGCCAAGGTAAGCGTGTTCGAACGGTCGAACACCAGGGACCCGTCATTGATGACGTCGCCGACGATGCCGCCGGTCGTGCCGCCGCTGCCCAGTTGCAATATGCCGGACGCATTGGTGGTCCCGCCCGTATAGCTGTTGTCGTTCGTGAGGATCGTCGTGCCGCCGCCGATCTTGCGAACCGCGCCGGCGCCGGAAATCAGGCCGGCGATGGTGACCGTATCCGACCGGTCCAGTGCCAGTTCGGCATTGTCGATGATATTGCCGGTGATGCTTCCCGTGGTGCCGCCATTGCCGACCTGCAACGATCCGGCGGCGATCGTCGTGCCGCCGCTATAATTGTCGGCCGCCGTGAGGGTGAGCCTGCCGCCGCCTTGCTTGACCAGCGCACCGGCGCCGGAGAGAACGCCATCCAGGTTCAGCGCGGTAGCGGCATCGGTATCGATCGTGCCGATGCCCGCAAAGTTCACCGCACGGGACGATCCGAAGCTTGCCGTGGTGTGCAGCGTGCCGCCGTTGAAGGTCAGCCCGCCCGCCAGACCGCCGAGATTGGCATCGCCCGCGATCTGGACCGTGCCCCCGTTTATGGTCGTGCCACCCGCATAGCTGTTGGCGCCGGTCAGGATCAGCGTGCCGAGATCGGTCTTGGCCAATTGGGACGCGCCGGTGAGCACCGACGCGATCGTGGCGGTATAGCCGGTTCCGTCCGCGGTACCGTCGCCCACACGCACCACTGCTTGCGAACCGGTCAGCGTCAGCGCGCCGCCGTTCAGCGTATAGCCGCTGGTGACGAACTGCATGCCCGACGCGGTTACCGCGCCCAGGCTATTGTCGATGCCGACCGTTCCCGGTGTTGCCGAAAAGACCGCGAACGCGCCGTCGCTATAGCCCGCGTTGATCGCTGCAGTGGCGTCGGTCCAATTATCGTTGCCGCTGCTGGCCTGCCAGCTGCCGTTGCCGCCGTTGACGACGCTGTTGTTCTTGGGGCCAGCCGTACCGTCCCAGAAATTGAGCGTGGTGCCGGCCGAGTTGACCAGATTGACCTGCCCCGGCGCCGACGTCTGGACCGCGACCACGCTGCCGACCGGCAGTGTGCCGAGGCTCAGGCCGTTATCGGTCAGCGTGCCGCCATAGCTGATCACGCGGTAGACGCCGGGATCGAAATTGCCGCCCGTCGTCACGGCGACGTTGATCGTGCCGTCGAGCACGAGATTGCCGCCGACCTTGGTCAAATCGTTGAGCGGACCGCCGACCACGTTGGATTGGCCGAATTCGTAATTGAGCAGCGATCCGCTGTTGAGCGTCAGGTCGCCGGCGATCGTGATCGTGCCTGGGCTGTTGCCGGGCGCCAGCGTACCGCCATTGGCGATCGTCACGCTTCCGCCGATCTTGCCCGTGCCGCCAAGCGTGGCGCCCGAGGCGACGCTGGTCAGCCCGGTCGCCCCCGACTGGTCGCCATTGATGCGCAACGTGCCGCCAGACACGGTGGTGGCGCCGGAATAGCTGTTATTGGCGGTCAGGATCGTCGTGCCCGCCACCTGGTTGAGCGCACCCGTGCCGCTGATCAGGCTCGCGAAACTGTAGGCGGAATCGGTGTGGTTGAAATTGATGCGCGATCCGGTGCCGCCAAAGACGAGCGCCGTCGTCCCGAACGTGCCGATGCCGGCTGCCGCTTGGCCCTCAGCGCCACCGATATTGAGGATACCGGTCGAGCTCGCGCCATTGCCCAGCAGGATCGACCCGCCGACGCTTGCTTGCCCGCCATCGGCCAAGGTGAGCGCGCCGGTGCCCGTGCCGCTGCCGACGACCAGATTGCCGCTCGTGGTGAGCTGGGATCCGGTGCCGGAGACGGTGATGGCGGCGGGGAAGGCCGCCGATACCGATCCGGCGGTGATGGAGGTGAAGCTCGCCGTGCCCCCGCTCAGCAACGACAATTGTCCGTTGGTCATCGTCAGGGAACTGGTGCTCGTCCAGTCGCTGCCAGCCCCCGTGATCGAGATGAAGGGCGCGGTGCTATTGCCCGCGGCTGCGCCCATCGTGCTTGCCGCAGCGGTCGTGAGCTTGCCACCACCGGTTATGTTTACACCGTTGACGTTCGCGGTGCCCGATGTCGCAATCAAAAGACCTCCGCCTATGTCCGCCAGCGACCCGGCGCCGGACACGTCGAGTGTCGACAGCACGATACCGACCGGCGAATTGCGGAGCGTCAGGTTGCCCGTCGTATGGAGCGCGCCGCCGTTGCGAACAGTGATCACACCCGCGACGCCCGCGGCGGATTGAACGGCGCCCGTTGTGAAATTGAACACGCCCGCATCCACGGTCAGCGAACCGCCGATGACCGATGAGGTGCCCGAACTGATTGTGGCGCCAAGGATGCGCAGCCCGCCACCGCCGCTGACGTTCGTCCCGCCCCCATAATTGCTGTTGCCCGTCAGCGTGACCGTGCCGGCGGCGATCTGACTGACCGTACCGGTGCCGGTGATCGCGCCGGCGAAGGTCGTCGCGTCGGAGCGGTTGAACGCGAGCGTGCCGTTATCGACGATGTCGCCAGTGATCGAGCCGATCGTACCGCCGCCGCCGATCTGCAGCGTGCCGGCGGTGATGGTCGTGCCGCCAGTATAAGTGTTCGCGCCGATCAGACTGGTAATGCCGCTCCCCATCTGAACGACCCCACCGGTGCCGCTAATCACGCCATTATAAGACAGCGTGTTGCTGCGGTTGAACGCCAGCGTACCCGCGTTCGTCACGTCGCCGATGATCGAGCCGGTCGTGCCGCCGGCGCCGATCTGGAGCGTGCCCTGCTGGATATCCCAGTTGGTCGTCGCCGTCCCCGCGCCGGTCAGCGTCCAGATGCTGGTGCCCGTCTTCTGAAAGATATCGAAATTCTGATATTGTGTCGCGGCGCCAATCAGTGAGACGTCGAAGGCGCCGTTCGCGGTGCCGCCGAGGCGCAGCGTGTCGTTGGTTCCTGCCGCATTGGCGATCACGTTGCCCTGGATCACCGAACCGGAATGCAGTTCCAGCGTCCCGTTGCTGGTCGCGGTCGAGCCGAACACGATCGCGTCAGTTCCGCCGGTTCCGGCCTTGATCGTGCCGTCGTTGGTCACCATCATGGTGTTGGTAGAGACGGACAGTATCGCTGCCGCGCCGTTCCCGCCTTGCAGTGTTCCGTTATTGACGATGGTATGCGTTCCGATACGTACACGGACCGCAGCATTGCCGGTCACGACACCGTTGGTGTCCGATCCGCCGCGGATCGTCCCATTATTCGTGACGGCAAAGATTCCTCCGTTCAGGAATACGCCCGCACCTGAGTCGACGCTGGTGCCGTTCCCGCCCTGAATGGTACCATTATTGATCAGCGATCCGCGCGTGGCGAGTGACACGCCGGCCGCTGCATTGACAGTCGAGCCGGGAATGATCGTGGGCGCTCCGCCGATTATCGTCCCATTGTTGGTGACGGTGGCTATGTTGGCCGTCGAGACACCTAGGCCGCCTTTACCGCCACTACCTCCCGTGATCGATCCATTGTTGACGAACTGCCCCGTGCCGGCCGCTCCGCTATTGCTAAGAAAAAGACCCGTGGACGCACTGGCGCTCCCCGAGAGATTGCCCGCGAACGTGAGCATGCCCGTCGCGTAATCGCCAGAAAAACTCAAAGTGACACCGCTGCCGGAGAGAATGAACCCCTGCGTGTCGATGCTCACCGGCTTGGTCGGTGCAGGCATGGCCGTTGCCGAGACCGCGAAACTCGCCGTCAGCGTGATCGTGGCACTGGCGTCCGCATCGGCATTTGCCGCTGTGACCGCGTTACGCAGCTCGGTCTCATTGCTCGCCGTGTAGCTCCCGGCCAGGGCAGGCGACGGAAAGGCGCAGGCGATGGCGAGCGCCGTGCAGGAGATACCGGAGGCAAGCCGGCCGACTCCGCTTTGCTTTCTGGCCGTCACTTTACCGTGCGACTTCGCCACCATGCCATTGCTCCCGCCTGAATCTGCCATTGCCGTGCGGTGCCTTGAGGCTAAGGACCGCGGACCTTTACGCACCTACGCACGCGTCCCCGCGCAAAGTCGCCCACCTACGGTCCGCCGAACCGCGTCGGGAAACCGTGAGGCGACCGATGGGCATTTATCGTTTGGCCCGGACATAACGGATTTGGCGGCCAACGGTTAACGAAGTGTGGCAAAATCGCTTTGCGTAACAGTATTTTACAATCGTTTTCGCCAGGAATCCGATTCTATTGGCGAATATTACTCGCATCACGAGTCAAAACTGCCAGACTATATCATACAATAGCGAACTGTTGGTCCGAGTTCGGGCTAAGTCGAATCTTCCGATTGGGGCTTTGGGGGGATGGGCGTTTGAATATCCGCTGATCCACGCCGGCGGCGATCCGGCGCCGGCAATTCGCCCGATCCACGGTCTTTTCAGCCGGGCGTCCACCCCGCTTTCCGGGCGCGGCCGCGACTCGATTCGCCCGGAAAACGACTCGGTTCGCCGCGCCTTTGCCCTTGAATCCAAGGGATTAGTTTGACTTTAACCATTCTTATCCACAGTCCTTCCGCCCTGTCGGCGCAAGACCGGCCTGCCAGGGTAGGAACGAGGCGTTTTGAAGATTCTACCGGAAAGTGACGGATACGGGGGCGGCGCGGTCGCGCTTGCACCCGCGCGCGTCGGCGGCCTGTTCGATCGTGGCGCGCTGCGCCGTGGGATCGAGCGCGCGGCGGAGGCCGATCTCGTCGTCGATCTCGGCCAGCGCATCGGCAGCCGCGAATGGTGGCGCGGGCTTGCCACCTGCACCACGCTTTGCGGCCTCGCATTTTCCTTCGCGCCCGGTTTCGCGCCGCTCCAGGCTCCGGTCGCGCCTGCGCTCGGCGAACGCCAGCAACAGGAAATGAAGGCGGAGGCGATTCAGCCCTCGGCTTATGGCGCGGATACGGGCCGGCGCATGGCGCCGACGGCATTGGTCGAAAAACTCGCCGACACGCCCGAACGCCCGCAGATCCAGGTCGCGGCGACGCTCGGCACGGGCGACGGTTTCGCGCGCGTGCTCCAGCGCGCCGGCGTCGGCGCGGACGAGGCCAAATCGGTCGCGGCGACGATCGCCAGCACCACCGATCTTTCGAATATCAAGCCCGGCACCAAGCTCGATCTCACGCTCGGCCGTCGCCCCAACAAATCGGTGGCGCGTCCGCTCGATCATCTCGCCTTCCGCGCGCGGCTCGATCTCGCGCTCGCGATGGATCGCGTCGGCGCCGGGCTCAAGCTCACGCCCAAGCCGATCGCGGTCGACGACACGCCGCTGCGCATCCAGGGCAAGGTCGGCGGTTCGATGCTGTCCTCGGCCCGCGCCGCGGGCGCGCCCGCCAGCGCGATCCAGACCTGGTTGCGCGCGATGGGGCAGCATGTCTCGATCCAGGGCATCCATTCCAACGACAAGTTCGACATCATCGTCGAGCATCGCCGCGCCGCCGACGGCATGAGCGAGACCGGCGGCCTGCTGTTCGCGGGCCTGGAGCAGGGCAGGAAGGAATTGCGCCTGCTCAAATGGACGCTGGCCGGCAAGGACCAATTCTTCGACGCGGCGGGCGTGGGTGAGACCCGCGGCAGCATGAAGATGCCGGTGCAGGGCCACCAGACGTCCAGCTTCGGCATGCGCTTCCACCCGGTGCTGGGCTATAGCCGCATGCACAAGGGGATCGATTATGGCGCGCCGATGGGCTCGCCGATCGTCGCCGCGACCGATGGGGTCGTGAACTTCGCCGGCTGGCATGGCGGCCATGGCAATTACGTTCAGATCCGCGCGTCGGGCAATATGGGCACCGGCTATGCGCATATGAGCCGGATCGTCGCCCGGGCCGGCGAGCATGTCCATGCCGGGCAGCTGATTGGCTATGTCGGTTCGACCGGCCTTTCGACCGGCCCGCATCTCCATTTCGAGGTGTTCGTCAACAATGTCGCGGTCAATCCGGCAAGCGTGAAGTTCCTCCAGGCGGCGACCTTGTCGGGCGCCGAATTGGGCCGCTTCAAGGCCGAGCTCGCCCACCTGATGGCGCTGCGCAGCCAGGGCTGACCTCAAATCCTCCCCGCGCGAAGCGGGGGAGGGGGACCACGCCGCAGGCGTGGTGGAGGGGGCCCCGCAGTCAGGCAAACCGCACATTCAGCTTGCATTTGTTCCCGAAATGTTCTAGGCGGTAAGCCGCCGAGAATCGTGCGGTCGCCACGGCCATCAAGTTCGCTTCCGCGTTTTTTGTTTTCTCTCAGGGCGAGGCTGGCATTTGCGTCTGGCGCAACGCCTCCTATCTTAAAGCGCGATGCCGCCGACCGCCGAAGCCATACCCAATCCCGAAAACGGCTTTTCGGCGCTCCGCCGCTTCCTGCCCTATCTCTGGCCGAAGGATCGGCCCGCGCTGCGCCTGCGCGTGGTGATCGCGATGGCGCTGGTGATCGGCGCCAAGTGCATCACTTTGCTGATGCCCTTCGCCTATAAGGGCGCGATCGACCATATGAGCCGGGGCCACGAGGCGGTCGGCTTGGCCATGGCGCTGGTCGTGGCCTATGCCGGCGCGCGCTTCGGCGGCGTGCTGTTCGACAATCTGCGCAACGCCATCTTCGAACGCGTCGGGCAGGAGGCCGCGCGCCGCCTGGCGATGGAGGTGTTCGCGCATCTCCACCGGCTGTCGCTGCGCTTCCATCTCGAACGGCGCACCGGATCGCTTTCCAAGGTGGTCGAGCGCGGCACCAAGAGCATCGATACAATGCTCTATTTCCTGCTGTTCAACATCGCGCCGACGATCTTTGAACTGTCGGCGGTCTGCATCATCTTCTTCGCCAAATTCGGCCCCGGCCTGGTCGTCGCGACCGCGGCGATGGTGGTGGTCTATATCTGGTTCACGCGCACCATGACCGAATGGCGGATCGGGCTGCGCCGCGAATGGGCGGCGTCTGACGGCGAGGCCGCGCAGAAGGCGGTGGATTCGCTGCTCAATTACGAGACGGTCAAATATTTCAACGCCGAGGGCGTCGAGCAGCGCCGTTATGGCGAGAGCGTCCGCCACCTGATCGACACCACCACCAAGCTCGAGGTCAGCCTCGCCTGGCTCAATATCGGCCAGGGCTTCATCACCAACGCGATGATGGCCGCCGCCATGGCCTATAGCGTGTGGGGCTGGAGCAAGGGTCAGTTCACCACCGGCGACGTGGTGTTCATCAACACGATGCTGTCGCAGCTTTTCCGTCCGCTCGACTTCCTCGGCATGGTCTATCGCGAGATCCGCCAGGGGCTGATCGACATGGAGGCGATGTTCACCCTGGTCGACACGCCCGCGGAAGTGGTCGATCAGCCCGGCGCGCCCGAACTGGTGGCGCAGGGCGGCGCGGTCCGGTTCGACCATGTCGATTTCGCCTATGATCCCGATCGGCAGATCCTGCACGACGTCGATTTCGTGGTGCCGGCGGGCGGAACGCTTGCAGTCGTCGGGCCGTCGGGCGCGGGCAAGTCGACGCTCGCGCGATTGTTGTTCCGCTTCTACGACGCGACCGCGGGTCGCATCCTGATCGACGGTCAGGAGATCACCAGGGTCAACCAAGCGTCACTGCGGCGCGCGATCGGCATCGTCCCGCAGGATACGGTGCTGTTCAACGACACGATCGGCTACAATATCGCCTATGGCCGCGAAGGCGCGAGCCAGGACGAGGTGATCGCGGCCGCCAAGGGCGCCTCGATCCACGATTTTATCCGATCGCTGCCGCAGGGCTATGACACCAAGGTCGGCGAGCGCGGGCTCAAGCTTTCGGGCGGCGAGAAACAGCGCGTCGCGATCGCGCGGACCTTGCTCAAGGACCCGCAATTGCTGATCCTCGACGAGGCAACCAGCGCGCTCGACAGCCGCACCGAGGCCGCGATCCAGGATACGCTCAGCCATCTCGCGGAGCGGCGCACCACGATCATCGTCGCGCATCGCCTCTCGACCATCGTCCATGCCGACGAGATCATCGTGCTCGACAAGGGCCGTATCGTCGAACGCGGAACGCACGCCTCGCTCGTGGCGCATGGCGGCCTCTATGCCGAGATGTGGGCGCGCCAGCAGGCGGAGCAGCGCGAGGCCGAGCAGGCCGCCGAAGCCGAGGCGGCCTGAGAGTCTGTTTGGAAACGCGTGGAAGAGCGCGTTGCGGGCTGGTGCCGGAACGCGCCCAAAGGCGCATTCCCAAACAGACTCCGAGACTCTCCTTGACGGCACGAGGAGCCCCCCATATGTGCGCGCCTTCGTTCGCGCTGGCCCCTTCGTCTAGCGGTCTAGGACGTCGCCCTCTCACGGCGAAAACACGGGTTCGAGTCCCGTAGGGGTCACCAGCGATTTAAACGACTTAGCGCCAACTTTCGTTTCGGATGCGCATTCGTCCAAAATCCGTCTAATATACGCCGTGCGCGGGCAACCTCAGACCGCAACTGGCGGCAGGAGTGAAAATGCGAGCTGGACCAGCTCAGCCTGCCGGCGGGCCCCGGTCTTAGCGTATAGGCGAAGCAGATGGGTTTTCACTGTGCTGCCGGCGATGTTCAGGCGCGCACCTATTTCGATTGCGCTCGTGCCCCGGGCTACGAACTCGAAGACGCGCGCCTCGGCTGCCGTCAATCCGAAAAGCGAGGCGGCGACGTCCGTGGGCGGTTTGAAAGAGGCCCCGTGCCGGGCGAGAAGCACCGCGGCAATGGGCGCTGACGGGTCCGATTGCGCGGAAATGGGTAACGGAAAAACATACAGGGCCGCGGCGGAATCGTCGCCGCACCGCACCGCTATTCCGGCGCGCGTTCGACTGTCGCCGGCCGGTACCACCGCCGCCTCGCCGACGGCGGCTTTCAGGACCCGCGTCACGGTGGAACAACGGGCCACGAGATTCCCCTCCGCCTCGAGCAGCACATCGCGAGCGGCCATCAACGCGACAGCGGAGGGATTCGCGTAGGCAATGCGCATGCTTGGCCCAACCAGCACAACCGGTGCGTTGAGCAGGTCGATTACCCACGCGAACGGACAATATGGATCTCTGGCGTGGAGTCGCATCGGGTTTGCACTCCTCAGGTGATTCAGAAGGTGAAGCCGAGCCTGGCGTCGAGGTTTCGCTCACGCAGCGTCCGTGTCGCGCACTCGCTTTGGGCGGCAAAATGCCAGCGCGAGGCGCCTTGGCCAGACACGCCTCGTTGTGGGGGCGTGTCTGGCGACCAGGTTAGTGCCGCGCCAACTGCTGACCCGCGATGCGTCTCACGGCGAGCTGGTGCTCCAACTCGGCCCGCGCCGCGCGCCGACAGCTGGTAACGATGTCTTCGTCGGCGCGCTCGACTGTGGCGTAGGAACCGCACACCTGCTCCATCGCCGACGCAATCCGGTGGCGCAATTTGGCCGCATCGTGCGGATCGCTCATATTCAGATCCGTGACGCGAACCGTGACGGCAGAATCATGCGCTAAGGCCGGCGCGCCGGTGAGCAGTCCAATCGCACCGAGCGCGGCCGAGAGTATCTTGGGCATCGCGAATATCCTTTCAGCCGATGCGACCTGCATCGAATGACTGGAGCTTGGCCGACTTGCGGATCGCCCGAGAGGATCGGAACCTGATTATTGGCCGATCACTTGCCGTCGAAAGGCTGATCTAGCCGCTATCTCATGCTAGGCTTCGGCCATGAGCGGTGCAGGGGTCGATCTGGCGCATGAAGCTGATTTCCGATTGGGGAGCCTTTCCATCCGTCCATCGCGGCGGGAAATCGTCCGCGACGATGGTGCGCGCGAAGTGCTCGAACCCCGTGTGATGAAGGTGCTCGTGGCGCTTGGCCGATCTCCTGGCGCGATCCTTGGCCGCAGTGACCTGACCGACCAATGCTGGGGTGGGCGCATCGTCGGGGAAGATGCAATCAATCGCGTCATAGCCCTGCTGCGCCGCGTCGCCGACGGAATCGGCGGGGGAAATTTTTGCATCGAGACGGTGAGGCAGGTCGGCTACCGCCTGACGGCTGCCGAGCATGAGCAGTCGGGCGTCGATCGCCCGATGGAGGGCGGGACGGTCGTCTCGCTCACGCCAGCGCATATGCTGCTCGAGCGTCGGAGGTGGATGGGCGGAGCGCTCGCGCTGCTCGGCGCGGGAGCGGCCGGCTATCTCCTTCTCGGGCCCTCGCCACGATCAGGCTCCCGCCTGCCCGCGCCCGGGTCAGCGCTCATGGAGCAGGCGAGCATCGCACTGCGCCAGGAAACCCGCGAGGGTCAGAACCAGGCGATTGGACTCTATCGACGCGTCGTGTCGCTTTGGCCCGATTATGCGGACGGATGGAGCGGACTGGCTTTAGCCTATGCGAGCACGGCGCCCTTTCGCCAGAGCCGGGAAGGCGTGATGCTACGGGAACGAACGACGGCTGCCGCGCAGCACGCATTCGCCATCGAGCCTGACAACGCCCGTGCGCAGGCAGCCTTGGCGCTGCTCGCGCCGCGCTTCGGCGGGTGGTTCGAAACGGAGCGTGGATTGCGGCACGCGCTGTTGAGCAGTCCCGAGGACCCGATCCTGTTCACCTTGCTGGCGCTGACCATCATTGCCGTAGGCCGCGCGCGCGAGGCTGCGGCGGTGTATCAGCGGATTGCGCAGAAACTCGCCAACCCGACACCGGGCTTCTATGTCGCGCGCATAAGAGCGCTGTGGACAGCGAACCAGGTCGAGGAAACCGATCAGCTCGTAGCGGAAGCAATGGCAACCTTCCCGACCCATTACGGTCTTTGGTTCACCCGCTTCTATATCTTGCTCTTTTCGGGCCGGGCGGAGGAAGCGATCGCTCTCGGCGAGAACCAGGAGGGGCGCCCGACCGGCATTCTCGCCAGCGATTTCGACTCCGTCCTGCGGGTCGCGCACGCAATGGAAGCACCCACGCGGGCAGCGGTAGACGCGGTAATGCGGGAACAATCGGAGAGAGCCCGACAGGGCGCAGGCTATGCGGAGAATGCAGTCCAGTTCGCCGCGGCGCTCGGACGCACGGACGAAGCCTTTGCCATGGCCGAGGCTTATTGTTTTGGACGTGGCTTCGAGGTCCCCGACATTCGCTATACGCCCGAGCAGGGAACCTACACGCCGCGGCGCGAACGCCTGACCCACTTTCTGTTCGCCCCCTCCACCGCGGCGATGCGGGCGGACACAAGGTTTGAACGGCTGATCCGCGAAGCCGGACTTGTGCGTTATTGGACGGAAGCGGGAGCGAAGCCCGATTATAAGACCCTCTCCGGCCAAACGAGGTCATCCTAGGACCTGTTGGTAAGTAGATTCTCAAACATCATAGATCTCAACGGCCCCTCCGTGCCTGCAGCGCCTGGGCCCGCAAGCTAGGCATGTTGGTTGGTCGGCGGCTTCGGGCTTATGGGCGGCATGATGCGCCGGCGGGAGCGGGCACGATTTGTCCACGCCGTTTGATCCAACCCAGCCGAAAATGATGAAGTTCGATTAACCGCATCCACCGTTTGGCGGACGCGGCGCGAGCCGGGCCTATGTATCTGACAGGGCGTGTCCACAAATGCGCTGATCGCGGACGATTTGGTGCGGGCGGGGCTTCTGATCGCGCGGCACGGAAACTCACGGGAGGCGTGGGAAGGCCGGGAGCCAAGTTTCCGAAATCTGTGCACAAAAGGAGGATGAATAATGACGATCAGGACCGACGGTCGCGACCGCTCAAGTACAGGGATGCAGAGGCATGCCAAATTCAGGGGTATCGCCCTTCGGGCGACCCGCAAGGCAGTCCTTCCCGTTCTCACCATCGGCCTGCCCTTGTCGATCGGTGCCCCCGCGCAGGCACAGGCGGGTCTTTCCCAGCACTATTCAGCCCAGGTTTACGGCCAGCGAGTAGGGGTGTCCGGCGGGCCATTCGCTTTGGAAAGCTCGGGCTCTACGGGGGTCGGCCGATCCGCGGGCGGCACTGATTGGTTGGTCAGTGCCAGTTCGGATGACTCGTTTGGCGGAACCGTAGCGGCAAGCGCGTCATTGAGAATGCCTCAGCTGGGCCAAGAAACATACACCACCAAGCTGACGGGGGCGTCGGCTCTGCACTATGTTTTCACAATCGACGGGCCCGATCCTGATGCATTGATCCCTGTGAGTCTGACGGGCACGGGGGGAATTTCCATAACCGGTGGCGGGGCCGCCGTCGCTCAGCTCGGTTTCGGTCATGATGGCGTGGCGAGCTACTGGAGGGTCGATTTCGAATACGGGAAAGTGGGCAGTCAACGATTTGATGTGAACGAACTTTTCTATCTCCAGACCGGCCACGCCTACAGCCTCGAACTAGTCGCGCAGGCCTTTGCCGACATGAGCTATATCCCCACGGAAGGAGGATCGGCTTTCGCCAACGCAATTGTGGATCCCACTTTCGCTATCCAAGGCGGTTTCGCGCAACTTTATCACTTCGTAGGTTTGCCCGAATCCGCCATTGGTTCACCTTCCGGGTCGACAGTGCCAGAGCCCGCAAGCTGGGCACTGATGGTCGGCGGCTTCGGCTTGATTGGTTCGGCGATGCGGGGCCGGCGTGGTGTCGGCGCAGGGGTTACGGTGCGATGACCCGAGATCGAGCGCACAAGCGTGACCCCGACTGAAGGCGGCATGGAGAATATTGGGGCTGGTGGGAGCTGCGGTTGCGCTGTCGCCCGCC
Organism: Sphingomonas sp.; assembly: GCA_019508115.1. Taxonomy (GTDB): domain Bacteria; phylum Pseudomonadota; class Alphaproteobacteria; order Sphingomonadales; family Sphingomonadaceae; genus Sphingomonas_I. The sequence continues at coordinate 14,779 of JAEKMC010000092.1, forward strand.
TTATCAGGCCAGCGCCGCTGCCACGACATGGGCCGGGATCGGGGCGCCCGACGCGTTGACGACCGCGAGCGATGCATCCTGCCACTTCGGTGACGGCTATTTTGCCGCGGCCGCCAGCCTGCCCGTAGCTTTCCAGCTCGCGCAGGTGAGGACGTCCTCAAGGGGCAGCTGTCAATTTTGACGGCGCCGACAAAGCCAGCCTGTTCGTCCGTGCTCAAGCCTCTGCGGACGCACTGTCCTCGCAACTGGCCACACACGGCGAAAACACGGGTTGGAGTCCCGATGTCCGCGCCATCCGCGCACGGCTCGCGCCGGTCCATGAATTGCGACCTCTCACGATCGAGCTTCGCTGACGGCGAGCTGCCGGTCATCGCCAACGGCGGCATCCAGAGAACGCGGACATGAGGATGGCGGGTTGACGCGCGCGTCGCGCACAATCCATGGCCGGCGTCACATGCGGCCAATATATCGACCGGGCGTTGGAACGCCTCTCATTCACATGGCCCGCGGGCGGGCGGGCGTGACGCCTGCCGCCGGGGCCACTATCCACGGGAGCTGGCGCATATGATGCGGATCGGTCTGCTTGGCGCCTCCCGGATCGCGCCGCGCGCGATCATCCAGCCGGCGGCGGATCATGCCGACGCGGTCATCACCGCCGTCGGCGCGCGCGATCTGCCCAAGGCCGAGGCTTATGCGGCCGAGCACGGCATTCCCGCGGCGGTCGGCTCCTACCAGGCGCTGGTCGAGCGCGAGGATGTCGACCTCGTTTATTGCGGCCTGCCGCCCTCGGTCCATCTCGACACGTGCCGTGCCGCATCGGCGGCGGGAAAGATGCTCCTGATCGAGAAGCCGTTCGCGTTCGATGCGGCGGCGGCGCGCGCGATCGTCATGGCCGCGGATGCCGCCGGACGGCCCGCGCTCGAGGCCTATCATTACCGCTTCCATACGCTGTTCGAGCGCGCCGAGTTGCTGGTGAAGGACGGCGCGATCGGGCGCGTGGTGCGCGCGCGCGGCGAGTTCGAAGCGGAAATCGCGCGATCCCCCGGCGAATTGCGCTGGATGTCCGAAATGGGTGGCGGCGGGACGATGGATCTCGGCTGCTACGTCCTCCATGCCTTTCGCACGTTGCTCGGCGAAGGCGAGGTGCTGTCGGCGGCAAGCGATCAGATCGATGGCGTCGACGCGACGCTCGAAGCGGATCTTCGCTTCGGCGAGGTCGAGGCTTGGATGCGCTGCTCGATGCTGGCGCCGCGCAACGACTGGATCGAGCTTGAGGGAACCCATGGCACGCTGCGCATGAACCGCTTCGTGTCGCCGCATCATGGCGGGAGCCTGGTGCTGACCACGCCGAAGGGCAGGATCGAGGAAGCGCCGAGCGGCCCGTCCACCTATGCCGCGCAGCTCGGCCATGCGGTGCGGGTATTCCATGGCGAGCTCGCGCCGCTCACCGGCGGCGCGGATGCGATAGCGACGATGGTGTTGATCGATGCCTGCCGGGCCAAAGGCCGGGAGGCGCTTCACCGATAGCCATCCTGCCGGTCGGCCGGGCTTCTATCGACCGCCTTAGAAGATATTGAAGCCCTTAGCGCCGGGGCGTCTTTTCCATGACGCTGACGACGATCGCAAAGATCATCCTGAACATGGCCTGGGCTCCCCGTTTAGACCCTGCTTGGGAACGCGCCCTTCGGGGCACCAAACAGGCTCCTAATTCCGCCCTTATAAGAAGTGCCTGTTGCCGTTTCGTGACTTGGCCTTCGGCTTATGGTCGGCGGCACCCCTAGCGCCGCGATGAATCGGACGTTTAGCGAGGCCGACGCGGCGCCTTTTTAATCACCGGATGCGATCCATGAATGCCTCGCTCAGGCATTATCTTGACCGTGCCCTTCGGGAAACATCCAAGGCGGAAGCGCCCACTTTCATCGCGGCATTGCAATATTGGAGCGGCCGCCTTTTTATTCTCGGCCGCTTCATGCTCGACCGCCGGGGAGGCGTTCGTACCGCTCGCGGAAAGCGCCAGAGCCGTCAGCAGAATGGACATGAGGCCTTTATAGCACACTGCTCGCCGCGCGGGCGAAAAAGCATGAATATTCGATTAACTGCCATTGCAACCCAATGAGATCGCTGACAGTCTTCATGATGCGGCGCAGCGAGCATTCCGCTGAATCGCCGCAACGTACGGGTTTGACCCAAAGGGGGTACAATGCGCGCGACTCGTTTTTTGATCCTGACGACCGCTCTCGGACTGGTTGCTACCGGTGCGAGCGCTGCGAGCTATTCGATCACGGGCCTGGCCCAGAAGAACATGACCTATACGAGTGTTGCCGGGGCACAGGCCGCCCTGGTCAGCAATGGCGGTTATAGCGGCGTAGGCAGCCTTTTCGTTTCGCACGTTTCGACGGCGACGACCGGCTTTGGCTCGCTATGTACGGGTTCGCTGGTGAATTCCACGACCGTGCTCACCGCGGCGCACTGCCTCTACGACCATGACGAGGCGGGAAATGCCGATCCGGTTACCGGAATCACCTTCTTTCTGCCGTCGTTCGGCGAGCGGCATGCCGCCGATGTCGTGACCATCAGCGCCAGCGACTGGGCGTTCAATCCGCTATATGACAATGCCGACCATTCGGGCGACATCGGATCCGGGCATGATGTCGGGGGCGTAACCAGCGATTATGAGAAGCGGACCGGCACCAATCTTTACGAACTCTACGGTGACGATCTTTTTTCGGATGTGTCGCATGGCGTTGTCCTTTCGGACTTTGATGACGGCACTACCGCGCACGACGTGTTTGGCCGCAATCTCGGGCTCACCCAGACAGGAATAAACGGAGAGGCCGATTCCTCTCCCGGTGACTCCGGGGGGCCGGAATTCATCAACGGCAAGATTGCGTCGGTAACGTCGTTCGGCATCACCGGCGGCATTTTCAACGGATATTGCGGTGGGGGCTCGACCGATCCGTTTAATAAAAACGGAAGCGCGACCCCGACGGCGCTTTCTGGCTGCACCAACTCCT
>JAEKMC010000196.1 GCA_019508115.1 Sphingomonas sp.
ATCCGCCGGCTGGCCGAGCCTCGAGGCGGCACGCGGCCGGATCTACATCCTGTTCGACGTGCGCACCGCCGTCTCGGAGGTCTACCGGCAGGGCCACCCCTCGCTCGCGGGCCGCGCCATGTTCGGCTGGTATCCCGATACGGAGCCCGAATCCGCCATCCAGATCGTGCAGGATCCACTGGTGGACGGCGCTCGCATTCGCCGATGGGTGAAACAGGGCGTGATCGTGCGCACGCGCACCGACGCCAACACGGAGGAAGCGCGCCATCACGACCTCCGCAAGGCGCGCGCGGCGATGGAAAGCGGCGCCCAGGCCGTCAGCACCGATTATTATCCCGGCGCCCCCGATCCGGACCATCTCGGCTTCACGGTCACCTTGCCGGGCGGCGAGATGGCGCGGTGCAACCCGGTGCGCGTGCTACAGGGATGCCGGCTCAAGCCCTGAAGGGCTGGCGGACTATCGCGGAAATAAGCGCATTTGGAGAGCCCCTCCCCCGCCTCCTCGATATCCTGCAGCGTCGCTTCCATTACACCAATCACCCCTCTCTCGCCCGTGCCTTGTCGACCGATTATCTAATCGGCTAGCGTCACTTCGAGCCTAGGGGAGAGGGCACATGTCGCGGCAAGCAAAGCGTCGGCGAACTTGTCGCGTGCGGGCGACCGCATTGGGCGTTTTCCTCTCCCTGGTCGCAACGGAATCGGTGGCCGCGACCCGCCCTTCCGAGGCCGTTCCCGGCGCGCACTGGCAATATGACATCCACCCGGAAAAGGATGGCTGGAACAGGGCGGAGCTCGATGCGCTGCGTGCTTATCTGGTCAAGGATACCCAGATCACCGGCTTTATGATCGTGTTCCGTGGACAGGTGATTTTCGAATACGGCGACGTTCAGGAGAATAGCTACATCGCGTCTTGCCGGAAGAGCATCCTTGCGATGCTGTTCGGGCGCTATGTTCAAACGGGTCAGATCAACATTGATAAGCCCATCGGCCAGATCGGGATGGACGATGTCGGCGGATTGCTGCCGATCGAGAAGACCGCCAGGATCCGCGACGTCATTTCAGCCCGATCCGGTGTCTTTCATGCGGCGAGCAATCCAGGCGACTATCTCGACAATGCGCCCACCCGGGGTTCCGTCGCTCCCGGCAGCTATTGGCTTTACAGCAACTGGGATTTCAATGCGGCGGGCTACATTTTCGAGCATGAGACCCACCGCGACATCTATGACGAGGTAGATCAGCGGCTGGCGCGGCCGCTACAAATGCAGGATTGGCACCGCGCCCAACAGCACAAGGAATCGCACCCCGAGCTCTCGCGCTACGGCGCCTATCCGATGTGGATCTCGACGCGCGACATGGCGCGGCTCGGGCTGCTGATGCTCAACCACGGCACATGGGCGGGCAAGACGATATTGGACAGCCGGTGGGTCGACGAGATGGTCAAGCCCCGGACCTCCTGTGCCGAGGTCAACGCGCACATTCCCGCCTATCGTAGCGCTCCCTTCTGCCTTGGATACGGATATATGTGGTGGCTATGGGAGAAAGCCCCCGACCCGAAGATGGTCGGCGGCTATTCCGCGCTTGGATCGCTCGGACAAAGCATCACGGTGTTTCCGGCAATGGGCACGGTGATCGCGTACAAGACCAAGGAAGCTTATGAACGCGAGACCCCGTTTGAGGCGCGCTTCCGGGTACTGATGATGACGGCGGCAGCGTTCAAAGCCGGTTCGGCCGCGACCCCGCTCGATCGATAGGAGATGGCATGAAGAAGGCTTTGGCCCGCGCCGGATTGTCGGTGTGCTTGACCACGATCTGTCTGACCGGCGCGCCTGCCGATGCCGGACCAGAAAAGGTGCGCTCGATCGAGACGGCGAGTGGCAAGCACATCGACGAAGCGGCGCTCGACCGGTTCATCCAGGAAAGGATGCACACGCTCGGGATGCCCGGCCTGTCGGTCGCCGTGATCAACGACGGAAAGATCGTGTACCACCGCGCGCTGGGGCTGGCGAACGTCGAAGATCGGATCCCGGTGACCGGCCAGTCCATCTTCGAAGCCGCGTCGCTGTCGAAGCCGGTATTCGCCTTTTTCGCGATGCGCATGGCCGAGGAAGGGGTCATCGATCTCGACCGGCCCTTATTCTTCTATCTGCCCGACCTCGATTTCGAGATCGAGCCGAGATACCGGGGCGTCACGGCGCGAATGGTGCTGGACCATACGACCGGCTTTCCCAATTGGCGGTGGTTCGATCCCGCTCCCGCAGAACGGAAAGTGAAGTCTGGCGACTTCTACATGAAGTTCGATCCCGGCTCGAAATTCTATTATTCTGGAGAGGCTTACAATTATCTCAGCCGCGTTATCGCGCACAATTCCCATGTGGATATGGAGCAGTTGAGCAGGCTGTTCCAAAGCGAGGTCGGACGTCCGGTCGGAATGCAATATGCCTATTTCACATGGGACCCGTTCCTCTACGACCATAAGGTTACGGGCTATGTGGGCGGAAAGCCCGATCGTGCGGTTTGGCCGGCGGGGCTGCCGTCGGACAATTCAAAGAGCTTCAGCGCCGCCGGCGGTCTGCATACCGAGGCGGTGTCCTACGCGCATTTCCTGATTGCGGTGATGAACGGCACTGGGCTGCGCAAACGGACGATCGACGAGATGCTCAAACAGCAGGTCGAGCTTCCCGCTGACGCGCCATCACGCGTGAGCGACGGGGACACCGCCTGGAGCCTGGGCTTCGCCATGCAGCCCACCAAATATGGCATCGAATATGAGCATGGCGGCAACAATGGCGGCTTTCAGTCCGGCTTCATGTTTTATCGCGAGAAGCGGCTCGGCTATGTGTTTTTCACCAATTGCGACAAGGGCGCGGAGTTCAACAAGGATCTGGAGTCGCTGCTTCGCGACGGCGTCATGACCAAGTGAAAATGCCGGAAATTACGGGAACATCAATTTCGGGGACATAATACTTTATTCATCAATCGACTCTGGTCGGGAGCGAAAAAGCTGACCGCTCCCGACCCATTCGTCAGCGTCCGAACCACATCTGCTTAAAGCTTATCCGGCCGCTACGCGACGCCGCTCTCTTACAACCCATCCACGCTCTTACTAACCAGCACGTTCACCGCCACCCGGCGGTTCATCGCCTTGCCTTGGGGGGTGTCGTTGGGTGCCGCCGGGTCCGCCTTGGCCATGCCCGTCGGGGTCAGCATGCGATAGGGTTTCCACCCGCAGGCCTGCTGGAGATAGTTGATCACGCGGCCGGCGCGCTTCTCGCTCAGCGTCTGGTTGAGATCGTCGCCACCGGTGGAATCGGTATAGCCGACCACCAGCAGCAGCGCGTTCTCCTGCGCCTGGGCCGTGCTTGCGGTGTTGCAGAGCTGGGCCTTGTCCTGCTACCTCCGTCGTGCTCTTGATATTGTATTTGTCGATATCGCCGAGGTGTCCGCGCAGGTTTTCCGTCGCCGCGGTCTGTTCCTCAAAGCGCTGGCTGGTGCCGTTGCGGATCATGCTCGCGGTCCTGAAGTCGCTGTTCCGGAAGCTGATCCGGCTCGCCACAAGCTCGGCGCCCGATTGCCCATCGCCCGCATGCCAGGTCTTGACCGTTACCGGCAATCCATTGAGCAATGCATCCTGGCCCATCTTGCTATGGACGGCGAACAGGCCGCCGCTCGTCCTGATCTGGGTGGCGTCATTGACGGCGATGATCGTGCTGGTGCCGTCGGCGGCGGTGACCTTCATCCGGTCGTCGTTGCGCGCGGTGATGACACCCTTGATCTCCGGCCCTACCGTCTTCACCCCATTGACGGTGATGCTGCTGTCGGACGGTTCCTGCTGCTGCGCAAACACCGCGCCCGATCCGGACACAGTCAACGCGGCCAGCAGGAAACCAACGCCTGAGCCCTTTGAAATGATACGCATCGAGAAACTCCTCTCCAAACCACCCCGTCTGGCCTGGGTGTTTGGGCTAACCTGTCCGTCACATGAATAACGCCCGGTCGACTATTTGCCGGACGGGCGATCCGGGCGGATCATGCGACGAACCGATGGAGTCATGCCGCCGATAGACTGAATTCCGATGCGTACGGGGTCGCCTTCATCATCTGCTGATCTGACTGCCCACGGCGCAATGCTAAACAGCCTGGTCGCGGCCGGCACGAACATCGTCAGCCCAGCCAGCACCAGAGCAGCCGCGGCCAATGGATGCCAACGTATTTCCAGGCCCGGAGCTGAAGCGGCGCCCGGCGCTTGTCGGGCGCCGCTATTCGTTCCGTCTATATGATTCCCGCATGCGCCAGCGCCGCATCGACCGCGGCGCGGCTCGCGGCGGACGGCGGGGTCATCGGCAGGCGTAGTTCGGTCGGGAAGCCCGGGCGTATCTTGCTCATCGCATATTTGACCGGCCCCGGCGACGCATCCGTGAACAAGGCCGCATGGAGCGGATAGAGCCGGTCCTGCATTGTCAACGCGTCGTCCCATCGCCCTTCGGCGATCGCGTCCTGGAAATCGGCGCACTCGCGCGGCGCGACATTGGCGGTGACCGAGATGCACCCCACCCCGCCCATCGCCATGAAGCCGAGCGCCATGTCGTCATTGCCCGAAAGCTGGATGAATTCCTTGCCGCACGCCTCGCGCTGGGCGGAGACGCGGGCGGCGTTGCCGGTGGCGTCCTTGACCCCGATCACCGTCGGCAGCTTGGCCAATTCGCCCATCGTCTCGACCGAAATGTCGACGATCGTGCGCGCGGGCACGTTATAGAGCATGATCGGCAGGTCGCATCCGGCGGCGAGCGCGCGGAAATGGGCGAGCACGCCCTCCTGGTTGGGGCGGTTATAATAAGGCGGCACGATCAAGGCCGCGTCGGCGCCCGCCGCCTTGGCCGATTCCATATGGTGGAGCGCGACCGCGGTGTCGTTCGATCCGCAACCCGCGATCACGGGCACGCGGCCCGCCGCTTGCTCGATGCAGACGCGGACGACGCGGTCATGCTCCTCGATCGTCATGGTCGCGCTTTCGCCGGTCGTGCCGCAGGGCACGAGCGCGGACGAACCGGATTCGATCTGCCAGTCTACGAGCGCGCGAAACGCTTTCTCGTCGATCACACCATCACGAATTGGCGTGACCAGGGCAGGAATCGACCCGCTGAACATCCGCTTTCCCTTCACCTTCCGCGTTCGGAGCGCCATATTGGGCGCATGTAGCGCAACAACAATCGTCGGCCCGGGGCGCCTGATAGCCGCCTGTCCAGCGTTCGCAAATGCATTCCCGCGACTTTGGTGCTGCTTTCGGTCGCAGCGGCGGCCGCGACTCTCACCAGCCAGTCGGTGAGACCGCGCTTCATGCTTGCCGACCAGGGCGATGGCGGCGGCGGCATCACGGCGCCGGCGCGTCCGCCCAGGACCGATCCGCTGTGGCCCGCAGGCTGCGCCAGAGCGACCGCCTGCCCTTCGCCGATTATGCGCGTTTCCTGATCTCGCATCGCGGCTGGCCGGGCGAGCCCGGCATGCGCCGCACCGCCGAGCGCCAGATCCTGCCCGATCAGAGCGACCCGACCTTGGTCGCGCAATATTTCGATACCTTCCCGCCGCTGAGCGCCGCCGGACGGGTGCGCTATGCCGAGGCGCTGGCCTCGCTCGGCCAGACCGATAAGGCGCGCACCGCCGCGGCGGCGGCGTGGACGATGGGGCCGCTCTCCGCCGACGACGAGGCGCGGCTGACGAGCCGATTCGGCAGCCAGTTCACGCCCTCCGAACAGGATCAGAGAATGGAGGTGCTGCTATGGGCGCGCGCCGCCTCCGCCGCCTCGCGCCAGCTCGCATTGGTGAGCGCGCAGCGCCGGCCGATCTATGCGGCGCGGCTCGCCTTCCAGACCAACGCCGCCGACGCGGCAAGCCAGGCAGCTGCGGTCGGGCCGGATGCGCAGCATGACGCGGGCTTCATCATCGATCGCGCTTTGTGGCTGCGCGCCAATGCGCGTGAGGCGGATGCACGCGCCTTCCTCGCCTTGCCCGAGACGCTGGATGCACCCGCTTTCGATCCGCAAGCCTATCTCGCGACCTTGCTGACCTTCGCCAGCGCCGCCGCGCATGATCGGCAATGGTCGCTGGCGGAAGGCATCGCGGCCAATCTCGATCATGCCTTCGCGCCGGGCACCGATATCCGCGCGCAGGACCTGAAGGTGCGCGATCCCTATACCAGCCTCGCCTGGGTGGCGGGCACGACCGCGCTCAAAGAGCTCAACCGGCCGCTCGATGCGGAGGCGATGTTCCGGCGCTATGCCCAGGCGTCGCAAACGCCGGGCAGCCAGGCCAAGGGCGAATATTGGGCAGGCCGCGCGGCGCAGACGGCGGGCAATCCGGCGGGCGCCACCACACACTTCACCGCCGCCGCGGTCAATATCGACCAATTCTATGGCCAACTCGCGACCGAACGGCTGGGCCGCCCGATCGTGGTGCCGCCCGACCCTGCCCCGGTCGAGATCGCACCGGAGACGCGCGCCGCCTTCGCCAATCGCGAGGTGGTACGCGCAGCCCGGCTGTTGGGCGAGCAGCGCGACTGGCTGACGCAGACGCAGTTCATCCGCAAGATCGCGGCGGATTGCGACAGCGACACCGATCATGCGCTGGCGATGGAGCTGGCGAAATCACTGCAGCGGCCCGATCTGGGGGTGATCGTCTCACGCAACGCCCGTAAATCGGGAGCGCGCGACCCGATCCGGCTCGGTTTCCCGACCGTGCCGGTGCCGCCGGCGATGGCGACGCACTGGACGATGATCCACGCAATCGCGCGCCAGGAAAGCCAGTTCGATCGGCAGGCGCTGAGCGGTGCCGGCGCGCGCGGGTTGATGCAGATGATGAACCCGACCGCGCGCGAGCAAGCAGGCAAGCTCGGCCTGCCGTGGAGCCCGGAACGGCTGACCGACGTCGATTACAACGTCATGATCGGATCGAGCTTCTTCGATCGGATGCTGACTTATTATCAGGGCAATTATGTGCTGGCGGTGGCGAGCTACAATGCCGGCCCCGGCAATGTGAACAAGTTCATCCGCGCCAATGGCGACCCGCGCCTGCCCGGCGTCGACATGGTCGACTGGATCGAGGCGATCCCCTTCACCGAGACACGCACGTACGTGCAGAAGGTGCTGGAGAATGCGGTGGTCTACGACCTGTTCAACCCCGACCGCGCGCGCACGCCGGAGAAGGACCGGCTGTCTTATTATCTCGGCAAGAGGAACGCCGGGTGACTTTGACGCCGTGTTCATAGGCAACAGCAATGTCTGACGCCCAGCCGATCACGCCCGCGGGCTTCGCCGCTCTGCGCCAACGCTACGAACTCCTCTTCTCGCAGGAGCGGCCCCGGCTGGTCGAGACGATCAGCTGGGCGGCCGGGAATGGCGACCGGTCCGAGAATGGCGACTACATTTACGGTCGCAAGAAGCTGCGCGAGATCGATCGCGAACTGACCCATCTGTCGCGCCGGATGAAGGCGGTGAAGGTCGTCGATCCCTCCGCCCAAGGCGACCGCAGCCGCGCCTGGTTCGGCGCGACCGTCACCATCGCCGACGAAGACGACAAGGAACGCGTCGTCACTCTGATTGGCGAGGATGAGGCCGATGCGAGCGCGGGCCGGATCAGCTGGCGCTCGCCGCTTGCGCGCGCGCTGCGCGGCGCGGCGGTCAGCGATGTTCGCCGGGTCGATCTGCCGGCGGGCGGGCGCGATTATGAGATCGTCGCGATCGCATATCCCGATCCGTAAACGCGCCGGTCAGCCCGGCTTAAGAAGCCGTCGCTATAGCCCTGTCCTCTCGCTAAGACCGCTGTGGACCGTGGGGATTACCAGATGAAGCTTGCCGTGAAGCGCCTCCTTTCCGCCGTGGCGGCTCTTGCCCTGATCGCTCCGGTCTTCGCCGAGCCCGCAAGCAAGACGCCCATAGCCACCGCGCCGCAACCTGCGGCTGCGGTGCCCTGGTTGTTTCAGGGCAGCGACCTGCCCGTCGACAAGGCCTGGCGTTTCGGCGTGCTGCCCAACGGCCTCCGTTATGCCGTGCGGCAGAACAAATATCCGTCGAACAGCCTGGCTGTCCGCGTGCGGATCGATGCGGGCGCGCTGATGGAGCGCGACGACGAGAAAGGCTATGCCCACTTCATCGAGCATATGACCTTCCGCGGCACCAGGAGCGTGCCCGACGGCGAAGGCATACGCGTGTGGCAGCGGCTTGGAGCTGCGTTCGGCACCGACACCAACGCCTTCACCAATCTGACGCAGACGCTCTATCAGCTCGACCTGCCAAAGAATGACCCGGCGTCGATGGATACCGCTTTGCATCTGTTGTCGGAGATGGTGTCGAGCGCCAATTTCGATCCCAAGCTGGTCGATATCGAACGCAAGGTGGTGACCGCGGAACGCGCGCAACGCCAGACGCCGCTGGCCAAGCGCATCCAGGACACGTCCAGGGGCCTCCTCTTCGCTGGGACGCGCGCCGCCACCGCCGATCTGGCGGGCACGGACGAAACGCTGGGCGCGGCGACGGCCGAACGGCTGCGCGCTTTCTACGATCGCTGGTATCGACCCGAACGCACGACGGTGGTGATTGTCGGGGACGCCGATGCCGCGGTGCTGGAAGACGCGATCCGCCGCCATTTCGGCGAATGGTCCGGCCATGGCACGCCGCCCGCCGAACCCGATTACGGCAAACCGGTCGCACCCAAGACGATGAGTGCGGTAGTCAGCGACCCACAGGCGCCCAATCAGCTTACGCTCAGTTGGGTGACGCAGCATGACGATCGCCCCGACACGCTCGCCGGCGAGGCCGCGGATATTAACCGCGCGGTCGCGGTGCAGATCCTGTCGCGACGGTTCGCACGCAAGGCGCGCGAGGGGGCGAGCTTCCTCGGCGCGGGCGCGGGCTATAGCGAGCAGCGACATGTCGGGGACACGATGCTGGTCGGGATGGCACCCAAGGAGGGCCAGTGGAAACAGGCGTTGGCCGAGACCTTTGGCATCCTGGCCGACGCGGTCGCGACCTTGCCCGGCCAGGACGAGATCGACCAGGTCGCCTCGATCGTCGAAGCCGGGTTGCAATCGGCGGCGGCGGGAGCCGCAACCACGCCGTCGAGCGCTTATGCCAACCAGCTCGCCAATGCGGCCGGCACGGGCGAGGTGGTCGAGGAGCCGGCCTATATGCTCGACCTGTTCGAAACGGAGCGCAAAGGACTGACCCCGGAGAATGTCGGCGCGGCGATGCGCGCGGTGGTTCAGGGCGAGGCGCGCGCGATGCTGCTTACTCCCACGCCGATCGACGGCGGAAACGACGCCTTCGCCGCCGCTTTGGCGCAAGCACGGACCGCCAAGGCCGAGGCGCGCACGCAGGAAAAGCATGCCAGCCTCGACGATCTCGGCCAGCCGGGTGCGCCGGGCAAGATCGTATGGCGCTCGGAGATCGCCGATCTGGGGATCACGCGGGTCAGGTTCGACAACGGGGTCGAAGTCGACTTGCGCCGCAACAATAACGAGCAGGCTGGGATCCTGGTAATCGCCCTCGCAGGCGACGGAATGACCGCGCTCGACCCCAAATCGCCCAGCTTGTTATGGACCGCGCCCGCGATCGTGCAGGGCGGGGTTGGCCCGCTCGATTATGGTGCGCTGGAACGCGCTACCGCGGGCAAAAGGCTGGGACTGAGCTTCGGTGTCGGCGAACGTGCCTTCACCTGGGCCGGCGCGACCACGGCGGTGCAATTGGTCGATCAATTGCGTCTGATCGACGCCGCGATCCGCGAGCCTCGCTTCGAAAGCAAGGCGTTCGAGCGGATCCGCGACAGCTTCGTCCAGAATTATGATTCGGTCTACGCCTCGCCGCAATCGGTGTTCGGCGCCTTCGCCAGCCAACCGATGCATGACGGCGACCGCCGTTTCGCCTTCCCAACCCGCGCCGAGGCCACAGCGGTAACGCCCGACGCGTTCCGCGCCTTCTGGCAGCCGTTGTTTGCGAGCTGGGTGCGCAAAGTGCTGATCATCGGCGACATCCATACCGATGCCGCGATCGAGGCCGCGCGCCAGACGTTCGGCGCGGCGGTGACCAAGCCGCAAGCCAGGGAGCCCTCCTCGCATTTGGCATTGAAGCCGCCCGCGCCAAGGGCCACGCCCCTGGTCCTCACGCATCGCGGCGATCCGGACCAGACGCTGACCGCCAGCGTGTGGGCGACGACCGGCTCGCTCAAGGACTTGAAGCAATTGCGTGCCTTCAACGTCGCCGCGCAGATCATGCAAACCCGTCTCTACGATCGCTTCCGCGAGAGCGAAGGCGGCAGCTATACGCCGGGTGTCAGCAACAGCCAGTCGGAGGTATTCCCGAATTTCGGCCTGTTCATCGCCTATAGCCAGCTCAAGGCCGAGCGGCTGGGCGATTTCCAGAACGCCACGCGCGAGATCGCGCGGGATCTGGCGAAGAACGGCCCGACCGCGGACGAGCTCGCGCGCGCGATCACGCCCGTCGTCAGCGGCAACGAGCAGCGCCGCAAGCTCAATGGCTATTGGATGCAGATGTTGCAAGGCGACCTCGACGATCCGCGCTATCTGACTTTGCTGCGCACCGGCGTGACCGGCTATCAGGAGGTCAGTGCCGACGCCGTGAAGGCGGTGGCGAAGAAGTGGCTGGCGAAGGCGCCGGCGCTGGAGATCCGGGTCGAGGGGGCGAAGAAGCAGTAAGATGCTGCGGCGGGTCTTCCTGATCGGCACGATCGGCCTGCTCGCGGAGGCCGCCTTTGCCCAGCCGGCGGAGCCAACCACCTCGTTCGAAGGCCCCGCCTCCGTCACCCTCCCGCTCAAACGCGCGATCGACGGCAAGCTCTATTTGACCGTGCCCGTGATGGGCCGCGACCTGATCCTGTTCCTGGACACGGGCGCGACCACGGTGATCGACATCAACGTGGCGCGGAAGCTGGGCGTGCCGCTGGTCGACAGCGGACAGATGGGGTTCGGGCTCACCGGAACGGCAGGCAAGCGCATCGGCACGCATGTCGAC